>WLOK01000001.1 GCA_009699315.1 Actinomycetota bacterium
AAGGGAGAGATAGTGCAGACCAACATCTACCAAGAAGGCCAGCCGCTCATGCACTTCCTTGAGCACTCGCTCTGCAATTTGCTTGTCCCGCGCCGAAAGCTTGAGGCCGCCTAAGAAGGTCGCTGCTTCGCCGATCGGAAGTGCCGCAACGTCAGCGATGCTTCGATCTGCGATCGTGACAGCGAGGCTGATGGGCTTCAGTCGCGATCCCTTGCAAGCCTCACACGCGATCTCACGCATGAACCCTTCAAACCGTTCACGACTTGCATCGCTTTCAGATTCACGATGCCTTCTCGAGACATACGGAATAACGCCTTCGTATTCGGTCACATACGAGCGCGTTCGGCCGTATCGATTCTTATAACGAACCGCAATCTCGGACGCGTGACCATAGAGCAGCGCCTTGCGCGCCTTGAGCGGGACCCTTTGCCATGGAGTATCGACATCTACGCCCAATTCAGCGCACATTGCTTCAACTAGACGGCCGAAGTAGTCCGACACATGCCCGCCGGCCCAGGGTGACATTGCGCCCTCAGCGATTGTGAGTTCGCCGTCAGGCACCACAAGCTCTGGATCAACCTCCATCTTCGTGCCCAAGCCACTGCACTCAGGACACGCTCCGAACGGAGAGTTAAAGGAGAACGAGCGTGGCTCGAGCTCCTCAAACGACAGACCACAGTCGGGGCAGGCTAGGTGCTCACTGAAGATGCGCTCGCGATCAGGATCGGACTCCGGCAGATCGACGAAATCCAATACGACAACGCCTGACGCCAAGCGGAGGGCAGTTTCGACAGAATCCGCGAGACGGCGCTTGGCAGAAGTCTTCACTGCCAGACGATCGATCACGACTTCGATCGTGTGCTTTTCCTGCTTCTTGAGGGTCGGCACTTCCTCAAGGCCGTACACGACGCCGTCGACGCGGGCTCGCGAATAGCCTTGGGACTGCATGGTGCGGAAGAGGTCAGAGTATTCGCCCTTGCGCTCCCGCACCACAGGTGCCAGAACCTGAAACTTGGTGCCCTCGGGCAATTCCATGACGCGATCCACGATTTGCTGAGGTGTCTGCCGGGCTATGGCGCGACCGCAATCGGGGCAATGCGGCTTCCCGATGCGCGCGTAGAGCAGGCGGAGGTAGTCGTAGACCTCAGTCACGGTGCCTACAGTGGATCGTGGGTTGCGGGAGGTGGACTTCTGATCAATCGAGACGGCAGGCGACAGACCCTCAATAAAGTCAACATCCGGCTTATCCATTTGGCCGAGAAACTGTCGCGCATATGACGACAAACTCTCGACGTAGCGGCGCTGTCCCTCGGCAAAGATCGTGTCGAAGGCCAGCGAGGACTTACCTGAGCCGGATAGCCCGGTGAAGACGATGAGTGCATCGCGGGGCAGGTCCAAGGAGACGTTCTTGAGATTGTGCTCCCGTGCCCCACGGACGATCAGCCGGTCCATACGCCTCCGCTCTGGTGTTCTCTCAGGCTAACCTCTCACGCATGACATATTCCGGCGAGGTCACGGTAGGCGGCGCAGCAGCGGTTCGAGAGCTTCCGGGCCTGGTGATCTCCAAATTGGCCGTTGGGCCCTACAACAACAACTCCTACCTATTGCGGTGCACCGCTACTGGAGCGCAGGCGCTCATTGATGCGGCGGCCGAGCCTGATCGCCTACTCGCGCTGATTGGACCCACAGGCCTGCAGTTCGTCATCACGACGCATAGCCACAAAGACCACTGGCAGGCACTCGCAGAGGTCGTGGAAGCGACGGGAGCGATGACGGTCGCGCATGCCATCGATGCGGCCGACATCCCCGTCGCCACCGACATCACCTTGGCCGACGGCGAGCATCTGTCTTTTGGTGCCATCGACCTCGAGGCGATTCACCTTATTGGACACACCGACGGCTCGATCGCCTTGCTGTTCGACGATCCCGACGGCCCCCCGCATCTGTTCACCGGCGATTGCCTCTTCCCCGGCGGAGTGGGGAACACCAAAGATGACCCTGTCCGCTTCGAGTCGTTGCTGGACGGCGTGGAGGAAAAGCTCTTCGATCGACTACCCGATGAAACGTGGATTTATCCCGGTCACGGGGGCGACACAATCCTCGGAGCCGAACGACCGCACCTGGCTGAGTGGCGATCTCGCGGCTGGTAAATCAGCTGGCGAGAACCGTAGACACGCGCTGCACCATCAACTGCATCGAGTCGATAACAACCTGCGTCACAACCGGGGTGCCCGCGTCGCTCGCCGAGCACTTCACGGCAATTGGTCCCGCGCCCGAAGTGGTGAACGCCGCAAAGGCCGTCAGCGGTAGGTATGAGGCTCTGGCCAGGCGAAATTTCGGCTGTAGAAGATTTACCCGCCCGCGATCAGCAACGATCCTGCATTGAATGTCGACTTGGTCACCTGTGACATTGGTTGTATCCACTCGCGACGAGAATGTCACGAAGAATGCACCAGCGGAGAAAGGGCCAATAGTGATGATGGGTGGCGGATTGAATACAGATTCGCCAACCCGACCGAGTGTGCGTGCGTTATCGATCTTTTTCACGAATACCGCAGCGCCCTGTCCCTTACCCGTTGGTGCAGCCGCCGCAGAGGTGGTCAATGAGGCCACGCCTAGACCGGCAACAAGTACTCCAGCCAGACACCTACGGATCACACTGTTGCGCTTCATGGGGCCTCCTCAGGATTTCGTTGACTACAGGTTATCTTCGAGCCGCCCAATTACGCCGCGTTGTCAATGTTCATCGCCAGAGCCGGATTCCGTTTTACCGCAACGAGGCTTGTTACCGCCGTGATCGTGAGAGCCCCCACGATCACGACGAGCGACAACCACGTAGGCACCTGCCACAGGCCAGTGTTGAACGTCGCGTTGATCGCCTCCAGAAGCATCTTCAAGCCGATGAAGAGCAGAATGAAAGCGAGACCCCTATTGAGGTAGATCAGCTTGCTGATCAACCCGCGCAGTAGGAAGTACAACTGGCGCAGACCCATGAGCGCGAATGCATTTGCCGCGAAGACGATGTATGCCTCCTGCGTGAGACCAAAGACCGCGGGGATGGAATCGACCGCGAAAAGCAGATCAGTAGTGCCGATCGCGATCATCACCAAAATCAAGGGCGTATAGGTGCGCTGGCCTTCGATGTTAATCATGAAATGGGTGCCGTGGTAGTTACGTGTCATCGGCACATGCCTACTAATCCACCGCACTAAGGCATTGCCCTCAGGATCCGGCGTCGCATCGTGAGAGCGCCAGACCTTCCATGCGGTAAAGATGAGAAATCCGGAGAAGAGGAAGAAGGTGACAGCAAATCGATGCAGCGCCTCCGCACCGATAACAATGAGAACAGCTCGGAGGACTAGCGCGATCACAACTCCGACGAGCAAGACGCGATGCTGAAGTTCCTTCGGCACTTGGAACGACGCCATCAACACCATAAAGACGAAAAGGTTGTCGACACTCAGGGAATACTCGGTGAGGTAACCCGCGACGAACTGACCCGCGTATGTCCCGCCCGCCCAGAAAAACAGGAATACGGCGAAGAGAGCGGCTAAGACGACATAGAAAATCACCCAACGCGCTGCATCCTTGCTGGTGAATTCACGAGGACGTCGATCAACAACAATGAGGTCAACGACAATGACAGCGCACAGGCCAATGACCGTCGCTATCCATAACCACGCCGGGACGTTCATGCGTGCCCCGCTTCTCGCATCTGTCGCAGCTCGCGCTTGAGATCTGACACCTCGTCACGCAATCGCGCGGCCAGTTCGAACTGAAGTTCACCTGCTGCCCCATGCATCTGCTCAGTGAGCTCGGTGATGAGCATTTCGAGATCGGCCGCGGCAGCCGCACCCTTCGTTCGCAATTTACGAGGCTCGAAGGCCGCCGCGCCGAGAAGCGCCTGGGTATCCGCGTCTTCGCGTGCAAGCAGTTCGGTGATATCCGCGATCTTCTTGCGCAGCGGCTGCGGATCCAAGCCTCGTTCAGTGTTGTAAGCGACCTGCTTTTCTCTACGACGTGTGGTCTCGTCGATGGCTCGCTGCATCGAGTCGGTGACCTTGTCTGCGTACATATGCACCTGGCCGCTGACATTGCGTGCCGCGCGGCCGATGGTCTGAATGAGGGAGGTCTCGGATCTAAGGAAGCCCTCCTTGTCAGCGTCCAGAATGGCCACAAGCGACACCTCAGGGAGATCGAGGCCCTCGCGGAGGAGGTTGATGCCCACCAGCACGTCGTACTCCCCCATCCGCAATTCACGGAGGAGCTCAACTCGTCTAAGGGTGTCTACCTCCGAGTGCAGATAGCGCACCCGAACGCCCTTGTCGAGAAGATAGTCGGTGAGGTCTTCGGCCATCCGTTTGGTCAATGTGGTCACCAACACGCGCTCGCGCGCGGTTTCCCTCAGCCGAATCTCTGCGAGCAGATCGTCGATTTGCCCCTTCGTGGGCTTCACCACGATCTGGGGGTCCACTAGTCCTGTGGGGCGAATGACTTGCTCCACGACATCACCTTGAACCTTGGTAAGTTCGTAGGAACCCGGTGTCGCAGATAGGTAGATGGTCTGACCCACCCGCTCCTCGAACTCCTTAAACCGCAGCGGCCGGTTATCCATGGCGCTCGGCAATCGAAATCCGTGCTCGACCAAGGTTCGCTTCCGGCTCATATCGCCTTCGTACATGCCGCCGATTTGGGGCACAGAAACATGTGATTCGTCGATGACGAGGAGAAAGTCCTCGGGGAAGTAGTCCAGCAGGCAGTTCGGCGGTGTGCCCGCGGCTCGGCCGTCGATTTGTCTCGAATAGTTCTCAATGCCGGAACAGGATCCGATTTGGCGCATCATCTCGATATCGAAGGTGGTGCGCATGCGGAGGCGTTGGGCCTCGAGCAGTCTGCCCTGTCCCTCCATCTCGGCGAGGCGAGATGCAAGCTCTTCTTCAATCTCACCGATGGCCCGATTCATGCGCTCCGGTCCGGCTACATAGTGGGTGGCTGGAAAGACATAAAGCTCAGGCTCATCGCTGAGAATCTCCCCAGTGAGCGGATGTAGCGTCATCAGACGTTCGATGTCATCGCCGAAGAACTCGATGCGCACTGGGTGCTGCTCGTAGACCGGGAAAATCTCCACCGTGTCACCGCGCACTCGGAACGTGCCGCGAGTGAAAGCAATGTCATTGCGCGTGTATTGGATGTCCACGAACATGCGCAGCAGCGAGTCACGGTCAGTCTCTTGCCCCACTCGAAGTCGCACCATGCGGTCGACGTATTCCTGCGGGGTGCCCAGACCATAGATCGCAGATACTGTCGCAACCACGATGACATCGCGACGGGTCAACAGCGAATTCGTAGCCGAGTGCCGAAGTCGCTCGACCTCTTCGTTGATCGATGAGTCCTTTTCGATGTAGGTATCCGTCTGCGGGACGTAAGCCTCCGGCTGGTAATAGTCGTAGTAGGAGACGAAGTACTCGACCGCATTATTCGGGAGCAACTCGCGAAACTCTTGGGCAAGCTGAGCGGCTAGGGTCTTATTGGGCGCCATGACGAGCGTCGGCCTCTGCAGTTGCTCCACTACCCAGGCCGTTGTTGCGCTCTTTCCGGTGCCGGTGGCGCCCAACAACACAATGTCCTGCTCGCCAGCACGAATCCGCCGACAGATATCTGCGATAGCGGTGGGCTGGTCGCCGGCAGGTACAAAGTCCGAGATCACCTCGAAGGGAGCGACGCGCCGCTCAAGGTCGGTCACGGGTCGCGTCATGCCATCACCCTACGACGAGACGGTCCCATAGCGAGTCGACCGCAGCAGCAAGTTCGTCGGGCCCTGCACTGTTGTCTACGACGACATCTGCCAGCGCAAGGCGCGACTCTCGATCGGCCTGCGCAGCCATTCGGCTACGGGCATCCGCTTCGCTGAGCCCACGAGCCACCAGACGCGCCACACGAACCTCGTCGGGAGCATCTACGACGACCACCAAGTCCCACTCCCCCACTCGGCCCGATTCGGCCAGGAGCGGAATCTCGTAGACCACCACGGCACCTTCGGGTGCTGCGGCCAAGAGCGCCGAAGACCGCTGAGCGATGAGCGGATGAGTGATCGCATTGAGTAGGGCAAGCGCCTGCGAATCCGAGAAGACAATCGCCGCTAATGCGCCACGATCCAAGGATCCATCTGAAGAAAGGACACCTTCGCCGAACGCCTCGCGCACGGCCGTCAGACCGGGTGTTCCCGGTCCAACAACTTCGCGAGCGAGCACGTCGGCATCGATGACTACAGCCCCATGCAGAGCCAGCAGGCGAGCTACCTCGCTCTTTCCTGACCCAATTCCGCCGGTAAGGGCGACTTTCAGGACTCGTCGCCTGTCAACTTGTCACGCAGCGCCTGAAGTGCCTCGTCTGAAGCCAAGGTCCCTGACGAATCGGCACTATCTGAAGAGTAAGACGACAAGCCATCGCCGGTTTCGATTGCGGCCGCTTGATCGGCAGTGCGGGCGTCATCTGCCTGACGGCGATGTGCGACCCAACGCTCGTGAGCATCTGCGTATTCGCGCTCCCACGCGGACCGCTGGTCCTCAAAGCCAGGCTTCCACTCGCCGGTCTCGGGATCGAATCCCTCGGGCCCGATGTAGTTGCCGTGGTCGTCGAATGCGGGCGCCATGCCGTAGAGGTAGGGGTTGAACTCCTCGTCGCCGGTGGAGGCGCCAGAGCCCTCATTGGCCTGCTTAAGCGAGAGCGAGATGCGACGGCGCTCGAGGTCGATGTCGATGACCTTGACGAAGATCTCGTTGCCGACCTGTACAACCTGCTCGGGCATCTCCACGTGACGCTCGGCAAGCTCGGAGATGTGCACCAGTCCTTCGATGCCCTCTTCGACGCGCACAAACGCACCAAATGGCACGAGCTTGGTGACGGCGCCGGGGACAACCTGACCGATCTGATGGGTGCGAGCAAAGTGCTGCCACGGGTCTTCCTGAGTGGCCTTGAGAGACAACGACACGCGCTCGCGGTCCATGTCGACATCGAGAACCTCGACCGTGACCTCCATGCCTACCTCGACAACCTCTGAGGGGTGGTCGATGTGCTTCCACGAAAGTTCTGACACGTGCACGAGCCCATCGACACCGCCCAGATCGACGAAAGCGCCGAAGTTGACGATGGAGGACACGACACCGTTGCGGATCTGACCCTTGAGCAACTGGTTAAGGAATGTGGTGCGGACTTCGCTTTGAGTCTGCTCAAGCCAAGCACGGCGAGAGAGAACAACGTTGTTGCGATTCTTGTCCAGCTCGATGATCTTGGCTTCGAGGCGCTTGCCGACATAGGGCTGCAGATCGCGTACGCGACGCATCTCCACGAGTGAGGCCGGGAGGAAGCCGCGCAGACCAATGTCAATAATCAGGCCGCCCTTGACAACCTCGATGACGTCACCCTCGACGACGCCATCTTCTTCCTTGATGCGCTCGATGGTGCCCCATGCGCGCTCGTACTGTGCGCGCTTCTTGGACAGGATCAAGCGGCCTTCCTTGTCCTCCTTGGTAAGCACGAGCGCCTCAACGATGTCACCCACAGTGACAACCTCATTGGGGTCGATGTCGTGCTTGATCGACAACTCGCGGGAAGGAATGACGCCCTCGGTCTTGTAGCCGATATCTAGCAGGACCTCGTCCCGGTCAACCTTGACAACGATGCCTTCGACAATGTCGCCATCATTGAAGTACTTGATGGTCAAATCGATCGCCGCGAGGAAGTCTTCACTGCTGCCAATGTCGTTAATGGCAACCTGGGGCGTAAGGGACTCGGTAGTGGACGTCATGAGAAGGAATGGGCCAATCGTAGGAAAATAGCCCCAGTCCTTCGTGTCACACCTCGGAAGCCAAGGTGTGAGACAGCGTGTCTCTGCTCGGTCTGAAAGAAACGCAGGCCAAGGGCGCCTTGAAGAATACGGCACCCGCCCCCGGGAGTAGGAACTCGGGTCCGGCTACTCCTTGGCGAGATTAACCGTGCTGGGCCCTCTGGCCGCCTTCCGGCGACCCACAAACGCCAGCAGGATCCCCACGGCGAGCAAGATGAGCCCCAGAACTAGCCCCGCGATGGGCACCACGGCGTTCAACAGCCCTAGTAGCGCTACCTGAGGCTTGACCACATCTACGGTCGCCTGCACGTCGTCGGGGGTGCTGGTGATCGTGCCCTGGATCAAGGTCACATGGTCAGCGCCGTCTGGCCCACGCAGAGTCTGAAGCTGCTCTGCGCTACCGAGCAGGATGGCACCTGTGGTCGGTTCCACCTGAAGGGTCAGACGCAAGGAGTAGAAACGCGGGGCTGAATAAGCCGGGTCAGGCGAACCCACCAAGTCCCCTGGAACCTCCAGCACGCCAATCTGAGTCGCCTCAACCGTCCCCACGAACTTGTAGGTGGCGACTCCGTCGATGGTGTCGGGTCCGCTATAGGCCATGTTCATCGGCTTCTTGGTGGACGAGTCGAAGTACGGGTAGTCCTGTGCTTGAGTGAACATCGGGAACTTGAGCGGCACGATGCCTGAGAAGGTGACCTCGTCGCCGTCGACGTTGCCGCCGCAGCAGTTGGCAATCTCGGACGTCACCCGATTGAAGGCATACCGCTCGGTGGACGCAGTCACAATGACGCCTTGGTTGTCTTCCACGCGCGAGAACGAGTCCCAAATCGCATAGTCACCTGATTTAGCATCGGGGGCCTGGGATCCAGCCACGTCACCTTTGGTGTAGCGCGTGACCATGAGCGGCACGTCTGTGCGCTCCTTGAGGGTCGTGGGGTCGAAGAGTTTTGCCGCCACACCAGCCTGATGGGTGATCGACACCCCGCCATTGCTCTGCCCGGGCGACAACGGCGCCTTAGCTAGCGCGGGGACCGCATAGAACTTCAGCATTGCCGCAAGCACGATCAAAAGCGCGCCCAACCCGACACAAATGATCGAGAAGACCTTTGCCATTTCCGCACCGCCTTCTAGGCGACTTTTCGCCTTGGTCATGGACGTTAGACCATTCGGCGACCATCTGCACGTAGGTTCGCCATAGCAATCACCATAGGGAAGGGACCGCTCGTGACAGATCACGCCCGTTTCCCTCTTCTCGACGGCTACCGGGCTCTAGCGGTGTGCCTCGTGTTGACCACCCACGTCGGCTTCTTTAGCGGCGTCATCTTGCTCCCGGGCGTCGGGCCATTCGTCGCTCGGATGGATTTCGGCGTCACGCTGTTCTTCCTACTTTCGGGGTTTTTGCTGTATCGGCCCTGGGCGTTGGCTGCCATGACCGGCGCCAATCCCCCGAAAATCAGCATCTACGCGCTGCGCCGAACTGGGCGAATCTTGCCCGCCTACTGGGTGATGGCCGGTGTGGTCCTCGTGTTTTTGCCATTCCTACTTCCGATCGCTAGAGCTGACTGGAGTGACTGGGTGAAGTACCTCGGTCTCGTACACATCTACGGCCGGGATCTGCCATTGGCCGGGTTCGGCCAAATCTGGAGTCTTGCCACCGAGTTGGCTTTCTACGCGGCACTTCCCGTCATCGCGTGGATAGCCGGACGCCTGGGGCGAGGTGACGCTCCACGCAGTTCACGGAGGCAGTTGATCGTTCTGACGTGCTGTCTAGGGATCGCCGTAGGCTTCAACTACCTGTCAATTGGGCCATTCGCGGACACCCTCGTGCTAGCGGGGACGTGGCTTCCCGCGCACTTGGACTGGTTCGCCGCTGGGATGGCGTTTGCCGTCATTCAGAGCAGATTGACATTGCCCAATCCACCTCGCTGGATGGCCGTAGTGCGACGCCTTGCCCAGGACACCCCAACGTGCCTAGTGCTGGCTGTCGCACTGTTTGCCCTTGCCTCGACGCCGATTGCGGGACCGGCAGCGTACGAGTCATCGCACACACCTCAGTCACTTCTCACGAAAAATGCGCTCTACCTCGTCATTGCCGTTGCCTTGCTGCTCCCCGGTTTCCTCGGCGGAGCTCAAGCGCAGCAATCGTTGTGGGGCCGCGCGCTTACCAATCGGATCGTTGTCTACGTGGGCGTCGTGTCATATGGAATCTTTCTCTGGCATATGGCGGTCATGACGGTGCTGACGTATGAGTTCGGGTGGGAAGCGCAGTGGGCCACGTTCTTTGTGCTTTGGGTGAGTACAGCGATTATCGCTATGGCACTAGCGACAGTGTCATGGCGTGCGCTTGAACGCCCTGTGCAAAAGCTCACTCATCGCTGGCGTCCACAGAGCAGCCGATAAGGCGCAGATAGTTCCGCTCGTTGCGAGTGTGACCCAGCCCTGCCAGATGGCCGCTCCTGCGATCACGACACCGAGGCCGATTACGCCCGCCTGCACGCGGACACCCCAGGCACGTGGGCTCGCAGAAACAGTTACCAAGACGAGCAGCGCCGTGAAGCACAGCCAGACTCCTCCAACCAACAGTGCAGCAATCGACAGCATGGTGGGAGGAGCCCACACCGGAGTCGGTGTGTGGTTGTTCAAGGACGGCGCGGACGCGCGAGCACGTAGGGCGGCAAGCGCGATCAGCAACAACACCGCCAGAACACCAAAGAGGAGTCCCCCCTCAAATACCGCTTGCGGCGTGAAACTCAGTGAAACTTCGCCGGCTATTCCCGCGGGGAGTAGCCACGCCTGTCGCCAGCCGTCAACCTGAACTGGAGTGAGAATGACATCGCCCGCGCGTGCCTCCCAGCCTCGGTTGAAGTTCTCCGACGTCTCCAGCAGGTAGGAGCTCGAATTCTCCGGCACTTCGACGACGCGAGAGGTCGAACCCCACCCAAGGATCTTTGGTGAAGTCGGGTCTGCGACGAGTGGAGCGCCTGTGACAGGGGCGAAAGAGATGCGAGTGGGAGTGACGACTCCGGAAGGCGCAACATCAATCGTGTGACTGCCCGTCGACAAGGCGACAGTAGACGTACCGCAAACCAACACAGTGACTTCGTCGTTGGCCACGATTTCGCGGACTTTGGCGGCGACCTTCGTGGGATAGAGCGCTCCGTCGATGAAGAGGTCCGGGCCGGAGCCACACGGAAACGCGACTTGGCTCTCAGCTATGTCAGTATGTGGCGAGTCACCAAGAATCATCACTTCCGAAATGCCTACGGGAATGGGGACACTGCCCCCCGATGAATCCAAAGTCCTGACAGCAGAAGAGTTCTCCACGCGGATCAGCACTCGATCTGTGACCACCGGAACGAAATGCACTGTCCCATCAATTCCAATGACCGATGTAGTGGTGCGACCGTCTGCGACGACAGTCACTGTCAAGGGCCTGGACACCACCGCATTCGGGCTGACAGCGATGCGGAGCCCTGAGATTCGCCGAGGGCTAGGCAGGGTGAGGAGCAAGGTGGGATGTGGGTCGCTTGCGGACGCAATCCACGCGGTGGCTGCATCGCCATCTACCGCTGCTTCTGGGCGGGCTGCTGGATCGACAACCGAAACCGAATCCGACGTGGCCGAGATGCTGCCGCTAGGAAAGGCGGCGTTTAGTTCGGGCCCGCCAAGCCAGCGTCCGGTCAACATGATGCGCGCTTCCATAGGTGAGCCCACGTTGAACGTCCGATGAATCCCTAGGTCTTCGCTGTACGTGCGCATTGCTTCTGCGCACACGAAGACACGCTTCACCCGCACGCAGCCAGGATGTGCACCTCTGGCGGTAGAGAACACGCCCGGTCCGCCATCCATTTCGCCAGACGTAACCAAGGTTCGCTGCACACTTACGTGCGGAATGGCGATGTCGCTGATGCCGAATTCCCCGACAGCTCCATCTCGAACGCCCGCTAACGTCACGCGAAGACTCCGCGTCACACCGGGTACAGAGAAACTTTGTGCTTTTCCTGTCGCCACTACATCGAAGGTGAATGCACCTGCGTCGGTGGCGAGGACCACCGACTGCGCAAGCGGTCCCCCTTCAGCGGCCGGCCAACCGATGCGAACCGATCCCAGATCGATATCGCGCTCGAAGTCAATCTGCCACCACTGCCCGATCTGCGCTGGGACGCCGGCCATCCATGACGTCTCTGCATCAGCATCTACCGCTGCGTACGGGGCACGATCAGGAAACGCCCCTCCCCAATTCTCCGGCGATGAAGCACTGCTCGAGGCTGAAGTCTTGCCTCCCGAATATGTCGCCCAAGTCTGAGCCTTACTGCCTTTCGCCGGCAGGTAGTCAGTCACGCGCGCGGAACTCACGTAGCTTTCACCCTCAGCAAGAGTCTCACTACGGTTATGGCGGGTTGAGCCGAAAGAGACTTCCAGATTGCGAAAGCCGTCAGTCACGGCTTTCACAACAGTGAGGCTCGGGGGCAATGGATCCATCGACATCACAATTGGCAGACTGCCCGCAACATTGGCGTCGATCAGGTCCAGCACTGACTCACTTGCACCAGAAACGGAGAGTACGTTCCTGGCGTCGCGCAGCGTGACTCTTGGATCTAGACCATCAGCAACGACGCTCCAGATCTCGATCGCGGGCATGGCTCGATCTAGGCCATGGCGGGCGACCCGGCCGCTGACGCGATAGGGAGTCAACTGGAGACCGAATGAAGCAACCAACGTGAACCCGCCAGAGGCGACCAAAGAATTTCGAATAAACACACTGGGTGGTGCGTCACTTCGTTGTGCATCAAGGTCATGCCGCACCAACACATGCGTCACTCCAACGCGCGAGAGCGACGCGGCCAAGCCCGGCGATCCAAGACCGTCCTCGAGGCGCGATTGCACCGCGTCGAGCCAACGGATGGTTCCGGCATTCGCCAACGGCACCGCATCGCGGACTGCCCACGGATTCGTGGAGAGAGCCTGCAATGGCTCGTCTTGTGATCTGCCCCAGATGTAGGTTCCAAATGATGCCCCTGGAACAACCAAAGTTCGCCCATTCGACCCTGTGGCGTTCAACCACGCGGCTGCTTCTGCCCAGTAGCCAGGTATCTCAGCATAGGTTCGATCGCGGGTGATGCCACCGGTCAGGACAGGCCACGCAATCACCGCGATAAGAGCTGCGCACATGGAGACACAGGTCCCGCGAATGACTTTCACCCGCAAGCCTTGTGCGGCCGCGACAGCAAACCCGATACCGACGGCAAGGGGAAGACGCAGGAGCACATCGAATTTATGCGTGTTGCGAAGCGGGGCCAGAGCACCGTCCAGCCAGCCTTGTATGTCTAGAGCGCCGGCGCCGGTGAAGAACTCACCCACATGCCCTAACGACACCAGGGCGAAGCCGATGAGTACACCTCCGAACAGGAACAGACGCATTCTCCGCGCTCGCGTGATGCCCAAAAGGCCAACACCTGCAAGCAATGCCGCAGCCAAGATCGCGATACCGGAGTTCGCAACCCACCATCCGGCAGGCCAGGAAGGCCCGCCGCCCTCTGCGACATAGGCAACCCATTGATCTACCCCGGCGAGCACTCGAGCAGGGTCGGTGGCCTTGGTAGTGATGGATGCGGATTCAATCCAGTCCAGAAAGGGCGGCGAATAGCGGCCTAGAACAATAAGCGGCAGAATCCACCACATTGTGGCAAGCGCCACCGCTGCGGCCCACCACGCGGACAAGATTCGTACTCGCTTCTGATGGAAATGCGTGATGAGCCACCACACCGGTAGCGGAAGGATTGCCAATACGGCTACAGCATTAATGCCACCGGCGAAAAGCAAGGCGATCCCGGAGAGGGCCGCCCACCTTCGTGGTGAGCCTCTGGTGGTTGCGTGTATCAAAGGGATCAACACCCACGGCGCGACAGCAAAGGGCAAAACTTCAGCAGATACCGGCCCGAGTTCGGTGACCATCCGCGGTGCAAGTGCATACGCAAGACCCGCAAGAACACGAGCAATTGGTGATGCGACTCCTAAGAGTCCGGACAACACATACACACCCAGAAATGCCGCGACCAACAGCAGGGACCACCACGTGCGTTGAATCGCCCATGCTGGGATACCAAGGCTCTCTCCCGCGGCGAAGAATGGTCCCATCGGGAAGAGATATCCATACGCTTGATTTTGAAGTTGGCCAAAGAATCCCAACGGTTCCCATAGCGATAGCGACTTGCCAAGGAATACCCAAGGGTCCGCAGTGAGATCGATTTTCGTATCCGCGGCTATTCGACCCGGGTCGGATAGGAAGGGGAGCACCGCTAACACGACACACACCGCTCCCACGCGGAAGCGACGAACTAGTGAGTCATCCGTTGTCATGCGTCCGACTTACGAAGTACGAGCACAAGATTCCACGTGAAGATTTCTCGCAGATACGGCACCCGCACTAGAGCTCCCGCCCATGAAGGCAGATATCTCGGGAATGCCGCGATCAATTCAGCCTTCTGACAACCTCTGACCCACTCGAAACCCGCGGCAGCCGTGATGGGAAACAAAGACTCTCCGAATCTGTTCTTCGGTTGGTGCCCGTGCTTCCGCAGGTATCTTTGGGCTGCTCGATCTCCGCCCACATAGTGAAATGGCGAAGTTTCGTGTCCGCCCCACGGGCCCCACCACAAGGTGTAGGAAATGAAGATCATTCCGCCCGGTCGCGTCACTCTCACCATCTCGCTGGCCAGCTGCCACGGTTCAGCGACATGCTCCAAGACGTTGGAGGAATATGCGATATCCATGGTGTCCCCACCGAACGGCAGTGCCAGGCCCGAGCCCTGCACAGTTCGCGGGCCAGGTCGGCGACCATGCAGTCTCATTTCGCCCGCATCCGCGTCCAGCGCGAAGTAGGTCGCCCCAGCGCCTTCGAATGCGTCGGCAAAAAACCCTGGGCCCCCACCGACGTCCAGTAGGCGGGCACCCGCCAGCCGGTGCCACTGATTAACTTGCCACGCGGAGTCAGCCGCCAATAGTCGGTAGAAGCTATCTGGGTCGTCCTGCTCATGCAAAAATCCGCGGAACAGCCGCCACGAGCGAGACAGGGTGTCCGACACGCGAGCGACGTTACCTCAGTCGATCCGGGGAAGGAGAGTTCTGTGGAGCCGCGCGGTGCTTGACTGTGCCCGTGAACCGTCCATTTGAGCCCGATACAGCCCTTGATCCGGGGCTGCTTCGCGTGGCCTTTCTCAACTGGCGGGACACCACTAATCCCGAGGGAGGTGGTTCTGAGATGTATGTCGAGACCATCGCTGAAGGACTCGCCGCTCGCGGGCACCAGGTAACTCTCGTGTGTGCGAAACATGGCGATTCACCGCCGGTGGAGATCCGCAACGGCATTCGAATTGTGCGCAAGGGCGGCAAGCTAGACGTCTACCCAAAGGCCGCCTGGGCAGTACGCGCCGGGCGTATTGGCCCCCTGGACGTGGTGGTAGACGTACAGAACGGATTGCCCTTCTGCTCTTCTGTAGCCACGAGGGTGCCGACGGTGGTGCTCGTTCATCATGTGCACCGCGAGCAGTGGCCGGTCGTGTATGGGCAGGTGCGAGCACACATCGGTTGGTGGCTCGAATCGAAGTTTGCGCCCTATATCTACCGCCGCAGTTCCTACGTAGCCGTCTCATCACGGACTCGGGAAGAGTTGATTGATCTCGGAGTAGCGGCGGAGCGCATCAGTGTTGTCCATAACGGAACCCAGCCTCCCCCCATGTCAGAGCACGTGCCCTCCCCAAACCCGCATATCCTCGTGTTGGGTCGATTGGTTCCGCACAAGCGAGTGGAGCACGTGCTGGAGTCAGCACGGGAGCTGCGCGAGAAATATCCCCACTTGCAGGTATCAATCGTCGGCGAGGGTTGGTGGCGACCACAATTGGAAGACGCGGCGCATGCACAAGGTGTTGCGGACATCACCACGTTCTTTGGACATGTCGACGAATCCACTAAGGACCGACTACTGCGCGAGGCATGGGTGCTCGCCTTGCCATCCCTCAAGGAAGGCTGGGGGCTAGTAATTATGGAGGCAGCCGCGCGCGGAGTACCGGCAGTGGCCTACGCCGACGCAGGTGGAGTTGTCGAGTCGATTGCAGACGGCAGCACGGGTGTTCTTGCGCGCAATCATGACGATTTCACAGCGGCCCTCGATCGCCTCTTACGAGATGGCGACTTGCGTCATTCGCTGGGGAGCGCTGCTGCGTTACGTTCGGCAGAGTTCACGTGGGAATCAGCGATAAAGGATTTCGAGCAAATATTACTGGACGCAGTTAAGCGCAACTAACGATCAGCTGTTGCCGTAGACGACATACGGGGCATCAACATTGGGTGGCACGCTGGTCTGCGAAGACACCAGTCCAATGACGGCGCCGGCACCAATTGCACCTCCGACAATGATCCCGATCATTGGTGCAATGAAGTAAGACCCTAGACCCGTCGTATGAACAATGCTCATTGTCGCCTCCTTGCGCTCACCGCGACACTAGCACCCAAAACGTCGCTTTCGGGGAAAGTACACAAGTACGGCGCTCGCGAGCACGACGAGCGCGACGAGAATGTCCACCACGACGATGAGACCTAGGTCTGATCCTGAAGACGTCGCGGTTGGCTCCCCCAGCCAATACAGCGAGAGTTCTTCGCCCTCCCACACCACCTGTGCTCCCCTTAGTGCCGCCTGACTATCCGGACCGGCAACATTGTGGGCGAGTACGGCGTATTCGATTCCCATTTCGGGACCGAAGGCTGTGAGTGCTTCGCCCGCGGCAAGGCGGCTGCCCACAAGCGCAGCGCGTGAGTCATCACCACCAACAGGTTGAATAATCCCATCGCGTCCCACCAGCAGGGTGTCATCGGCCACCACGGAACGGGCAAGGAAGCGAGGCATAGGATCCAAAACCGTGCGGTGCCCGTTCCAGTCGAAATTCCGAAACGCGGCCCAAGGCAGAGAGATGGCGTCGCCCACTCCAGCACCTACTTGCTCTCGGACCGTCTCAAAGTCGCTCGGATACGCCACCGACGACACTCGACCCGAGGCGCCGAAGGCCAAGTCCGGCATGGTCGCAATCGGAATCACGACAGTGAGCACAATCAGCGACGGCGCCACGGCCCGATCTGCAACCTTTTCGGCTACACGCCCAATGCCTATGCCCGCCAGAACTGCTACCAGAATCGCGAGTGGAGCAAGCAGTTTCTGTGCATCACGGACGAGCCCACCACCAGGAATCTCGGTGATGGCGACAAAAAGCGTAGGTGCAATTGCGGAGAGCAACGCGAGCCCGAAGCCGAGCACACTTACCGTGAGCCAAATTCCGGCGACTCGCCCAAATCGCCGAAAGAATGCCGACCAGCCGAACGCAGCTAGCGTGCATACAGCAACGCCCACTATTGGAGCGATCCACAAGGCTCGAGACGGAAGGACAGCTTCGCCGTTCCAGATTCCACCCAGCCCAACCGCAGTCAGCACTGAGCCCCACGGTCCTTCAGCACGTAACCCAAAGACATCAGTGCCCCCAGATTCAGACCCGATGTGCATAAGCGCGGGGACGAGCCATGGCAGGTTTGTGGCGAAAATTGCGAGGGACCAGACTGCCTTGAATAGACGACGACCCGGCTGCAGCAACACCGCGGGTATCGCAATCACGGCAGCGAGCAATCCCCCAGTCGGAGTCAGCGCGGCCAGGGCACACCACACAACCACGACCGGCCATCGACGCGCAGATGCAGCGCACACGATCCACGGTAGGCAGGCGTAGGCGATCAGCAGGCTCCAGTGACCTTGGACGAGACGCTCCGCAACGAACGGGTTCCAGATCGCCAGAGTCACCGCGACCCAAGCCCCGGGACCCCGCACACACCGTGCGGCGCCGAACCCGGCTAGTACGAGCGCAGCTAGAAGGGCAATCTTCTGCAGAACCCACCCTGGCAAAATTATGTTGAGGATGGCAACGACCGCGTCTTGTGGCACAGATCGTGGCAAAGCACTTCCGGCACCCAAGGTCCACGGGAGCAGCGATTCATGCGGGGTGAAGACCATGTCGTAGGTCAACGCATAACCCGGGCGCAAGGCCGGGCCAAGAACAAGCACACTCAACACAAAGGCGTAGGCGAGAAGCAGCCAGCGCCGGTACATCGGTCTATGGTGTCAGGGACTCGATTGAAGGGCTATCACGGTGACCGGATCCGCGCGTGGCGTTGCTTTTGGCGCGCTGGTTGTGGCCATGGGTCTCGCCATCGCCCAGACTCTTGGATACGCGCTCAATGTCGTAGGAGCGCGTTACTTGGGGCCCGATGGATTCGGCGCTTTCGCATCACTTTTGAGCCTCCTCGTAATTGGCTCGGTCGTAGGTGGCGGGATTCAGGCAGTGGGGGCACGTCGCCTCGTTCTTTCCTCCATTACCCAACGGCGAGGACAAGCAGCAACCATCCTGCGCATCACTTTCTGGTCGGCACTTGTCGTCTGTGGCGCCACACTGGCGATCAGCCCACTTCTGCAGTGGTTGCTCCACATCAACGGGTGGCTTCCCGTCGCACTCACGGCCCTCGCACTGATTCCTGTGACAGTTGCCGGCGCCCAATACGCCATCACCCAAGGGCGCGAAGACTTCGCGAGGCTTGCGACCATGTACGCCCTCGTCGGGCTAGGGAAGGCCGCGGGGGGCATCGCGGGAGCATTGATCTGGGGAACGCTGTTAGGCGCCATGTGGGGGTTGACACTCGGGTCGATAACAACGCTGCTCATCGGTTTGGTCGTCTTACGTCCCGTCGTCACCAGACCTGCGCAAGCGCTTCCCGGTTTTATTCAGGAGAGCTTGCACGCGACACACGCGTTGGGCGCGCTGTTCGTACTCACCAACGTAGACATAATCCTTGCGAGGGTGCTGCTTAGCCCGGACCAAGCCGGGCTGTATGCCGTGGGATCCATCGTGGCAAAAATCGCCTTCTGGCTACCTCAATTCGTAGGGGTTGTCGCATTTCCGCGGATGGCAGATCACCGACGTGATCGAGCCACGAAATTCGCGGTGGTCGCCGTTGGGGTGATGGGTACCGTCACGGTTGCCTGCACAGCAATATTTTCCCCGAAGATCATTGGCGTTATTGGCGGAGCGGACTACGTCGCTCTCGGACCCATCCTCTGGCTCTTCGCGGCGGCAGGGTCTATGTATGCGGTTGGCCAAGCAGTTCTCCTGAGCCGGATCGCCCAAGAGGACCGGCGCGCGGTGATTGCAGTGTGGATCGCCGCTGGCCTGCTGGGTGCGATTGCACTCGTATGGGCGAGAAGCGTGACTGGGCTCGTTCTCTGCGCCTGTGCCGCGGGGGCTGCCCTCTGCGTCATCAGCCTCGTGATGCTTGTTCGCGAGAGCAGTTCAGCCCGCGACTATTGAGCCGGCCAAGCTGATGGACGATAGATCGCGTCGTAGCCGCTCTCGCTGCCCATCGCCAGACGGATGGCAACCCCGCCGGGATAGACGCCATTGCGCACCCACCTATTGAGTAGGTCAATCACGGCAACTCGTGATTGGTTGGTGAAGTTGCAGTGCCCTGCCCCATATGGAGCGCCTGAGCCCTCGGGGTAGGTCGATGGGGCCACCGTGAACAGCTGCACCAGACCGCCAGAAGCCTTATTGGCGGCGACTGCAGCGTCATACCGCTCTGCGAAGAGCGACTCGTTCTGGACGATCACGAGCGGATCCGACTTCGTATGCATCGTGATGGTGGGGTCCTGAATCTGCCCCGAGGGATTACCGCCAAGTTCGACAATCTTTTGCTGCGCCGCCGGATCCGGCGAGACTCGCGTGCCGCTTTGAATCAAGGCGATGATCGCATCGGCGGTTCCATCGCCCCCGACCGTGTTCAGTAGAGATTTCTCACTATCGCTGAAGCGGGCTGCGTAGTCGACACCTTCGTTACCCGAGAAATTCCCGCCAAATCGGGCTTCGGCTTCCTGCCGGCCGACGGTTCCGTAGGCGATAGCCGTAAGTAGCGACTCCACGGTGGCCTTCACTGTGCTCTCAATAGATGCGCCGTCATAAGTTCGAGTCTGTGTTGGCGCATCAGCCACCTGGCCCACTGCAAGGATTTTGGCAATAAGAGCCGTGTCGCCGCTTTTGGCATCCTCCACCACAGTGGACGCAGCACGAGTCCACTCAGCGACCGCCTCTTCATAACTGGCGTAATTGGTCAGCTTGAGCTGGGGGTCAATCAGCATCTTGAACGCATAGGCAAGGTCTAGTGCGATGTTGAAGTTCGCTTCGGCGCCACCTACAACTCCACACAAGGGTGCGACACCATCGATCCAATCTGTGTGCTTCTCCGCGAGTGTCTGTGTGACGAGGCCGCCCAGCGAGTCTCCCCAGACATACACACGCTTCGGCGTGCCTACATTTGCCGCGAAGAAGTCATGAAGTTGTTCACCCGCCTTTACGCCGTCCGCCACAGCCCAGCCGTTCGAACTGTAAGAGGATCCGGCGAGGGCATAGCCTTGCGAAAGTAAGGAGTTTCCGAGGTCCTTTGTCCCATCGTTCCATCCGGGCACGGGATCGGCAGAGGTGTCAACGGGGCTGAAGTCGGGCGGAAACGGCTGAGCCGGACGGTAACCATGTGAGTAGATGAGCAAGGTGCCATTCCACTGCTCAGGCATCAGAATTTCGTATGCTGCACCCTCAATCGTGCCAGTGCAGGCGACCTGGTCACAGTTTGCGAAGGGGATGTCATTGCTCTGATCTCGCACCGGATCAGCGGCAGTAGAACTACAGGCGGCCAAGACGGCGACGGAGAGAGCGATGAGGGCGGCGGGAAGCACCTTGCGCGGGGTCATGCCGAAAGTGTCGCAGAGGATTGCTGATTTTGCCGCTCATTTCTAGTGCCCGGCCGACTCCCACGTGGTTCCGACGCCGACACTCACGCTCAGCGGTACGAGGAGGTTGGCCGCCCCCTCCATGCACGTGACGACCACATCGCGAACCTCGTCCAACTCACCGGCTGCGACTTCCACCACGAGTTCGTCGTGGACCTGGAGCAACATTCGAGAGTTGAGCCCCCGCGCCTCGATCCCGCGCTCGACATCAAGCATGGCAACTTTGATGACATCAGCCGCAGAACCTTGGATCGGGGCGTTGAGAGCCATCCGTTCGGCCATGTCTCGGCGCTGGCGGTTATCGCTTGTCAGGTCGGGCAGATAGCGTCGGCGACCGAGGAGGGTCTGTGTGTATCCCGTCTTGCGAGCCTCAGCCACAGCCGCTTCCAAGAAATCTCGAACCCCACCGAAGCGCCCGAAATAGTCGTCCATGAGTCGTCGCGCTTCGTCCGGGCTGCTCCCGAGTTGCTGGGCGAGGCCGTATGCCGACAGCCCGTAGGCGAGGCCATAGGACATCGCCTTGATTCGTCGCCGCATCTCAGCATCAACAGAATCGGCCGTGACCCCAAAAACGCGGCTGGCCATGGTGGTGTGCAGATCTTCACCTTCATCAAAAGCTGCGATGAGCCCGGCATCCTGAGACATGTGGGCCATGATGCGCAATTCGATTTGACTGTAGTCAGCTGTCAGCAGAGTCTCGTATCCCTCGCCCACGACGAAACAATCTCGAATGCGACGGCCAGTCTCCGTGCGAATGGGGATGTTCTGCAGATTGGGGTCAGTGGACGATAGCCGACCGGTTGCAGCCACCATTTGATTGAACGTGGTGTGAATTCGTCCATGGGCATCCGCAAGTGGCAAGAGCCCATCGACCGTCTGGGTCATGCGGTTCCAGTCACGCCATCGCAGAATCGCTTCGAGAAGCGGATGACCCGTACGTTCGAGGAGACCAGTTAGGGCTTCAGCGTCAGTCGTAAAGCCCGTCTTGATCTTCTTGGTTTTGGGTAAACCCAGTTCTACGAACAAGATCTCTTGCAACTGCTTGGGAGAGCCGAGATTGAAATCCTTGCCGGCGATGCCACGCGCGTCTCTCTGAGCATCAGCGGCCTTTTCGGCGAACTCCTTGGTGAGCGACTCCAATGCCATGCAATTGACAGCAATGCCGCGGACCTCCATGGCAGCAAGCACTGTCACGAGCGGAAGTTCCACATCGTGAAGCAACGAGGTCCCACTACTCTCAGCGACACGTGTACGCAGCAAGACAGCGAGTTCCGCTGTCGCTTGGGCCCTTGAGCCGACCACAGCGCTGTCCATTCCGCCTATCCCGAGTTCGAGTTGGCCACTCGGTGTGGCGCTCCCCAGGGTGCGGCCCAGCAGCCGTTGAGCAACATCTTCCAGATCAGTCCGCTGTCCAGGGGCCACCAAATAGGCAGCAAGTGCCGTATCTAGATCGAGTCCACGAAGGGACACGCCTTTGGCGCGGAGCGCCAGGATGGGACCTTTGGCATCGTGCACACACTTGAGAGCTCGATCATCACTCAGCCAATCGGTCAAAGCCGACCAGGACTCCTTGTCTACAACACTGAGATCAATAGCTGCCAGCGCACCACCAGCCGAGCTCAGCCCCAACGCAGTGAGTGACCCGGTGCCCCTCCCCCACGATCCCTCGAACGCAACAGCAGTGAGACCGGTCGCGTGTCGGGCGATCCAATCGCGTATGGCTGGAGCCCCAACTAGGACAACGCAGTCGACAGGTGCGGCCGGCACTTCTACTTCGCGGGTGGCGGTGGGCTGAGAAGCAAGGAGCCTGTCTCTCAACGTCTTGAACTCAAGGGAATCAAAGAGCTCGCGCACGCGAGGCTCATCCAGGGGCTTGATGTCGAACGAGTCGATGTCGACACCCAAGGGGACGTCCTTGATCAGTTGAGTCAGATCACGATTAAGAAGGACTTGAGCCACATTGGCGCGCAACGATTCGCCGACTTTCCCACTGACCTCATCTGCGCGGTCGATCAGATCACCGAGGCTGCCGAATTCCTGAATCCACTTGGTGGCCGTCTTCTCGCCTACGCCCGGAATTCCTGGAAGGTTGTCACTGGGATCTCCACGGAGTGCTGCGAAGTCTGGGTACTGCCCTGGCGTCAACCCATACTTCTCTTCAATCGCTGCAGGATTCATGCGAGCCAGATCGGACACGCCCTTGCGGGGATACAGGACGGTCGTGTGGTCATCAACCAACTGGAACGTGTCTCGATCGCCCGTCAAAATGTAGACATCAAAGTTCTGCTCGCGCGCCTGCGTCGCAAGTGTCGCGATGATGTCGTCTGCCTCGTAGCCCTCCCTAGATAGGGCCGTGATGCCCATCGCAGCCAGAACCTCACGCAGGAGATCGACTTGGCCCTTAAACTCCAGCGGAGAGGCACTACGCGTCGCCTTGTATTCCGGAAATTTTTCGGTTCGGAACGTCTGTCTCGAAACATCGAAAGCCACAGCGACGTGTGTAGGCTTTTCGTCGCGCAACGTATTGATGAGCATCGACGTGAAACCGTAGACCGCATTGGTCGGCTGGCCCGTCGACGTACTGAAGTTGTCCACCGGTAGCGCAAAGAAGGCTCGGTAGGCCAACGAATGACCATCCAGCAGCAACAAGCGCTTTTCCGAGGACATGAGGCGATCCTACGGTGACGCTAGGAGAACCTCGGACTAGTCTGACCATGTGAGTGACGACACCCCGAACTATGCAGAGATTCTTGCAACCTTCAAGGGAATGACCAGCGGCACCCTTGACGAGCGCATGGGCATCGAGATCACACATGGCGAACCCGACCGCGTGACCGGGCGCATGCCGGTCGCGGGCAATGTACAGATTCTCGGTCTCCTGCACGGTGGCGCGAGCGGTGTCCTCGCCGAGTCTCTCGGGTCTATCGCGTCAGCGCTGTATGCGGCACCTGACCGAATCGCGCTGGGAATCGAGCTGTCGTGCAGTCATCACCGCTCCGCAAAAGCGGGCTATGTGTACGGCGTCGCAACTCCTCTGGCACGAAGCCGCTCGCTGACGACCTATCAGATCATCATCAGTGACGAGGAAGATAACCGGATCTGCACCGCGCGGTTGACGTGCATGCTTAAGCCGTATCTCAAGGACTAACGGCGCCTGGCTGTGCTGATGCCCGACGGGCCGCTGATCGTGCTCTGAGTCGAGCCATCCGACCGCCGGGAGCGGCATCCAAACGGCGCTTGAGCGACGCTGATGACATCACCCTGCGAGTGACCACGGGGGCAAACCCGACTCGGGCGAAGAACCTATTGGCCTCCCGCATTGTTGGAGGCACATCTACAGCGACTGACTCCACCCCGGTAGCCAGTGCAAATTCCGCCGCTACTTCGAGCAGGGCATTGCCCACTCCCTTGTGCTGGGCAGAGTGAGTGACGTGCAGAACGGTCATCACTAAGACTCGGCCAGTCCAAGCGCCGGTGTCTTGTATCGCTAGCGCGATCATTCCCACCGGAGTCCTATCGATGGAAGCCACGTACGTGGCATCTGCCTCCAGCCAACTGCGCTCCCACCGGCTCCGCGCACGATCCACCCCGGACTGGGAGCCGGGGCCCACTAGCGCCAATTCAAGCCAGAGCGGATCCAGCTCCGCGAAATCCGCAGGAACGGCCGGGCGTACAACGACGTTGCGTGCCATCCGCTGCTCCTCCTCACCGCCAATGACTCGTGAGGCTACCGGAGAATCTCGGCCGCCACATCAGCCATGGACTTTCTGCCGTCCATAGCCAGCCGCTGTAGGTGCCGAAAGGCCTCGGCCTCGGTCATCCCTTGGGCTTGGAGTGCCGCTTTCGCCCGATCGATGAAGGTCCGGGCAGCGAGGCGGCCCTGCAGATCACTGGCTCTCATCTCGGCGCCTTTGCGCTCAGCCCATCGAGCCCGGGCAATCTCAATGGCGGGGCTGAGATCAGACTGACTAAACGGCTTCACGACGTAGCCCATGACGCCCACTTCAGCAGCTCGATCGACGAGGGCGCGTTGACTAAACGCCGTCAACATCACCACGGGGGCCACATCGGCCTCTCGAATGCGTTCCGCGGCGGCGAGTCCATCCATGACGGGCATCTTCATGTCGAGGAGGACCACGTCGGGGCGTAGTTCCAACGCGAGTCGAACCGCCTCGGCGCCGTCGCCAGCCTGCCCCACGACGACATAGCCTTCCTCGGCCAGCATTTCGACGAGATCCATGCGGATCAGAGCCTCATCCTCGCCCACGACGACGGTTACTTCATGTTGAGAACCCACAGCACGACTCTAGTGGCCGACGGGTTAGGCTGGCGCCCGCGCCCTGGTAGCCCAACCGGCAGAGGCAGTGGTCTCAAACACCATCCAGTGTGGGTTCAAATCCCACCCAGGGCACTCCTAAGTACCGAGTCCCAGCGCACTAAACGACGGTCGGCTTTATCTCCACAATCCGAGCCAGAAGTCCGTTCACGAAACTTGGCGACTCATCCGTAGACAGATTCGACACCAACTCCACCGCTTCGGCAATCGCGACACCATCGGGCACGTCATCTGCCCAGATGATCTCGAACGTCCCGATGCGCAGTGCCGCACGATCGACTGCCGGCATGCGCTCGATGGTCCATCCCATTGAATATGTGGCAAGCAACTCGTCGATGTGTTCCTGATGAGCCACAACACCTTCGACAAGAGCCCGAACAAGTGGGTTGAGTTCAGGATCGTGCGTCGCCGCACGCCGAGACTCTTCTTCGCTTAGAGCGACGAGGGGCGCAACGGCCCGAAGATCTGCTTGGTACAAAATATCCAAGGCGCGTTTGCGGGCCTTGCTACGAGCAGACACCTAGTTGACGCGGCCGAGGTACGAACCGTCGCGGGTGTCCACGCGACATAAAGTGCCTTGCTCGATGAAGAGCGGCACTTGGATCTCGGCACCAGTCTCCAGCGTTGCCGGCTTCGAACCGCCAGTCGATCGGTCTCCTTGCACACCGGGCTCGGTGTACGTGATGGTCAACTCCACGCTCGCAGGGAGTTCGACGTAGAGCGGCAGCCCTTCGTGAACGGCGACGACCGCCTTCTGGTTCTCCAGCAGGTACTTTGCGCCATCGCCCACCGTCGCCGAATTGACACTGGTCTGCTCATAGGACTGCGTGTCCATGAAGACCCAATCATCGCCATCGCGATAGAGGTACTGCATATCGCGTTTGTCGACACTTGCGGTTTCCACCTTCAGCCCGGCGTTGAAGGTCTTATCGACCACCTTGCCGGAAAGAACATGCTTGAGTTTGGTGCGCACGAAGGCCGGACCCTTGCCGGGCTTTACGTGCTGGAACTCCACTACGGTCCACAACTGTCCGTCGATGTTCAGCACGATGCCGTTTTTGAGGTCATTCGTCGTTGCCACGCCGATCCCTTCGTCTAGAGCACGAGGAGTTCACGGGGAAGTCGCGTCAACGACTCGCTCCCGCTCTCGGCCACCCACATGGTGTCCTCAATCCGGACGCCACCCCGACCGGGTAGGTAAATACCTGGCTCGATGGTGACCGGAACTCCGGCGTGCAGAATACCGGTGCTGCGAGCGCCCAGCATCGGCGCCTCATGGATCTCGAGGCCCACCCCATGCCCGAGACCGTGTGGGTAGTAGTCGGCGTATCCGGCAGCAACTATGACTCCACGGGAAGCCTCGTCAATGGACTTCAGGTTCACACCGCTACTGAGGGCTTCCCGGCCGCGAGCCTGAGCCTGCGCAACCACTGCATGAATCTCCGACTGCCAGTCGGCCGCCGCACCCATGACAAAGGTACGAGTCTGATCAGCGTGATAGCCCGCTACGCGGGCGCCGAAGTCGATTTTGAGCAAGTCACCGGTGGCCAGCGGACGGTCGGTTGGCTGATGATGCGGAATAGCCGAATGTGGACCCCCCGCAACTATGGACTCAAACGCTAGACCTTCGGCACCACGTTCAAGCATCTCTCGCTCAAGCGCGCGGGCAATCTCGCGTTCGGTCATTCCCACATGAATTCTTGGGAGAAGTGATTCAAGCGCTTCATCACTGATCTGGCACGCCTCACGAATGAACGACTCTTCTCCTGCGTCCTTGACGACGCGCACACCTTCCACCCATCCGCTCACGGGAAGAGTCTTGGCGCGTTCGGCAATAATCGCGTGCTGATTCACCGTGACGTGATCACCCTCGATCGCAACGCGCCCCAGTGCCTGCGCCGCCAGCCCACGTACGGTGTCGCGGTCTACTACAAGCTCGACGTCCACACACTCCTCGTCACACTGAGTGACGTAGCGGCCATCAGTGCCGAGATAGAAGGCATCGGCGGTTAACAGTCCGATTCCATTGCTGCCGCTAAATCCGCACAAATACCGAACGTTGGCGGGATGTGCGATCCAGAAGGAGTCGACCCCTGCTTCTGCCATGCGCCTGCGCACGGCATCCCGACGGCGGGAGAAATCGGTCATGACTACGCCAATGCGCGAAGGGCTAGCACGTACGACTGTAGGCCGAACCCGGCGATGGTCCCTTGAGCAACAGCAGAGATGACCGATGTGTGCCGGAACTCCTCCCGTGCAGCAGGATTGCTGATGTGGACTTCTATGAGGGCGGCCGTTAAAGCTGCGCAAGCGTCTCGTACGGCGTATGAGTAGTGCGTGAATGCCGCAGGATTGAGAACGACGGGCACACCGCGATCCGCAGCCTCATGTAGCCAATGGATCAGCTCTGCCTCATCATCAGTTTGGCGAACTTCGACACTCAATCCAAGTTCGGCGCCAGTCTGTGCGCACAACGATTCGAGGTCAGCAAAGGTTGCATGCCCATAGATTTCGGGCTCTCGTGTGCCCAGTCGGCCAAGATTCGGCCCATTAAGAACGAGTACTTCACTCACGCGCTGACCTCCTCGTATGCCGCCCGAAGCGACTCCTCCGATGGACCTTCGAGAATGCGGGGCTTGCCAAGCCCATCTAAAACTACAAAGCGCAGCATGTCACCACGTGCCTTCTTGTCCACGCGCATCGCGGCAAGAAGCTCGTCCCATCTCCCCGGCTGGTAGGAAATAGGTAGTTCCAGAGAGGTCAAAATGGAGCGATGCCGAGCCACGTCCTCTGCAGAGAGCAAACCCTCAATGCGCGCCAACTCGGCGACATAGACCATGCCTACGCTGATCGCATCACCATGGCGCCAGCTGTAATTCTCAAGGCGCTCGATGGCGTGGCCAAACGTATGTCCGTAGTTGAGGACTTCGCGCCCCAACTCTGGTCCGATGCGCTCTCGCAAGTCACCTGCGACGACATCAGCCTTCACCTGAATCTTTCGTTCAATGAGTTCCCGCAGTCGCGGATCGCCGGGCTGAGTACACCCCACCGGATCAGACTCCACAATTTCGAGGATGCGAGAGTCGACGATGAATCCACCTTTGACGACTTCCGCCATGCCCGCTAACAAATCCGGACGCGGAAGCGTCACCAAACAGTCCAGATCACAAAGCACACCAGCAGGAGGATGAAAAGCCCCCACGAGATTCTTGCCCGCGGGAGTGTTGATGCCCGTCTTGCCTCCCACTGCAGCATCCACCATCGCCAATAATGTCGTGGGGATCAGCACTGTACGGACACCGCGCAACCACGTTGCACCGATGAAACCGGCAAGGTCAGTAGTTGCACCACCGCCGAGACCGACGACTACATCGGTGCGCGTGAACCCCTCCTCGCCGAGCGCATTCCAAATCATGTCGACCACTCCGCTGGTCTTAGCGGCCTCCCCATCTGGCACCTCAAGAGCGAGAACTTCAATATTTGCCGCCGCGATGCTCGACATCACCCGATCTGCGAGGTCTCGCAAGGTGGGCGGATGCAGCAGCGCTACTTTCGATGCGCTACCGCCGATGAGGTCCGTCACGCGATCAAGAACGCCATTGCCCACGATGACCGCATACGTCGACTCACCCCGAACGGCGATCACGGAATCTGTCATGCGTGCGCACTCCGAGGCAGGCCGCTCACCACGTCGGCAACGATGTCTGAAATGGCTCGCCCGTCAGTTTCGATCTCTACCGTCGCGACCTCGCGATAAAGCGGTTCGCGCTCCTGCATCAGGCGAAGCATCGTGCCGCGAACATTGCCCAAGAGCATGGGCCGGGCGGACGACAGCCCCACCCGTTTGACCGCATCCGAAAGTCCAACATTCAGCCAGACCACCACGTGGCCGGCCAACAAAGCGCGCGTTGATTCATCGAGGATGGCACCGCCACCTAGGGCAAGAACGCCCTCGTGTTCAGCCAGTGCATCGGCCACGGCGTCGCGCTCAAGATTTCGAAAATGTGGCTCACCGTCGTTAACGAAGATATCCGACACTGACTTGCCGGCACGGGCTTCCACATCAGCGTCAGTGTCACGGAAATCTACTCTCCATGCTTTCGACAGGGCCCGGCCAACCGAAGTTTTCCCGGCACCAGGAGCACCGACGATCACGGCGCGCGGCTGCGTCACCGGATGGCCAAAGACTCGAGGTAGGAGTTGAGATTGCGCCGCGTCTCTTGCACGGAATCGCCACCGAACTTTTCGAGCACTGCATCGGCAAGGACCATGATTACCATGGCTTCTGCCACCACGCCCGCGGCGGGAACGGCACACACATCGGAGCGCTGGTTGATCGCTTTTGCTTCCTCACCAGTTGCTACATCTACCGTGCGCAATGCCTTGGGGATGGTGGAGATCGGCTTCATGGCGGCACGGACTCGCAAGATCTCGCCAGTACTCATGCCGCCTTCGGTTCCACCCGAATGTCCGGATGCGCGACTCAGCCGCCCGTCCTCATAGTGGATTTCGTCCTGGGCTTTCGATCCGCGCACAGCAGCGAGTTCGAAACCGTCACCTACTTCCACTCCCTTGATCGCCTGGATGCCCATCAAAGCAGCGGCGAGTCGGGCGTCAAGCCGACGATCCCAATGCACGAATGACCCAAGGCCGGGCGGTAGACCGTAGGCAAGCACCTCAACAACACCGCCGAGAGTGTCTCCTTCGCGGTGTGCCAGCGAGATCTCTTCTTGCATGGCCGCAGAAGCAATGGGATCGGCACAGCGCACCGGATCTTCGTCAATGGCAGTCAGCTCGGAGTATTGGGGGACGTGGTCAGTTGTAGCTGTGCCTATGCGAACCACGTGGCTGAGTACCTCTATGTGTCCCACCTGACGCAGGAACTCACGCCCAACAGCTGCCAAGGCCACGCGAGCCGCTGTCTCGCGGGCACTGGCGCGCTCGAGCACCGGACGAATGTCGTCGAGGCCGTACTTCTGCATTCCGGCAAGATCCGCGTGCCCCGGGCGAGGCCGACTAAGTCGGTCATTGCGGGCTAACCCATCGAGAATGGTCGAATCGACCGGATCGGCCGACATTACCTGCTCCCACTTTGGCCATTCCGAGTTCGCGACTTCAATCGCGATGGGACCGCCCATGGTGACCCCATGTCGAACCCCGCCGAGAATCCGCACGACGTCCTGTTCGAACTTCATCCGCGCGCCACGCCCTACGCCGAGCCGACGCCGGGCCAGGTCCGCGCCGATTTCGGCTGTGGTCACGTGGACCCCGGCCGGCATCCCCTCGCACACCGACACCAGCGACGGGCCATGCGACTCTCCAGCGGTGATCCACCTCAACATGCCTTAATCGTCCCAGAGTCGACCGGCTACCGCGAATCCGGTGGACTTACGACCCGAGAGCGGCTCGCATCTGAGCTACCGGTGCTTCCATTCCCGTCATGAGTTCCACTTGGCCCACCGCTTGCCACAAGAGCAGGTCGAGCCCCCCTGCGATAGGGCCATTCCACGATGCGGCGAATGTGGTGGGCCAGGGGCTGTAGGCGACATCCAGCAACACTCCCCCGTTGGCTGGCACGAAGGGCACGAGACCATCTGCCGCGCCGCCCGGCACGGTGCTAATGACAATCGGCGCAGCGAGAGCGCCAGCCAGTTCAGAGTCCATAGAGATCTCGGTCAAGTTCATGCTGAGTGAGTTTGCGACATCGCGAAGTTCTTCTACCGCCCCAGCCCGCCGAACCACCACCTCGACACTGGTCACTCCAATTCGCGCGAGCGCAGCCAGCGCTGAGCGCGCCGTTGCTCCACCACCAATGATGGTCGCGCTGTCCGCCTCCAGTTCCGGGGACACCTCTCGTAGCGCCCGGACCATACCTGGGACATCGGTATTGTCACCCATGAGTCCACGTGGGGAAAAGATCACCGTGTTAGCAGCACGCACCACCTGTGCTGTTTCGGATATCTGAAACAGATGCGGGAGTACTGCACTCTTTAACGGCATGGTCAACGACAAGCCCACCCAATCACTGCCACACGAGGCGAGAAAATCAGGAAGTTGAGCCTGCGAAACGTCGACGGCGTCATAAATCCAGTCCAGACCCAATGCTGCATAAGCAGCGCGATGCAATACCGGAGACCTACTGTGCGCAATGGGTGATCCGAGCACAGCGGCGCGCATCATTGGCTAGCCTGCGCTTCGAGTTGCGCTGCGTATCTGTGCTTGAACTCCTTCTTGAACAACAAGAATTCGTTGTAATCAGAAGTGAACTTTGTACGCCCCGTGTCTGGATCTACGGTAACGAAATACAACCAATCACCGGCTTCAGGCGAAAGGGCCGCTTCGATGGCTGCTTCACCTGGGGAGTTGATGGGAGTGGGCGGGAGTCCATCTGTCAGAAACGTGTTGTAGGGAGAATCCACCGCGAGCATCCCCTCCGTGATGAGGAACGTAGATGTTCCTAATGCGTAGTTGACCGTGGAATCGAACTGGAGCCGCATGTCGCTTTCGAGTCGGTTGTACGCGACGCGGGCGACCTTCGCCATATCTTGTGGCCGTGCTTCAGCCTGGACTAGCGAGGCCACAATGAGCACCTCCCATGGCGTGTAACCGAGACGCGCGGCACGACGTGTGAGATCTAGTTGGTCGGCAGCCTGGTTGAATCTGTCGACCATCATGGACACGAGTTCGGTTGCCGTCATCCCGGGTATCAGGTCATAGCTCGCGGGGAAGAGCAGGCCCTCGGTCCGACCATGCGCCCAACGAGGTAGCGAAATGTCCTTGGGATAACTGAGCACCGATTCCATATCAGCGGCCGACACGCGCGCCTCACTCACCGCCACAGACACAACCGCGTCTGGTCGCAACCCTTCAGCGACCACCATCCGGCCCGAGCGCGAGCTGGCATCCAGCATGAGGTCCAATGCCGCTGACGGACTCATACCCATTCGCAGGGTGTAGGCGCCAGGTTGGATGCCTGCGGATCGCGGATCGAGTTCGGCGACATTGATAAAACCTTCTGGGGCTGACACCACCCCCGCCTCGGCCAAGGTCTGCGCAACGGTGCTGAGCGTGTCTCCATCCGACACTACAACGACGACAGTCCCCGAACCGCCACCGGTGAAGGCTGGAACCGGCGCGAGCGATCGCACAAACACTACGGAGAAAGCCACGGCAACCGCCAGACCCACAGCCACCACCAGCACGGCAACTCGCCGGATCCACGAGCTTCGATTTGGGGACGGCGGGAGGTCGCCTGAGGTCAGTAGGGGAAGCACCTGACTCACGCGGTGCCTCCCTCCTCGACTGCGCGGCCCGGCGGCCGGCCGCTTACACGTTCGCTCTCTAGAGCATGGTGCAGGATGACGACCGCTGAAGCCTGATCCACCACGCTGCGACCCTTACGGGAATTGACTCCGCTCGCCCGCAAAGACCTTGTCGCCTCAACCGTAGACATCCGCTCATCCACGAGGCGTACGGGGACATTCACCCGAGCGGCAACCTCCCTCGCGAACTCCCTCGCCTTGGCCGCTGCAGGCCCCTCTGCTCCCGACAACGAGAGGGGCAGCCCCACGACAATCTCGATCGCACCCTCTTCTGTGACGATCGCGGCCAGGTCCTCCACCGCTGAATCTCCGGCAGAAACTGTCGCGAGTGGTGTTGCGAGCAATCCTTCCGGATCGCATCGGGCGACCCCAATTCGCACACTGCCCACATCTACGCCGAGGCGTACCCCTCTGCGCATCGCGTGTCCCTAGGCGCCGGCGGCCTTGCCGGCCACCAGTGCACGAACTGCCTCGAAACCTTCGTCGATGCCTTCCACGCGGGTCCCACCGCCTTGGGCCATGTCGTCCTTGCCGCCACCGCGACCCTCCACGGAAGGAAGCATGGTCTGTAGCAGTGCCGACGCGGACAAACCAAGCGACTGAGCATGTGGATTGATGCCGACGGTCAGGGCTACGCGTCCCTCCGCGATTGCGGCGCCCACCATGATCACACCCATATCCGGACGAGCATTGCCGCGTGCCTTGACGAGAAGATCACGCAAGTCATTGGCAGAGGTGCCTTCTGGGGCAGTGAATGTCCAAAGTCGGAAGGGTCCGAAATCTTGGCCCAGTCCCAACGTGCCCTCAACATTGGCGGCTAGTGTTGCGCTGCGAACCTTGGACAACTCCCGCTCAGACTCTTTGAGCCTAGTCATCAAAGACTCGACCCGCTCCGGCAAAGCATCTGCGGGGACCTTGACCAACTCGGCAAGTCGACCGATGATGACATGCTCACGGGCCAGATGCCGATAGGCATCAACTCCGACGATGGCTTCTATCCGCCGAACACCCGCACCGATCGACCCCTCAGAAAGGAACGACACCACACCGATTTGCCCTGAGCGCTGGGCGTGGGTGCCGCCACACAGTTCGTGGGCCCAATCTCCAACGGACACAACGCGAACATCGGAGCCGTACTTTTCGCCGAAAAGGGCCATCGCCCCCATCTTCCGTGCGCCATCAATATCCATGATTTGTGCAGTCACTGCTAGATCAGCGGAGAGCACGTCGTTAACGCGGGCCTCGACATCGCGGAGAACCGTTGTGGAAATCGCTCCTGCACTTGGAAAGTCGAAGCGCAATCTGCCCGGGGCATTTTCTGAACCCATTTGCGTAGCCGTGTCACCTAGCGCCTCACGGAAAGCACGATGAATCAGGTGCGTGGCGGTGTGCGCGCGCGAAATAGCTCGCCTTCGCTCTACGTCGACCAGGGCTTGCACTTCGACACCAGCAACAACTTCGCCAGATGACACCGATCCACGGTGCACAAACAATCCGGGAACCGGTGACTGCACATCGTAAATCTCAATAATTGCGCCATCGCGGGTGACAATTCGCCCGTGATCGCCCAGTTGTCCGCCTGCTTCAGCGTAGAACGGACTCCTATTGAGAATGAGCTCAATATGCTCACCCTCTCGGCCTGAAGGAACGACAACACCATCGCGCAGAACACCGATGACAACGGCATCACTTGCTACCTCGTCGTAGCCTGTGAAAGTTGTGGTTCCGCCTGAATCCAATACCTCCCGGTATGCGGTCACGGCCGTCAGCCCCGACTTGCGCGCGCGGGCATCTGCCTTGGCCCGCTCGCGCTGCTCAGTCATTAGCCGCCGGAATCCCTCTTCGTCTACCGAGACGCCGTATTCGCTGGCCATCTCCAATGTGAGATCGATCGGGAACCCGTACGTGTCATGCATCGCGAAGGCACGATCGCCCGCGATGACACCTGTGCCATTGCTGCGCACCTCAAGAGCGGCCACATCGAATAACTGCATTCCAGTACGCAAGGTTTGGAGGAAGGTCGCTTCCTCCGCCTCGGAGATAGAAAGGATGCGGCTTACTTCATCGTTAAGTTCGGGGTACTGCGGGGCCATCGACGTGATCGATGCCTTCATCAATTCCACGATCGTCGGATCATGCGCGCCAAGAATGCGCATGGTCCGGATTACGCGGCGCATAAGGCGTCGCAATACATAGCCACGCCCTTCGTTGCCGGGCAGGACACCATCGCCGATCAAGAATGCACAGGTGCGACTGTGGTCGGCTACAACACGCAGTCCAACATCACCACGGGGATCAGCACCGTATTTGGCGCCCGAGAGTTCCGTCGCCCGATCGAGGATGCCTCGAGTGGTGTCGATCTCGTAAATGTTGTCGACGCCCTGCAGAAGCGCAGCCATCCGCTCAAGGCCCATGCCCGTGTCGATATTGCGCGCAGGTAGGGGCTTAAGGATGTCGAAGTCCTCTTTCGACCGGACCGCGGAGAGCTCATCTTGCATAAAGACCAGGTTCCAGACCTCGAGGTAGCGATCCTCATCTGCGATCGGTCCACCCTCGCGGCCGTGCGCAGGCCCGCGGTCGTAGTAGATCTCCGAACACGGTCCACCTGGCCCGGGGACACCCATGGACCAGTAATTGTCCTTAGGGCCGCGTCGTTGAATGCGCTCGTAGGGCAGCCCGGCCTCGCGGTGCCACATCTCGATGGCCTCGTCATCATCGTCGTAGACGGTCACCCAGAGTTTGTCTTCAGGAAATGCGTAGCCTCCGGCAGAAGTGGGAGCCGTCAGCAGTTCCCAAGCGAACGGAATCGCCTGCGACTTGAAGTAATCACCGAAGGAAAAGTTGCCCGCCATTTGAAAGAAGGAGGCGTGCCTCGTAGTTTTGCCAACTTCTTCAATGTCGAGGGTGCGCACACACTTCTGCACACTCGTTGCTCGCGGATAGGGCGGGGGCGCTTCGCCGAGAAAATATGGTTTAAACGGCACCATCCCCGCGTTGACGAAGAGCAGGGTTGGATCGTCGAGCAGAAGCGAGGCAGAGGGGACGACCTGGTGCCCGCGATCGGCGAAGAATTTCAAGAAACGTGTGCGGATCTCCGCGGACTCCATTTTAGGAACCCTCCTTGGGCTGCACGATGATCGTGTGCTGAGCTGCCGGACGAGCATTGGGCAATAGGGCGGTCAAGGCACGGATGGATGAGGCGATCGATGTCGCTCGTTCCCCCGCTGCCTGAAGGTTCTCTACGAGATCTCGCTCGCGCACCGTTTCGGCGGCACGCTGAGCCCGCCGGTAGGCGTAGATCCCTCCGGCCGCGCCAATTGCCACCCACACCAACTTGCCCATGATCAACTCCCTTCGGGTGCGTGCTCAGACCCTAACGTGTCCCGAGAGGCCGCCTCACCGCGCAGCACTCGTCGAATGCGGTCATCGATGTCTCCCCAACGAGCTTCCGCACCGTGCGTGGTAGGCCGGTAGTACTCGCGATGGGCGACCGGGTCTGGGGCATAGGCCTGTTCGACTATTCCCTCCGGTGAGTCATGTGGGTACTGGTAGCCCACGCCGTGTCCGTGCGCTGCGGCACCTTGATAGTGCCCATCTCGAAGGTGCGGCGGGACAGTCCCGATTTTTCCTGATCGCACGTCGGAGATCGCTTCGTCGATGGCCACAATGACTGCGTTGGATTTCGGCGACAAAGCTAGGTGGATAGTGGCGTGAGCCAAACTCAGCCGCGCCTCAGGAAGTCCCAGCAATGAGCACGCCTCAGCTGCAGCGACGGCTGTCTGAAGCGCCGATGGATCCGCCATGCCGATGTCCTCACTCGCAAGGATCATCAGCCGTCGAGCAATAAAGCGCGAATCCTCGCCCGCCTCGATCATGCGCGCGAGATAGTGCAACGCTGCGTTGACGTCACTACCCCGCACGCTTTTGATGAAGGCGCTAATGACGTCGTAGTGCTGGTCCCCATCACGGTCGTAGCGCACCGCAACACGTTGAACAGCCTGCTCGACATCGGCGACCTCGACGGTTCCCTCTACACCAGCGACGGCTTCAAGAGCAGTGAGAGCGCGACGAGCATCACCCGCGCCGACGCGTACGAGATGGTCCATTGCCGCATCACTCACCGTGATGGCACCAGCAAGGCCGCGCGAATCGTTCAGAGCGCGTATGAGGACAGTGCGTAGTTCATCCTCCGTGAGTGGCTCCAGCGTGAGCACGAGGCTGCGCGATAGCAACGGCGCGACCACCGAAAACGACGGATTCTCTGTAGTTGCCGCAACTAATGTGACCCAACCGTTCTCGACCGCCGGAAGCAGTGCGTCCTGCTGGGTCTTATTGAAGCGGTGGACTTCGTCGATGAACAGGACCGTCCCAACGCCACGTACGCCAAGTTCGTCGCGGGCCCGTTCGATAACCTCGCGTACATCACGGACACCAGCGGTGACAGCGGACAACTCCACAAATCGCCGGCTAGTCGCATGCGATAAGAGACTGGCCAGTGTGGTTTTCCCGGTACCCGGCGGGCCCCACAAGATCACCGACACCTGCCCAGCCCCGTCGATCAAACGTCGCAGCGGCCCACCTTCGCCGAGGAGGTGTCCCTGTCCGACCACCTCATCAATGGTCCGGGGACGTACGCGCACAGCCAACGGAGCCCCCGGTCGATCCGGGGAGGAACCCTCATCGAACAAGGTGTCGGCCACGTCAGGCCTTGGGCTCAGCCTTCGCGGCGTCGATGCCCGCTTCGCGTCGCTGTTGCGGGGTAATCGGCGTAGGGGCTCCAGTGAGTGGGTCCGCACCACCACCCGTCTTGGGGAATGCGATCACGTCGCGAATGGACGAAGCGCCGGCTAGCAGCATGCACAGGCGATCAAGTCCAAAGGCGATGCCTCCGTGCGGGGGCGGTCCATAGTTGAACGCCTCGAGCAGGAAGCCGAACTTTGACTCAGCCTCAGCATCAGTCATGCCGAGCAGATTGAACACTCGCTTCTGCACATCACGTTGATGAATACGTACAGACCCGCCACCGATTTCGTTGCCGTTGCAGACGATGTCGTAAGCCCAGGCGAGGGCGTGATCGGGTGCGTCTTCGAAGTTGTTGATCCATTCGTCATTGGGGGACGTGAAGGGGTGATGCACCGCGGTCCAGCCAGAAGATCCATCTTCTTCCTCCGTGGGCTCGAACATTGGAGCGTCCACAATCCACAAGAAAGACCATTGCGACTCATCAATGAGTTCGAGCCTGCGAGCGATTTCACCGCGAGCTGCACCGAGCAGCGCCTGACCATCACGGATAGACCCTGCTGCAAAGAACACGCAGTCGCCGGGCTTGGCGCCGGCTGCAGCTGCGAGGCCAACGCGCTCTGCATCGGTGATGTTCTTCGCTACCGGTCCGCCGAGTTCGCCGTCCGCGCCGACGGTGACATAGGCGAGACCTTTAGCACCACGCTGCTTTGCCCATTCCTGCCACGCGTCAAATTGGCGACGTGGCTGATCTGCTCCCCCGGCCATGACAACTGCGCCGACGTAATCAGCCTGGAACACGCGGAAGGTGGTGTCTTTGAAAAACTCGGTGAGATCCACTAACTCAATATCGAATCGCAGGTCGGGCTTATCGCTGCCATAGCGCCGCATCGACTCGGCGTAGGTCATTCGTGGGATGGGGTCAATATCGATGCCCAGAATGCCTTTCCATACCTCGCGCACGATGGATTCACCAACTGCAATGACGTCTTCTTGCTCGATGAATGACATCTCAATGTCAAGCTGGGTGAACTCAGGCTGACGATCCCCTCGAAAATCCTCGTCGCGGTAGCAGCGCGCGATCTGGAAGTAGCGTTCCATTCCGGCGACCATGAGCAGTTGCTTGAAGAGTTGCGGCGACTGAGGCAGCGCATACCAACTACCCGGCTGCAGACGAGCGGGCACCAGAAAGTCACGCGCGCCTTCCGGTGTGGACGCAGTCAGCGTCGGAGTCTCAATCTCAAGGAAGGAACGGCCAAGAAGAACATCCCGACAAATCTGGTTGACCTTCGAACGCATGCGAATTGCGTCACCGGTGGTCTTACGACGTAGGTCGAGATAGCGATAGCGGAGGCGCGCTTCTTCTCCCACGTGCACACGGTCGTCAATGGGGAAAGGAAGTGGCGCAGAAGTACTGAGCACCTCCACGTGCGTGGCCATCACTTCAATATCGCCGGTAGGAAGGTCAGCGTTCGTATTGCCGCCCGGACGTATGGACACCTCGCCGACCACCTTGAGACAAAATTCATCTCGAAGGCTGTGCGCGGCATCGGTATCGTGGATTACGACCTGCACAATTCCACTCGCGTCACGAAGATCGAGAAACGCGACGCCGCCATGATCACGGCGCGATGCGACCCAACCGGCCAGCGTGACGGTTGAACCAGAGTCGCTAGCGCGCAGCGTTCCGGCATCATGCGTGCGAATCACGAATCCTCCTCGGACACGGTGGAAATGACTTGAGGGCCACGATCATCTTCGGGGATCACCCAAGTGGCCGGGTCAGCGGGCACCTGGTCACCGCTGCGGATGTCCTTAATCTCGCTGCCAGAGTCGGTCAGAAACCAGACGAAGGGAATTCCCCTTCGCTCTGCATAACGGATTTGCTTACCAAATTTGTCGGGGTGCGCAGCGACCTCGCAGGAAATACCGCGGGACCGCAAGGTAGCCGCCACCGAGGCACTGGCCGATCGGCCATCCTCGTCATTGACTGCCACAAGTACTGCACTCGGTACCGAACGTGAGACGGACACGAGATCGCGCCCCAGCAGGATGGAGACGAGGCGAGTAACACCAAGTGAGATTCCTACCCCCGGGAACACTCGATTGCCCACAGACGCGAGAGTGTCGTATCGACCGCCAGAACAGATCGATCCAACGGACTCGTATCCGGCCAACTCTGTCTCGTAGACAGTGCCCGTGTAGTAGTCGAGTCCACGCGCAATGCGCAGGTTTGCGACTACGGCTGCCCTGTTCTCGGTCTGCACGCCGGCGATAACAGCGCTCAATTCCGTCAGACCCTCGTCCAGCAAATCATTCTGTACTCCCAGAGCACGAACTCGATCTACAAACGACAGATCCGTCGTCCGGATATCGGCGAGAGCCAAACACGCATTGGCCGCAGCCGCACTCAAGCCGACATCAGATTGCAGTAGCGCCGACACCTTCGCGGGACCAATCTTGTCGAGTTTATCGATTGCACGAAGAACCAAAGCTGGGTCCTCTGCCCCCAATCCGCGATAGAACCCCTCGGCGAGCTTGCGGTTGTTGACAGAGATGACTGCCCGCGGGATGGGCAACGCCGCAAACACCTCCGCCATAACAAGGGCCATCTCGACCTCGTGGTGAATGCCGAGAGATCCGTCACCCACGATGTCGATATCGGCCTGCGTGAACTCACGGAAGCGACCTTCTTGGGGCCGTTCTCCTCGCCATACCTTTTGAATCTGGTAGCGCCGAAACGGAAACGCAAGGTGCCCCGCATGCTCAACAACGTAGCGAGCCAATGGCACAGTTAAATCGAAGTGGAGCGCGAGGTCATCATCACCCTCTCCCTGCAGTCTGCGGACGCCGTACACCTCTTTATCGATCTCGCCTTTTCGCAGTAACTCTGCGACCGGCTCGACCGAGCGAGTCTCTATTGACGCAAACCCATGCAGTTCGAAGACCCTACGCGCCGTGTCTGTGATCGCAAGTTCGACCTGTCGACCCTCAGGCAACCATTCGGGAAAACCAGACAACGCCATCTCAGACTCCTCTCCGAGGCGGAGCGATGAATCCACCATCGAGCACCTGTCGGAGATAGGGATTACTTGCGCGTTCGCGCCCGATTGTCGTCCGTCCTCCATGGCCGGGCAGAACAACCGCATCGTCATCCATCGACAGGATGACGTTACGAAGACTGCGATCCATGGCCGCTAAGTCTCCACCTGGCAAGTCAGTGCGACCGATCGAGCCCTCAAACAGCACATCCCCACTGAGGACGATGGGTGGTTGCTCCTGCTGCCGCGGAATTTCGAAGACCACACTCCCCTCGGTGTGTCCGGGGGCATGCGCTACGCGGAAGGTGAGGCCAGCGATATCGAGCATTTCTCCATCATCGAGGGTGCGGACGTCTTGCGGGTCGGTGAGTTCAAGTTCACCTGATGTCATGGACAGGAGTTGATCGCGAGACATGGTGAAGGTGCTGCCGATGGGATCCGCGAGGCGATAGCGATCTTCAGGGTGGATGTAGGCGGGGATTCCATGATCTTTCGTGAGGGGAGTAACTGACCAGATGTGGTCTATATGGCCGTGGGTGAGCAGAACCGCCACGGGCAGGAGCCTGTTCTCAGCCAAGATCTCACGCAAACGCGGACCACAGCCCTGACCGGGATCTACGATCACACACTCGCTGCCGGGGGCCGGGGCCAGCACGAAAAAATTTGTGCCCCAAGGGCCCGCCGGGAACCCGGAGATGAGCACGACAGCCTCCACCAGGTAGTGACGTGAACCGTGATCGGAATCCTACCGGTCCGGGTGCGTAGACTCCCCCGGTGGCATCTAGGAGGTGGCTGTGACCTCGAACAAGAGGGCAAAGGACTTGGCACGAGCCAAGGCAGATCGGCAGGCGGATCGTCGCGCGAATCGGGCGAAGCGTCAACGGGTCATCAATCGCGTCGTTGCGGTGGTTGCCGTCGTGGTCATCGCGGCCGGTGGTGTCACGTGGTGGGCACTGAGCAAGTCCGGGGGCTCCTCCGATGGTGGCGATAGCACACCGACTCCTCAACCAACTCCCACTCAGACGTCAGATGGCCCAACTCCCTCCCCCACGACGCAACCGGATCCAGCGTGTACCGAAGCCCCAGCAGTGCGTACGGACGACAAGTCATTCACTGAACCGGGCGACGCAGGCATAAAGCCCAAGACCACGTACAGCCTGGTTCTCGCGACCAACTGCGGTGACGTGACGATCGAGACATTCGCGGACAAGGCGCCACAGACGGTTAACTCCATGCTTTTCTTAGCCCAACAGGGTTACTTCGACTTGACCAAGTGCCATCGCCTCACGACTTCAGGAATCTTCGTCCTGCAATGCGGCGATCCCAAGGCCGTCGGCAGTGGCGGTCCGGGCTACCAAATCCCCGATGAAAACCTCCCGGTGGCCGGCACCAACGACTACCCCAAAGGCACGGTCGCCATGGCTAACTCAGGACCGAACACCAATGGAAGCCAGTTCTTCATTGTCTACGCCGATACGACCTTGCCACCCGGCTACACCATTTGGGGCAAGGTCACATCGGGCTTGGACGTGGTCGAAGGCATTGCGCAGGCGGGCACCGAAAATGGCATGGGAGACGGCGCTCCTTTGCAGACCACGGTCATCGAGACAGCCAAAGTGAAGTCCGCTCCTGCGGCCTGAAATAGTTACGGATGAGGGAGTCTTAATGACGGCGACACCTGGGGGTATCACCCCCGCAATGCTCGCGCCCGCGCGGACGTCTGACGCGCGACGCTTCGGCCGTGTCGAGCCCGATGGAACCGTCTACCTGATCCGCGGCACAGACGAAGTCCGCGTAGGTCAGTGGGTCGCGGGTACCCCCGAGCAGGGACTCGCCTTTTATGCCCGCCGCTATGACGACCTCATGGTCGAAATAGATCTACTCGCGAGGCGACTGCGCGAGGGGCGTGGATCCACCGAAGATGCCCAGACTTTGATTGCCAAGGCCAAGGCCGCGCTGGCAACACCCGACTTCGTCGGCGACTGCGAGGCCCTCACTCGTCGATGCGACGAACTCTCCGCATCCATTGAGTCTCGTCGTGTTGCAGCTCAGGCCGAGAAGGCCGCCCGCAAGACGCAGGCTGCGGCCCGTCGTACAGCCATTGTTGTGGAAGCCGAATCACTAGCTGACGCGACGAACTGGAAGGTCGCCGGTGATCGCCTTCGTGATCTTCTCGAAGAGTGGAAGACCGCGCCACACGGCGACAAGGGTCCCGAACAAGCGCTCTGGAAACGCTTTAGCGCGGCTCGGAGCAATTTCGAGCGACGACGCAAGCAGCACTTCTCGCAGGTCGACGCCGAACGCAAGGAGGCCTCTTCCGCTAAGGAGTCGATCATTTCGGAAGCTGAAAAGCTCGCTACCTCCACCGATTGGGTGAATGGGGCAAAAGCCTTTCGTACTCTCGTCGATCGTTGGAAGCTCGCACCCCGGGCCCAGCGCTCAGCAGATGATCGTCTTTGGGCACGGTTCAAGGCCGCTCAGGACTCCTTCTTCGATGCCAAGAACGCAGCAGCTACCGAAGCCGAGGAGGCGCTGCGGCCCAATGTGGAGGCTAAGGCGGCCTTGGCGGCCGAAGCTGAGGGTCTTTTGCCCATCACTGACGCCAAGGCGGCAAAGGCTGCTCTACGTTCCATCCAGAGCCGCTGGGACGCTGTGGGCGACGTACCTCGCGCCGAGCGCGAACGCGTAGAGGGTCGCCTTCGCAAGGTTGAAGAGGCGCTGCGCGCCCTCGAGGCCGACCGGTGGAAGAAGGACAACCCCGAAGCACGCGCTCGAGCTGAAGCGACTGTGGCTGCGTTCCAGATCTCCGTGGACAAGCTCTCAAAAGAACTTGCCAACGCTAAGGCCAAGGCCAATGATGCTGCGGTGACCAAGGCTGAGAATGCGCTGGCTTCATCTCAGCCCCTTCTCGAGGCAGCAAAGCGTGCACTTGAAGAATTCGGTGGCTGATCACACTCGGTAGACGTCGTAGACGCCTTCGATAGTACGAACAGCCTTAAGCACCGAGCCGAGATGCAACGGGTCGGCCATCTCGAAGGTGAATCGTGACAGTGCGATGCGATCTCGAGTCGTGGACACAGACGCACTGAGGATGTTGACGTGCTGGTCGGACAAGGTGCGGGTGACATCCGAGAGCAACCTCGAACGATCCAGCGCCTCGACTTGAATATTGACTAGGAAGACGCTCGACGAAGTGGGCGCCCACTGCACGCGCACGAATCGTTCCGGCTGGCTCTCGAGGCTGGGGACGTTGACACAGTCTGTCCGGTGAACAGAGACACCCGAGGCGCGAGTAACAAAGCCTAGAATCTCATCACCCGGTACCGGTGTGCAGCACTTGGCTAGTTTGACCCAGACATCATCCGTGCCCACGACGGTCACGCCCGGATCTCCGGACGCCGACTTGCGCGAAGAGTGAGCGCGCCCAGGTGTGAAAGTTTCGGCAACGTCATCGGACGCGCCTTCCACTCCCCCGGCCGCATCCACGAGTCGCTGCACAATGGTCGCCGCAGAGATCCGACCATCACCCACTGCCGCATAGAGAGCCGTGATGTCGGACTGATGAAGTTCCGCCGCAATACCCTGCATGGACTGATTGGTCATCAAGCGCTGGAGCGGGAGACCCTGCTTACGCATCGCACGGACGATGGAATCCTTGCCGGTTTCGATCGCCTCTTCGCGGCGTTCGCGCGAGAACCACGCCTTGATCTTGGACTTAGCACGAGGCGACGCCACGAAGGTGAGCCAGTCGCGACTTGGTCCGGCACCCTCGGACTTAGTGGTGAATACCTCCACCACGTCGCCGCTCTCCAGCGCGGACTCGAGGGACACCAATTTTCCGTTGACCCTGGCCCCCACGCACTTGTGGCCGACCTCCGTGTGGACGCTGTAGGCGAAGTCGACCGGAGTGGCCCCACTAGGCAAAGCGATGACGTCGCCTTTGGGTGTGAAGACGAAAACTTCGGTGGAATTCAGATCGAAACGCAGAGAGTCAAGAAACTCGTCAGGGTCGTCTGTCTCGCGTTGCCACTCTAGGAGCTGGCGGAGCCAGCCGAGATCGTCTGGACCGGTCTTACCGCTGACCTCCTGCTGCTTATAACGCCAGTGCGCCGCCACACCAAACTCTGCGGCACGGTGCATATCGCGCGTGCGTATCTGCAATTCAACAGGTTTGCCGTCAGGGCCAATAACCGTCGTATGCAGCGACTGATACATATTGAACTTCGGCATGGCAATGAAGTCTTTGAAACGGCCAGGGACCGGACTCCATCGCGAGTGGACGATTCCGAGGACGCCATAGCAATCGCGGATCGAATCGACCAAAATGCGGACACCCACTAGGTCGTAAATCTCCGCGAAATCTCGACCTTTTACGATCATCTTTTGGTAGATGGAGTAATAGTGCTTGGGCCTTCCGGTCACAGAAGCGCGGAGCTTCGAAGTACGCAGATCCTCTTCAATCTCTGTGACGACCTTGGCCAGAAAGAAATCTCGTGAGGGAGCACGCTGACTGACGAGAGACACAATCTCGTCGAACATCTTCGGATGCAACGTCGCGAAGGACAGGTCCTCGAGTTCCCACTTCATCGCGTTGATGCCAAGGCGATGAGCAAGGGGTGCATAGATTTCGAGTGTCTCGCGCGCCTTTTTCTCCTGCTTGTCGATGGGCATGTAACGCAGGGTTCGCATGTTGTGCAGGCGATCAGCGAGCTTCACCACGAGGACACGTACGTCGCGCGCCATAGCAATAACCATCTTGCGGACGGTTTCGGCGGCCGAAGTCTCTCCGTACTGGACCCGATCAAGTTTGGTGACTCCGTCAACAAGTGCTGCAATCTCTGCGCCGAAATCTTCGCGCAATTCGTCGAGGGAGTACTCGGTGTCCTCGACGGCGTCGTGCAGAAGTGCCGCAGCCAAAGTTGGCACAGTCATACCCAATTCGGCCAAGATAAGCGCGACGGCAATCGGGTGGGTGATGTAGGGCTCACCGGAGCGGCGCAGTTGATCACGGTGGAGATAGGCAGAGACCTCATAGGCACGCTGGAGCACCTTGACATCACTCTTGGGGTGGAACTGACGCAGCGCTTTGAGCACAGGGTCTAACTCCGACGGGCCGGATCGGTTCGACGCGAACCGGGCCAGTCGGGATCTCAAACTGAGATCCTGTGCCACTGGGCTCCTCTAGGTCGTACGTGACACCAGTGTAGGCGCTTGATCAGCCACGCTTGGAACGCTTGGAACGGACCTGCTTCTTTGGCTGCACGCGCCCGCCTGAATCCGGTAGCGCGACACCTTCTTCGCCCTCCTTGGTTCGGCCCGCAGCCCGACGGCCACGGACACGCTGAGCAAGGGCTTTCATCTCGGGTTGGGATTCCTTCAACTGAGCGAGCAAAACCGTCGCGATAGTCAATGACGAATAGGCACCAGCCAGCATGCCCACGAGGAGAGCAACGGCGAGATCGAGCAACGTGCCTGCACCCAGCAGACCCGCCCCGACCACGATGATCGCCACAACAGGCAGCAAGGCCACGATGGAGGTGTTGATCGAACGGACGAGGGTCTGGTTGACCGCTAAGTTGGCCGCCTCGCTATACGTCAAGACGGACTGACCAGTGATGCCGCGGGTATTTTCTTTGACTTTGTCGAAGACCACCACGGTGTCATAGAGCGAATAACCAAGAATTGTCAGGAAACCGATGACGGTCGCAGGAGTTACTTCGAGCCCGGTGAGTGCATAGATACCAACGGTGATCACGATGTCGTGGATGAGGGCGACGAGGGCCGCGAGCGCCATTCGCCACTCGAAGTAGATCGCGAGGAAGATGGCAACGAGCAGCAGGAACACCACCAGAGCGACGAGAGCCTTCTTGGTGATCTCACCACCCCAACTTGGCCCCACTAATTGGGTTTGAATATCACCCGCGGGCACACCGCACTCGGCCGAAAGCGCCTTGACAACCTCTGTGCTGGTCTTAGTGTCGATTGGCGGCACTTGTACGCGAATATCGCCCGCGCCAGTTTGGGTGACAATCGCTTCGCCACCCGCTGCGGCTGAAGCAGTGCTGCGCGCTTGCTCCACCGAACAGGTCGGGCTGGGCAGCCGGAATTCGGCGCCACCACGGAACTCGATGCCAAGGTTGAGACCGCGAATAAGGAGTGCGGCGATTGCCACGAGCAAGATCGCGGCAGAGATGAGGTACCACATCTTTCGGCGACCCACGAAGTTGATAGATGCCTCACCGGAGTACAGCCGGCGACCCAGAGATCCAAGTCCCATCAGAGATCGCCCTCCTCGTTCGCATCAACATTCTTTTCGGCGGAGGCTTGCGCTTTAGTCGCCGCCACAGACTTGCGGCCCTTCGTTGTGCTCATCACCAGAGAGTGCCCACCGAGTCGACGAGGATCGAGTCCAGTCAACATGCTTCCACGCTGCATCCAACTCGTACGGCCGAACAACACGACCAGCGGTCGAGTGAAGAGGAAGGCCACGATGACGTCAATGACAGTGGTGAGACCCAAGGCAAATGCGAAGCCCTGCACGCCACCAATAGCCAAGAAGAACAGCACTACTGCCGCTAGCAAGGACACGAAGTCGGCAGCGAGCAGAGTGCGACGAGCCCGTGACCAACCAGCGTCCGTGGCCTGACGCAGGGATTTGCCGTCACGGATCTCGTCTCGGATACGCTCGAAATACACGATGAACGAGTCGGCGGTGATGCCAATCGACACGATGGCTCCGGCAATGGCAGCGAGAGTCAGGGCAAGACCAGTGGTATTGCCCATTCCTACAAACGCGGTGTAGGTCATGCCGCCGGCCAAGATCAAACTGGCTCCGGCTACAAGTCCCAATGCACGGTAATAAAGAAGCAGGTAGATCATCACGAGGACCAAGCCGATGATGCCGGCGATAATTCCGCCACGAAGCTGATCAGCCCCGAGAGTCGGCGACACACTGGTCACCTCGGAGATCTCCAATTTCACCGGCAGCGCGCCGTAGTTCAGCACGTTCGCGAGATCTTCCGCTGACTGCTTGGTGAAGTCGCCAGTAATCGAGGCATTGCCGCCGATAATGGCCTGATTAAAACGCGGCGAGGAGACGACGACACCGTCGAGCACGATCGCAAAAGCGTTACAGGGTCCAGGAGTTCCCACCTGACACTCCGGCAACGCGACGAGTTTCTGCGAAGCCTCGGTCAGCGCCTTTGCCCCTTCTGAGTCAAAGGTTAGGTTGACCGACCAACCGCCGACACCGTTCTGCGGCGGTTGCGCGGACGCCGAGGCAACATTCGTGCCACGGATGAATGCTGGCTGCAGGTTGTATTTAAGTCCGCCACCTTGCAAGCACGTGCCGAGCCACAGCGTGGGGTCATCGGGGCTACCTCCCGCGGCTGTCTCGGGGTTGGTGCAATCCAACGCCAACACCTTTTCCTGATAAGCCGCGTCGTTGTTCGGCGACTGCACGATCTCTAGGACTGGCTTGACAGTGGGTGCCGGTGACGGCGTGGGAGTGGGTGAAGCCGTAGGTGAAGGTGTGGGTGAAGCCGTAGGTGAAGGTGTGGGTGAAGCCGTAGGTGAAGGTGTGGGTGAAGCCGTGGGTGAAGGTGTGGGTGAAGGTGACGCCGTATCTGCAAGATTCAGCGATGCGCTCGCACTCTTAGTCGCAGTGGCAGTCGGAATCGGCGTCTCTGTGGGGCTTGGTGCCGATGCGGAGGGACTTGGAGTCGGAGTGGGCTGGGGGGCTGCAGGCTGAGGCGGAAGCTCGTCTTGAACGGCCCGGAAGTCGAGTAACGCGGTGCGACCCACTAGTTCGACCAGACGATCAGATGTCACGCCTGGAACCGAGACCATGATGTTGCTGCCCACGATGGAAATCTCGGCTTCAGTGACACCAAGGCCATTGACGCGCTTGCGAATGATCTCTTGCGCCTGTTGGAGCTGCACATCCGTGATGGGCTGTCCAGCCGTGATGGGCTGAGGCGTCAAGATGACCTGCGTGCCGCCGCTGAGGTCTAGACCCAGCTTCGGAGTAAGTGAGTGGCCAGGCCAGAAAGCCCAAGCGGCAAGCCCGACCAATAGCACCAATAGCACGACCAGCGAACGCCATGGGCGTGGATTAGACGGCGCAGCCATGAGACTCCTCGAATCTACTTGCGTGGATCAGGAAGCAGAATCAGTGGACGAGGGATCCTGTGGTTCGGACGACACGGCAGGCTCGGTCACGATCTGTGAAATTGCAGCCTTCAGCATCGTGACGCGCACACCTGGGGCGATCTCCAGATCGAACTTATCGTCACCCACTGAAGCGACCGTGCCAAAGACACCAGCGGTCGTCATGATCTCATCGCCGGGTCGGACGGTGCTGAGCTTCTCCTGCTGTGCGCGGCGCTTCTTTTGCTGCGGGCGCATAACGAGTAGGTAGAAGACGCCGATGATCAGGATAATCGGCAGAAAGGTCGTAAGAGTTGAGGTATCCACCAGCACACCCTAGAGGGAACCCTGCTGCCAAGGCACATTGGGGCGCGTGAGCCCCAGGTGCTCCCACGCACCGGGAGCGGCAACTCGCCCTCGAGGCGTACGGACAATCAAGCCAGCACGCACTAGGAACGGCTCAGCGACCGTTTCTACGGTTTCGGGCTCCTCCCCCACGGCCACGGCCAGAGTTGACAGTCCCACCGGTCCCCCACCGAACTTGCCAATGAGGGCATCAAGCACCGCGCGGTCGAGCCGATCGAGCCCGAGGGCGTCTACTTCGTAGAGTTCGAGGGCCGCCCGAGCCACTTCAAGTGTCACGATTCCGTTGACGTGCACCAACGCATAGTCACGGACTCGACGCAAAAGCCGGTTGGCGATGCGGGGCGTGCCACGGGAGCGGCCGGCGATCTCGATTGCTGCAGAATCATGAATCTCCACCTTGAGCAACGCCGCGCTGCGCACAAGGATGCGCTCGAGGTCTGCCGGCTCGTAGAAGTCCATGTGAGCGGTGAACCCGAAGCGATCTCGCAGGGGTCCTGGTAGTAGCCCAGCACGAGTTGTTGCGGCTACGAGCGTGAATGGCGCAAGGTCGAGGGGTATCGCCGTTGCTCCCGGTCCCTTGCCGACCATGACATCGACCCGAAAATCCTCCATCGCCAGATAGAGCATCTCCTCTGCGGCCCGGGACGTCCGATGACACTCATCGAGAAAGAGAACTTCGCCTGGCTGGAGGCTGGTGAGCACCGCCGCGAGGTCTCCCGCGTGTTGAATCGCTGGGCCAGAGGTGATGCGCAACGGCGCTTCGAGTTCGGCAGCGATGATCGTTGCGAGCGTCGTCTTGCCCAAACCGGGCGGGCCAGAGAGTAGTACGTGATCGGCACTTCTCCCGCGAATGCGCGAGGCTTCCAGAACCAATCCCAATTGTGCCTTGACGCGATCTTGGCCGATGAAGTCCTCAAGTCGAGTCGGCCGAAGTGCACCTTCGACAATGAGGTCTTCGGGTTCTGGATTCGCGTCGAGCAAATGGTCATCGGCAGTCATACGCGATCCAAGCTTCGTAGTGCCAAGCGCAAGAGGGCGGACACGTCGACGTTGTCATTTGCTTCCATGAGCGCTGCCTCGTCAGCTATGGCATCGATAGCCGCATCGGCTTCGCGTCCACTCCACCCGAGGGACACCAGCCCTGCGGAAACAGAATCACGCCAACCGGTGGGCGCAGAATCAACACGAGAATCCCCCACGGTTGCACTCAATTTGCCCGTGAGTTCGATCACGAGACGCTGCGCGCCCTTGCGGCCGACACCCGGCACCTTGGTGAGTGTCGCCAAGTCGGACCTATCAATCGCCCTGCGCAAATCGGTCGGGCTGAGCGTCGCGATCATCGCTAGTGCGAGGCGTGGTCCCACACCGGAAACAGTCTGCAGGATTTCGAAGTCGATTCGCTGTTCGGCATTAGCGAAGGCGTACATAGTCCAAGAGTCCTCTCGAACCACAAGGGCCGTGTGAACTGTCGCGATTTCTTCGGTGCGCAGATGGCTCAAGGATCCAGTAGGGCAGGTGAGCTGCATGCCCAGTCCACCCACATCGAGCACGACGCGTTCGAGACCGACTTCGACCACCCGACCGCGGACAAAAGCGATCATGAGACCCGCGCCCGTTGTGCAGCAACCGCTTCGGCGAGCCGGTCCTGAGCGGGCCCTCGCCATAAATGGCAGATAGCTAGTGCAAGCGCGTCGGTTGCATCAGCCGGACGTGGCATCGCATCGAGTCGCAGTAGTCGACACACCATGCTGGCGACTTGCTCCTTGCCGGCAGTACCTGAACCGCTAACGGCGGCCTTCACCTCGCTAGGCGTATGCAGGCCGACCGGAAGCCCTCGTCGTCCGGCGGCGAGGATGGCAACGGCGCCAGCCTGGGCAGTCCCCATCACGGTCCGGACGTTGTGCTGGCTAAAGACTCGCTCAACGGCCACCGCATCGGGACAGAAGGCGTCCAAGACCGCCTCGAACTCAATCTCGAGGCCACGAAGGCGCTGCGCCAGAGGGGCGTCTGGAGGAGTGCGAACGACGCGGACGTCGACTAGGGAGACACGGCGACCAACCCCGCCATCGACAACAGCCACGCCACACCGGGTCAATCCCGGGTCAATCCCGAGCACACGCACGACGCCTCCTTTCGAACAGGTGTTCGCTAGCGTAGCGTCAAAAATCTACCTACTGGCGTACCGCGCGCGCCTTCGGCGTGCCGTCCCCCTGATGCGTGGCGGCCAGCGGATCCCAGGGGCCAACCGGCTTGCCGGTCACTTCGGCGAACCCGGCACGAAGATCTTCTACGAGGGCATCAAGATCGGGGACAGCACGGTCATCGGCCGAGAGACCGACAAAGGCCGAACCGTCGTAGGTGATCATCGTGACGTTCACTGCGGCGCCAATCGTGGCCACCAACGGGTAGACCCCCACCATCCGCGCTCCAGCGAGGTACAGCGGAATTGGCGGTCCCGGCACATTGCTGGTTGTCACATCACTTGTCTTCGCTGCTTGGGCCAAAATCGGCACCGGCACAAGCCAACTCACATCAGCTAACGGATCCGCGAGACGCAGGGCGGGCTCGGCGCGCCACCGATCGACCTGCTCGTGGGCACTCTCCATGCGCTCCTCCACGGTCAACCCCGCGATAGGGAGCAGGAAACGAGCGATAGTGACCGCGTTTGCGGCCTGACCGCTGCGATCGCCTGGGTCACCGCGTAGCGAAATGGGCACGTTGAACCGCAGTTCATCTACCGGCTGATCATGTCGGGCGTGATAGCGATCCAATCCGGCGCCCACCGCTGCCATGAAAGCGTCATTGACACTGCGGTCGTGCGCTTTAGCGACTGCTCGCATTCCTTCGAATGGCAAATCAAAAGCTGCAAAATGGTAGGTCGTGCCACGCCCGATCATCACTGGAGACATAGACCCATCAGGCAGCGCAGTGAAGCGTCCTACCGAAGCGGCTACTTCGAGAGCCTTGGTCCACGTCGCAACTGGATCTGTTACTGAGCCGATTGCGAGTCCCGCGAACAAAGTGGCCGCACCCTTGACCAATTCGGCACCACGCTTGAAATTGTCACCAAGATTGGCCAACGTCACTTCCGGTGCGGACACCGCATCGGGTTCGGGCACTTGCGGAATCTCAGGTTCCATCGGGTTGCCTTCAGGCGTGAACTCAAAGAGTGACATACCGATAAGAATCGTTGCCTGGCCATCCGCGATCGCGTGATGCAACTTCAACAGCAGCGCCGCGCGTTTGCCGGGCAGTCCCTCAACCAGACAGGCTTCCCACAAAGCGCGATCATGGTCAAAATCCGTGAGACTCATGCGCCGTGCTTCTTGCAACACGTCCGCCCAGGATCCGCGACCGGCCAAGCGATAGCGGCGCACATGGACATCGATGTCAAAATCTGGATCAGGGCCAAGCCTCGGTGCCGACAGACCCACTGCGCCGTGAAGTGGCTTCATTCGCAGGGCCGGGACTAGGCGGGTAAGCCGCTCGAGTCGCTGCCGAAGACGATCCCAGTCAGGCACTGAATCGAACAGAGCTAGGGCCACAACTGTCGAACGCAGAGTGGGATCACCGCTTGCCGTACGCCAGGTGGCTGCATCCCACCCGGTGAGTTGGTGACCGATGCTCTCGTTCATGAGCCAAGCATCTCAGGCATCGAGCTCAGCAAGGACCTCATCACTGATATCGATATTGCTAAAGACGGCCTGCACATCATCGCAATCCTCGAGCGCATCCACGAGTTTGATGACCTTTTTGGCAAGTTCGACATCGGCAGGCACAGTCATGCTCGGCACAAACGTCGCTTCAGCGGAGTCATAATCAATGCCGGTTGCCTGCAGGGCGGTACGTACTGCAACCACGTCAGTGGCCTCGGAGATGACCTCGAAAACCTCACCGAGGTCGTTCACTTCTTCCGCACCAGCATCCAGTACCGCGTCAAGAATGGAATCTTCAGTCGAGCCCGCCTTGGGGACGACAACAACCCCCTTGCGGCTAAAGAGATAGGACACCGAGCCGGGATCAGCCATCGACCCACCATTGCGAGTGAGCGCCACTCGAACCTCACCGGCTGCGCGATTGCGATTATCGGTGAGACATTCGACAAGGACAGCCACGCCGTTGGGTCCATATCCCTCGTACATGATCGTCTGGTAATCGGCTCCGCCCGCTTCCTGACCAGAACCGCGCTTGACCGCGCGCTCGATATTGTCGATCGGCACGGAATTCTTGCGAGCCTTTTGAATGGCGTCGTACAAGGTGGGATTGCCAGTTGGATCGGCACCACCCATCTTGCAGGCTACTTCAACGTTCTTGATCAGACGCGCAAACAATTTGCCGCGCTTAGCGTCCTTGGCCGCCTTCTGATGCTTCGTCGTCGCCCATTTGGAATGGCCGCTCATCCCTGCCTCACCATCTCAACGAATAGGGCGTGTACGCGCCCGTCCCCGGTCAGTTCCGGGTGAAATGCTGTCCCCAGAGCCTTCCCCTGGCGAACAGCGACGATTCTACCGGTGGCCGGGCCATCTTCGACACGCGCGAGGACCTCAACATCAGGGCCACATTCCTCGACCCACGGCGCCCTTATGAACACGGCATGCAATGGCCCTCCGGGCACCGCAGGCATATCGAGATCGCACTCGAAAGAATCCACTTGACGTCCAAAGGCGTTACGCCGCACAGTGACATCTAAAGCACCGAGAGTCTGCTGATCAGGACGACCGTCGAGAACGCGCGTAGCAAGCATGATGAGCCCCGCGCAGGATCCATACACCGGAAGGCCGCCCCGCACGGCGTCAATGAGCGGCTGCAACAGCCCGGTACGCACTGCCAGCATCGACATCGTCGTGGACTCCCCGCCAGGAATCACGAGCCCGTCGACATGTGAAAGTTCCTCTTCGGTACGGACACGGCAGGTCCGGGCACCGACGGCTTCGAGTGCTCGTTCATGCTCGCGTACGTCGCCTTGGAGCGACAGCACCCCGACGAGCGGGGATGCAATCACCAGCCCCGCTCCTCCAGCCGGTGATGCACCGGAATATCTGCCACGTTGATGCCGACCATGGCCTCACCGAGACCGCGCGATGCCTTCGCCACAACATCGGGATTGTCCCAATGCAGAGTTGCTTGGACAATCGCGTTAGCGCGCTGAACTGGGTCACCGGATTTGAAAATGCCCGAACCCACGAAGACACCTTCCGCGCCGAGTTGCATCATCAGCGAGGCGTCGGCTGGTGTAGCGATGCCACCTGCCGTGAACAGGACGACGGGGAGTTTGCCGGCAGTTGCAACCTCGACAACAAGGTCATAAGGCGCCAAGAGTTCTTTGGCTGCGACGTAGAGTTCATCACGGGACATGGACGACAGTCGTCGGATTTCGCCACCGATCTTGCGCATGTGCGTGACCGCATTCGACACGTCACCAGTTCCGGCCTCACCTTTGCTGCGGATCATGGCCGCGCCCTCGTTGATGCGACGCAAGGCTTCGCCGAGGTTGGTGGCACCGCACACGAAGGGAACCGTGAACGCCCACTTGTCGATGTGATTGGAGTAGTCCGCAGGGGTAAGAACTTCAGACTCATCGATGTAGTCGACGCCCAGCGACTGCAGAATCTGTGCCTCAGCAAAGTGACCAATGCGCGCCTTGGCCATCACCGGGATCGAGACCGTCGCTTGGATCTTCTCGATCATCTCTGGGTCGGACATGCGAGAGACCCCGCCTTCGGCGCGGATGTCGGCCGGGACTCGCTCCAAGGCCATTACGGCAACAGCGCCGGCGTCCTCGGCAATGCGGGCCTGCTCAGCATTGACCACGTCCATGATGACGCCGCCCTTGAGCATCTCGGCCATGCCCCGCTTGACTCGTGTTGTCCCGGTGCTGGTCTGTGCGCCTGACATTGATCACTCCTCGACGTACGATTCCCGGTCGTCCGGCCGGGAAACCCAGTCTAGGCCTGTTAGCCGAGGACCGCTTTCATCTGGTCATTCACCAGCAGTACCCACGGCTGCCCGATGGCAAACGGCATCGGCGATCCATCGGCAAGGGTGAAGGTCGTGCCGCCGGTCGCCTCGGGGCGGTTCCAGGTGGTCTTCCAGACTAAGCCGTCGCGTAAGACCAAGGCCTGGCCCGTGCCGACCGTGTGAGCGAGCGGCGTGTGGCCGCCATACATGTCGCCATAGCCAGAGTCAGTCTGCTTCACGTACTGGATCACGACTGTTGAGGCTGCCTGGCCGCCGCCCTCGGCAGCTTGGGCGAGGTTGCCGTCGAAGGACACGACATAGCCCTGCCCCGTCTTCCATTCAAAGGACACATGGGAGTCCGGCCACCGGACCGACACCGTGTTGGCGACCTCGCCACCCGGTGGAGGCTCCACCGCGAACTGGAACCCGATGTCGCGAGCCACGGAAGCATCGGGAGCAAGCTTGAGCAAATCCTTCGGTCGCACCATCTCGTTGTCAGGTGACCGCCGAGAGTCATCTCGAAAGTACGCCTGCGATGCCGCTTCAGCTGATTCATTGAACAGACTCGCGGCCGCAATCACTGGCTGCATCTTCTGTTGAGCACCGGAGAAAGCAAAAATCGGTTTGCCGTACTGCGCCAGCAATTCGATGTCACTGATGCGCGCAGAACGAACCGGGCCAACGACATCAGGGACGTTCGAGCTGAAGACTGCAGCAATGCGTGTCAGACCCCACTCCACCTCTTCGACGTAGACGATGTCGGCTTGAGTGAGACCCGCGTGCGGTTGCGCGCGACCCGTGTTGGGAATCTTGATGACCATCACTGGCTTGGCCACCCAATTGGGTCGTCCAGTGAACGGAGACCGATCGGCCGTCGTGACAGATGGAGTGGGAGATCCCGGTTGTGACGAGGCGCTCGAAGAATTGGAGGACGCCGCTCCCGACGAACTAGCGTCACCTGCAGTCCCACTCGAACATGCCGCCAGAGAGACACTGCTGAGACCGATGCAAGCTGTCAGGACAACAAAGCGCTTCTTCACCTCACCACACTAAGCGGCAAACGGTCAGGAAGCCGACACCAGCGGTGGGGGCGTGTCATCCATCTCCACGGTCTGGGGCCACGACGTATGGCCCGCCAAGTGGAACCACCGGGCCATCCGCAGCGAGCGCACCTGCCGGCACGCCCGCACCGCGTCATTGAGAAAGCGCCGGGACAGCTCCACCCGGCGACAAGCAGCAGCCAATTCTTCGAGAAATACCGCGCCCTCAGGGTCCCGTTGGATCTCCAGTACGTCCTCAGGGTCTTGAAAAGCCAGAGACAGGATGCGCGAGAGATCACTTTCGGCAATCTCTCGCTCACGAACACCGGCAGCAGCCGAAGTGCGAGCCGTGTGGGCTGCGTCAGTCAACACCGCGCCCAGTGCTGGATCCACAAGCCCCGATACCGCGAGATCAATCGTTATTGCTGTGCGAAGTGCGAGTTGCGCATCTAGCGCGCGCTCCGCAGACTCGATGCGCAGGTGAAGGCGATCGAGCCGCCCCGCAGTCATGCTGAGATAAACGCCAAAAAGTAGAAGCACCGCAGCAAACGCGAGCAGCCACCACCAACTCATGAGTTGCTCACTTCAGTGGACTTTGAACGGGCAAGTCGTCCCACAATTTGGCCACGAAGATCCTCTTTCACCTTCACTCCAGGCAACACAACTGATTCGTAGACCGCGATTACTTCACGACCCACGCGCTCCCAATCGAAGTGTTTGGCGCGTTCGTAACCGACAGTTGCCATATTCTTCCGTGTAACAGGGTCTTGCAGAAGCGCACACGTCATATCGGCGAGCGATTGCGGATCACCAGTCGTAAACATCCGCCCGCATCGTCCCTCATCGAGTACACGACGAAACGCCAGAAGATCACTCGCGACAACAGGCGAGCCACTGGCCATCGCCTCGAGCAGCACAATGCCGAAGGATTCTCCCCCGGTATTGGGCGCGATAAAGGCGTCAATCGAATGGAGCATGCGTACCTTGTCATCGTCGCTAACGCGCCCGAGGAAGACAAAATGCTCGTGGAACTCCGGCGGGACAGCGCTGAGTGCCTCTTCGGGATCACCGGGGCCCGCGACGAGGACTTGCAGATCGGGAAACTGGGCAACGATTGCGGGAACGGCTCGCGCAAGGACGTCGAAGCCCTTCCGCGTTTCGTCGAGGCGCCCGAGAAATCCGAGCGTCCCCCCGGAGCGCGGATATCCCGGCAAGGTCGAGGGGTCAGCAAAATTGGCAACATTCACACCATTGGCGATGAGTACGGCGTCACCTCCGATGTGCGCGACTAAGGTCCGCCGAGCCTCCTCACTCACCGCGATCCGCGCAGAAACCTTCTCCATCGAAATCTGTGCAAGATAGAAGGCCGCTGACAACGCTCGGGAACGCGCCATCGACGAATGCCACGTGGCCACGATGGGACCTTGAGCCACCCAGCAGGCGAGAACCGAAAGGCTTGGGCTTAACGGCTCGTGCACGTGGAGCACATCGAAATCGCCCTCTTGAATCCACTTGCGGATTCGACGAGTCGCCTTCCAGCCGAAATTGAGTCGAGCAACCGACCCGTTGTATGCGACTGCAACCGGTCGACCACCATCAACGACGTAGTCAGGCAACACGCCTTCGCCATCGAATGGGGCAAGCACGCTCACCTCATGTCCCTGCCGGATGAGGCTTTCGGAGAGATCCCGCATATGCACCGCAACCCCACCGGGCACATCCCAGCTATACGGGCAGACCAGCCCGACTCTCATCGCGAAATCTTTCGTGGCGAGAGATCTGAGAGCCACAGAGGTTGCATCATGTGCCAATCTTCGGGATGAGCCGCGATCCCGGTGGCAATTACGTCAATGTATGACTGGGATAGCGCCGCAACTTTGTCTGCACGGGTTCCCATTGCTGGCACAGAAATTGGTGCGTGAATCTCCGCCACTAACGTCTCGCCCTCGTAGTACAGCGAGGCGGGGAGGAGCGGTGAGCCGGACATTACCGCGAGAACAGCAGGTCCTGGCGGAATCTTGGTAACTTCGCCAAAGAGCAACACCTCCACACCGTTGTGACTCAGATCGCGGTCAGCAAGCAAGGGCACGAACGCATTCTCCCGAAGTGCACGCAATAAATCACGCACAATAGCGGGCTCCCCTAGCGGCAGGATGTCCATGCCAAGGGCATTGCGATAAGCCAGAAACTTCCGATAAAGACCCTCAGGCCTTAGCCGCTCCGCAACCGTGACGAGACGGCCATGAGTGAGAGCCAACCAGGCGCCCGCGTGATCCCAGTTGCCGCTGTGCGCCAGGGGCAGGACTGCTCCCTTGCCTGCGGCTTTCGCCGCGATCAGATGTTCTTCGCCTTTGATCCGGATGGGGTCCACGATTCGTTCACGGCTCCAACTGGGAAGACGAAAAGCGTCGCACCAGTACCGGAAATACGAACGCATACCCGCTCGCGACAATTCACGAAGCTCGTCGTAGGTCAACTCGGGACGCACCCGACGAAGATTTCGTTCGAGTTGTTGTACGCCGGTCCCATGATTTGCCCACGACCGATCCGCTAGTCGCCGAAAGGTCGCATAGGCTGCTCGCTCCGGCATCCGGTTTACGGCTTTCCAACCTAAGCCGAAACCAACATCGGCCGCAGCCTCACGCCAATCAGTCACGTCGCTGCCACAATTGCTTGCGAACGAAAACCATCCGTTGGACCACAGTGACAACGGACAACACGGCCAACACGATGAGAGCCGCCTGCAAGATGAATGGAACTCCAAACCCCGCAACGAAAGCCGCAACAAGGGCAATGATGAGTCTCTCTGCTCGCTCCGCGATACCGGTGTTAGCCGTCGCACCCACAGCCTCGGCGCGCGCCTTGGCGTACGAGATAACTTGCCCCGCGATCAACGTGATCAAGGCAGCTGCGACGATCCACGGGGACTGGTGGTCGTACATCGTCCAGAGCAAAAGCCCGCCAAAGACGGCACCGTCAGCTACTCGATCGAGTGTCGCATCAAGGAAATTCCCCCACGGTCCGGACGTGCCGGACATGCGAGCCATCGTGCCATCGAGTAGATCGCTAAAAATGAAGGCAGCGATGACAAGCACCCCCACCACGAATTTGCCCTGAGGGAAGAACACCAGGGCTCCAACGCATGCCCCCACAGTGCCAAAGACGGTCACCGCGTCGGGGGGAACGTGCAGTTTGAGAAGGCCACGGGCAACGGGATCGATAACAACCCCGACGACACGTCGAGCACCAGCGTTGTTGAGCATCTCAACTCCCGCCCGAATCGCCGTGGCCATCGAAGCGCCCACCTGAACGCCGTGACGACAGACTATCGGGGAGGATGGTGTCGTGGCCGGAGCTGACGTACGAGTAATTGCGGATCGCACCCTCGTGCTCGAGGTGTCCGCGGCCGACCTGCCCGACGCCCCAGGGGCATGGTTGACGCTCTGGGATGAGTGGACCGAAGACCGGCGCCCCCGAGTTATCGTCGTTCACGACGTCGACGCGTCCAGCGAGGACCTCGAAGACGTGGCTGCGGTGTGTCAGGAATGGGTAGGCGAGGACTCAGCCTTGGTCCTTCGCTACCTGCCTCTCCACGATGACGACGGCTCTCTAGCAGGCTTATTGGACCTGCTGACCGAAGAGGTCCGGGATTATTCCTCGGGCCACCTGAAGGTAAGCCTGTGCGATCCGGAGCACCGGGCGCTCACCGCCGACGCCCGTGCCGACTTGGTCACGATCGTGGCCACTCGAGCCGAGTCCGATGACGTCCTTGATGCTGTCCTGCGTCTAATGCCGGTCGATTTGCGCGGTGAGTTCGCGCGACAGTTCGCTTCAGGCGAAATCGTCCCGGTGATCCCCGTGGATGTGGTGGGCGAAGCCGAACTCCAAGATCTCCTCGACACACTGAGCCTCTGAGTCGCCTAGGCCGAACGCAGGAACGTGTCCATAACCTTCACCCCAAAGCGAAGAGCATCAATCGGTACGCGCTCATCAACGCCGTGGAACATCGCCGCAAAATTCAGGTCGGCCGGGAGCCGAAGCGGAGCGAAACCATAGCCAGCGATTCCGAGTCGCGAGAAAGCCTTTGCATCCGTTCCAGCTGGCACCATGTAGGGAAGCGTGATGGCACCCGGGTCCTCGGTCCGCAGGGCCTCCGTCATACGCGCAACCAGTGGCACATCGAAGTCGGCTTCAATTGCCACATCGCCATGTTCTAGGTGCACTTCCACCTTCTCGCCAGCCAAGCGGGCAATCTCGGAGATGAACTTCGCCTCATGACCAGGTAGATAGCGCCCATCGATAAGGGCTTCAGCTCGTTCGGGAATCACATTGTGCTTATAGCCAGCCCGAAGCACTGTCGGATTTGCACTACTTCGCATTGAGGCTTCAATGAGCGGCCCCAACGCCGTACTCACAGCCGCCACCTGATCTTCCAATGAACCAGACTCACCGAGCATCGCAGCAACCTCGCGCACGAGCCGCTGCGTCGTAGACGTCAACTCGAGCTCGAATGTGTGCTCACCAATCCGTGCAACTGCTCGAGCCAATTCAGTGATTGCGTTGTCATCGTTGGTCAAAGAACCATGACCGGCTCGACCACGCGCGAGCAACCGCATCCACGCAATGCCGCGCTCTGCGGTCTGGATCAGGTACACGCGTTTGTCGTTGAGAGACACCGAGAAACCACCGACTTCGCCCACAGCCTGAGTGGCACCTCGGAAAAACTCAGGTCGGTTGTCCACTAGCCAATGCGCCCCTAGCCGGCCGCCGGCCTCTTCATCAGGGGTGAAGGCGACCGCGATCGTGCGCCGCGGCTTAACACCGCTGCGAGCCCACTCACGTAGCACGGCGATGATCGTGGCATCGGTGTCCTTCATGTCCACAGCACCACGACCCCACACCATGCCGTCAACGACCTCAGCCTCGAATGGCGCAACTGTCCAATCAGCCGGATCTGCAGGCACCACATCGAGGTGTCCATGCAACAAAAGTACGTCCGCTTCGGGATCAGTTCCCTCGATCGTCAGCAGAACACCTTCACGTCGAGGTGCAGTTTCGAATCGTTCACACGAGTAGCCCATGTCACCCAGACTCGCGGCTACATACTCCGCGGCTTCGGCCTCTCCCACCGTCTCTGGAGTGCCGTTATTGGTCGTGTCGATCCGAATCAGATCCCGAAGGATTGACACAGCCTCGGTCTCCATGACGGATGGGGCGAGTTCGCTCATCCCCCCATCCTGCCCGGTCGACCCCGCCAGCGGGCGGTGCACCGGGCCGAATCGTGGGTTGTTATCCTTCACGCACACCTTGTCCGGGTGGCGGAATAGGCAGACGCGCTAGCTTGAGGTGCTAGTGCCCGAAAGGGCATGGGGGTTCAAGTCCCCCCTCGGACACCACAGCAGGACTGCGGCACCAGGGAAACGCGATCACCTGTCAAGATGTGCGGGTGTCATCAGACGCTGCTTACGACTCTCTCGTTGCCGAAGGTCGGCAAATCCTCAATGGGTTGAGGATCGGACGGCCGGGGCGAAGCCGGCTTTATTGGATGCTCTTCCCACCCGCGCAAGTCCTTCGCCTCCGATATCGGATCTGTGTTCATGGACGCGCCCACGTGAAGCCGGGTCCGGCGATTCTGGTCGGTAACCACCTTTCTTTGCTAGATCCGGTGCTGGTGGGCCTTGCCAATCGATTCCGGGTCACGTTCTTCACAAAGGTTGAAGTTTTCGAGCGAATCGGTGCAGTCTTCTTCCGCTGGACCGGACAGATTCCGATACGTAGGGGCGACGAAACCTCAACAAAATGGGCACTGACGATGGCCGCTGACTCGGTGTCGCAGGGAGCCAAACTTTCGATTTATCCCGAGGGGACGCGCTCGGAAGACGGCGTAACACTGCATCGTCTACATCGTCGAGTACTTATTCCGGTGTTGCAGTCGAATCCGACTGTTCCAGTGCATGCAATGACCATCGCCTATACCGATAGACGCCTATGGCGCCGGAACGTAGAGATTCGCTTTTCCGAGTGCCTCGCTATTGATCTTGAAGAATCTGCCAACGACATCACTCAGGGAATCACCGAAGCACTGCTCGCACTCGGTGGCATGCCGTACGAGCACACCTTCTCGCGAATTCGCACCAGCCACCACGAGTCAGCCTGATGGTCACTCGAATCGCGCCAACTCCCAGTGGCTTCCTGCATGCAGGTAATCGTTACAACTTCCGTCTCACCGCAAACCTTGCCGAAGAACACGAAATCCCTCTCGCGCTTCGAATAGACGATGTCGATGCCGCGCGGTATCAATCGGTCTACGCGGACGATATCTTCAACGTTCTTCACGACCTAAATATCGCCTGGTCCATAGGTCCGCGCGACACTGCCGACTTCGAGGCTCACTGGTCTCAACGCCAGAAAACCAATTACTACCGCGCCGAACTCGCGCTTTTGCGTAACTCGTCGGTCGAAACATACGCATGTCGTTGTAGCCGGTCCATGATCAGCTCAGTTCCGTCAGGTGGCTGTCCCGGCCAATGCCGTACGGCTCAACACGAGCTCGTCGCCCACGAGTCCGCCTTGCGAGTGCATGTGCCCATTGGCACGACGATCTCTGTCAACGACGTGGAGGTACATCTGGACTCGGAATTGGGCGATTTCGTCATTTGGCGCCGCGATGATCTGCCCGCCTATCAATTGGTCTCGGTGATCGAGGATCGAGATCTAGGCACAACCCACATCGTCCGAGGCGAGGATTTGCTGACATCTACAGCCGCTCAGATCTTCATCGCGTCGAGTCTTGGTGCCGAGAATCTCGGGACGGCGCACTATGTGCATCACCCATTACTAACCGACGCCTCTGGAGCCAAACTTTCCAAATCACGGTAGGGCGGGCAGCCTTCGCACAGGTGACATAGGGAACTTCACTCTTCGAGAATTTCGGGTGTGAAAGTGGCAGAGTGGCTATATGGACATCAACGGCCAACGCCTCAATAGTCATCATCGCGACACCGTGGAACACATCTTCCGCCATCCAATCAGCCACAACGTCCGCTGGGTTGACGTCGTGTCTCTCCTTAACGCTGTTGCGGAGACAGAGGAGCGTCACGACGGTCGATTCAAGGTCGCGCTTGGTGAGGAAATCCACGTCTTCGATCCGCCCCGCCACAAGGACATCGACACGGAGATGCTGGTGGACGTCCGTCGCATGCTCAAGAGCGCGGGCTTTGGTCCCCAGTCGGGAGCCGCCGAGGAATCCCCGGCGGAGTAGGCGCGCGTACTCGTGGAGATTTCGCTTCTACCCCTCACCCGTGACATCGCTGGCCGCATCACCGAAATGGAACTGGCGGGATTTCCTATCGCTCCCGATTTTCCGAGTGACGGCGATCTTGTGATTGCAGGCTTTGTGGCGAGTGGCGATATTTCACTCGTCACCGAAGGATGGCCGTGGGGGCCTTGGCTTATCGAGACGGCAGGACTGGTCGTCGGAAGCGCCGGCTTCAAGGGTGCACCCATCGGCGGACTGACAGAAATCGGGTACGGCGTCTGTGAATCTCAACGAAGACGTGGCATCGCGACCGCGGCGGTTCGACGACTTATCGACTTGGCCCGCGAGAAGAACATTCTAGGCCTGACGGCAGAAACCGACACCGACAACCATGCGAGTCACGCCGTGCTGCGCCACTGCAACTTCATACCCGACAACGCCGCCGAGCCCGTGTGGTGGCGCCTAGACCTTGGGATAGTTCAGTTGTGATTTTGGTTGGACTTACCGCGAACCTTGCGCGAAAGTGATCGAATCGCCCCGCCAAACACCATTCCGAGAAGGAACGCGATCGCGAGCCAAATCCACATAGGCAGAGTCCACGGACCCCACCCCAGAATCTTAAAGTCACCTGCCTGCATGTTCGAGAAGATGAAGATCGCCGCAACGATCGCAACGACGATAATGAGAATGAGCCGTCCGAGCGGCATCTTCTTCTTGGTCGAGCCCACCTGCGTGTCCATGTCGCCTCCTAAGAGCCCCCACAGTAGGACGAAACACCTTGGATTGGCGGTCGACTCACCGAAATCTCGATGAGTCGTCCCCCAATGACACTACGTTTCCTAGGTCTGTCAGCATTTCGGACATGGCTATCGAAACCCCAAATGAATCCCCGGTGCTGTACGAGGTTCGTGATCGCGTGGCCCTCATCACTTTGAATCGACCAAGTGCTCTCAATGCACTGACCCCCGAGATGGGCGATCACTACGTCACCCGCCTGCGCGAAGCGGACGCTGACCCCAACGTACGAGTAGCAGTGGTCACCGGCGCTGGGCGCGGATTCTGCGCCGGAGCTGACGTCGGATTGTTGGCCCAGGGGCCAGAGGCGCTCGATGCGTTCTCAGTTGGCGACAACATGTCAGCGTTGCCGACCCTGATCTCAACCTTGAGCATCCCGGTCGTTGCAGCTGTGAATGGACCAGCAGCAGGAGTTGGGTTCGTCTTGCCCTTGGCTGCAGACGTTCGCTTTGCCGCACCCACCGCGACTTTCGCATCCATGTTCAGTCGCCTTGGACTCATCGCCGAATACGGTTGCGCATGGCTACTGCCACGAATTGTCGGTCCAGCGCGCGCTTCGGAATTGCTCCTGAGTGGTCGATCTGTGTCTGCTGACGAAGCTCTTGCAATTGGTCTTGTCACTAGCGTCTCAGATGATGTCGTCGCCACCGCAATGGATTGGGCAAATAATGTTGCAGCGCACTGCTCACCGAAGTCCCTACGTGCGATAAAGGCTCAATTGCTCGAAGGCCAGTCTCAAACCTTCTCGGAGGCAGGCGCGCAATCACTCATCGGGATGCGCGAGTCATTCCGATGGCCGGATCTGCTCGCCGCACTGGCAGGACGTGCAGAAAAGCGTTCACCAAATTTTCCGCCGCTGGACTAACGCACTAAGGCAGTCGGGCACCGGCCGCGAGTGCCAGTCGCACTAGTCGACCTTGACCCCCGGTCATCTCCGCCTGCATCTGATCGCTCGCAGCTTGCTCCGGGGTCACCCAGATGAGATCAAGTGCGTCCTGCGAAGGGGCGCAATCCCCCGCCACTGGGACAATGAAAGCTAGACCGACTGCGTGTTGGCGTGGATCGTGGAATCCCGTCACAGTCGGGTCAGGGAAGTACTCCACGACTGTGAACGGCGTCAGGATAACCGGCACTCGCGGGAGCGCGACGGACCCAAGGTCCTTTTCGATATGCCGAAGCAAAGCGGCGCGAATACGTTCGCCGTACAGCACGCGGCCCGTCACGATCGCTCGACTAATTGTGCCGTCAGGCATTCCGCGCAGCAGCAAACCGACCTCACGGATTTCGCCATCTTCGGTGGTGCGCACGGGTACGGCATTGACATACACCATGGGAACGCGCTCTCGCGCACTTCTCAAGTCGTCGTCCGACAGCCACGAACTCGAGGTCTCCAGCAAATCTTCCATGTGTACCGCCTCCCTTAGGCATGTTCCCACAGGAGTTACTCGAGCCGGGTATTGTGCGTTCATGAGTTCCGACGAGACCCTCCCCCGTACCCGTCCTGACGGTTCGCCCTACCCGGGCGTGAGGTCCGAGGACGAATGGCGGGCCACTCTTGATCCGCAGAGTTACCACGTACTCCGTGAAGCTGGCACCGAGCCGGCCTGGTCGGGCGAGTATGTATCCACCAAGACCACAGGCACCTACTCGTGCCGGGCGTGTGGGGTCGAGTTGTTTCGCTCCGGAGAGAAATTCGAGTCCCACTGCGGCTGGCCATCGTTTTGGTCCCCGCTCGCCGGCGACGCGGTCATCGAAATCGAGGATGTCAGTCACGGCATGCGACGAGTCGAGGTGAGGTGCGCCTCCTGCGGTAGCCACCTGGGCCACGTCTTCTCCGGTGAGGGCTATGGGACACCGACCGACCTGCGCTACTGCATTAACTCCGTGTGCTTGACCCTCGACTCTCAGGTGTGACTGACCCTCTGCGGCGAGCCTTCACTCCAGTCACACCTGTCACACGTAGGCTGACGCAGTGACCTTGGCCATGGATACTCCTGCAGATTTCCAGCGCACTCTGGCTGGACTGCGAGCGTTGTCCTTGCGCTCGGAGATCTCCTACACGGAGATTCCTGCTCCAGGACGTTTAGCGCCATTCTCAGTCGCCCTATCCGGCGAGATCATCAATGGATCTGACGAGGAATTAGGCAGCGGACGTTTCATCGTTTTACACGATCCCAATGGCGTGGACGAATGGGATGGCGAGTTTCGCGTCGTGAGTTTCGTGCGGGCGGTTGTTGAGCAAGATCTGGCCAGTGACCCGATGATGACCGACGTCGGCTGGAGTTGGCTAGACGAGTCCCTTCGTGGTGTGAACTATCGGTGCCTAGGCGGCACGGTGACTCAGACCAGCTCCGTGTCTTACGCAGACCTTGCCAGTCGAGTTCCCGAGGGCATCGTCGAAATACGCGCTTCTTGGACCCCGACTGACGCGGACCTCGTACCGCATGCAGAAGCGTGGGCGCAATTGCTTGCTCAGGCGTGCGGACTCCCCCCACTGCCACCCGGCGTCGCGCATATTCGCCCGGGTGGCCGCTGAGTGACTGAGCCGGTACTTCTCACGGAACCTCGTGAGGGACTTCCTGATGTCGTCAGCGATTCAGTCGGTCTCTCCGAAGCTATTTCGGCTCTCGCCAATGGCACGGGCCCCATCGCGATAGATGCCGAACGCGCCTCCGGGTTTCGGTACGGACAGCGCGCCTATCTACTTCAGCTTCGGCGTCATGGCTCAGGCACCTGGCTGATCGATCCCATTGATTTCTCTACTCTCGCTCCCCTGCGCGATGCGATCTCGAGCGAAGAATGGATTCTCCACTCTTCGCTGCAAGATTTGCCATGCATGCGTGAGCTCGACCTGACTCCCACACGCCTGTTTGACACAGAGCTTGCTGCGCGAATCCTCGGACGGCCTAAGGTCGGTCTTGCCGCGCTAGTCGAATCAGAACTGGGTCTAATTCTCGAGAAGGGCCACTCAGCGGCCGATTGGTCAACGCGACCACTACCTGAGTCATGGATTCGTTACGCAGCACTCGATGTCGAGGTGCTCATTGAACTTCGTGACCTTCTGCACGCTGAACTCATAGAGACCGGTCGGTGGGAATGGGCCGAGGCCGAGTTTGCGTACATCACCTCACTGCCGAGCGCCGAACCACGTAAAGACCCTTGGCGTCGCACTTCAGGTATGCACCGTCTCCGCAAGCCGCGCCAGCTAGCGATCATCCGCGAATTGTGGACGGTGCGCGAAGATGTGGCTCGGGAGCGCGACGTGAGTCCGGGCAGGATCGTCAACGACGACACTCTTGTGGCAATTGCGACCGATCCACCTGCCACTAGCGCGGACATGCATGATCTTCCCGGTTTTCGTAGGCGCGGCGCATCGCGATACGTGACCACACTGTGGTCGGCCCTGCAAACGGCATTGGCACTGCCCGATGAGGATCTACCCGTACACAACCCACCTCACGAGGGACCGCCTCCACCCCGCATCTGGCGCGAACGCGACCCACAGGCTGCAGCGAGACTTGCGGCCTGTCGTGAGGAGATCATCCAGATCGCAGAGACGCTCGGAATGCCTGCGGAAGTTCTCATCCCCCCAGAGTCGGTTCGGCAGCTCGCGTGGCGTCCACCCGATGAGATCACGGTGGATTCCATCTCTCAGCTCCTCGCATTCCACGGCGCTCGTCCGTGGCAGATCACGCTTGTGGCTGGCCCGCTTGAAGCAGCCCTAGTCGCTGAGCCAGAGGAGCAAGAATCTCAGGAAGTCGCAGAGTCAGATTCAGTGGATATTTCCTGAATTTTTTCACCCACGCCTAGTCGTACCGCGGTCTCGACCACCGTTCGGCTGATCTCTTGGCCGGTAAGCCCCACACTGGCCAGGATTTCGGCACGTTTGGCGTGCTGGAGAAATTCCTTGGGCAGACCGAAGTTAAGGACCGGTATGGAGTAACCCGCACTAGCAAGTGCACCACCCAATGCAGCGCCAACACCCTCATCGCGAAGTCCGTCTTCGATAGTGACGACGAGTTCGGCATTGCCGACGGCATGCAAGAGGTCGTCTTCAATCGGCAATACCCAACGCGGATCCACAACTCGCACCCGCAGCCCTTGGTCACCCAGACGTGCTGCCACGTCGAGTCCCACACTGGCCATTGCCCCTATGGCAACGATCGCGATATCTGGGTGCTCCTCGGCACGGAGCACGTCGACGCTCCCGAGCTGTTCCACGGCCGGAATCGCATCTGGAAGTGCGCCCTTCGAAAACCGAATCACGCTGGGGCCGTCTGCAACGTCCACACTGCGGCGGAGTCCCTCGCGCAATGTGATCTCATCACGCGGCGCACATAGCCGAAGACCCGGGACAATGCGCAACATCGCGAGATCCCACATACCGTTGTGGCTCGCACCATCGTCACCAGTGACTCCAGCACGATCGAGCACGAACGTGACACCCGCTCGATGGAGTGCGCAATCCATGAGGACTTGGTCGAACGCTCGATTGAGGAAAGTGGAGTACACCGCAACCACGGGGTGCATACCCGCAAAGGCCATGCCAGCTGCGGAGGTGACCGCGTGCTGCTCAGCGATGCCCACATCGTAGGTGCGTTCAGGGAACTCTTTTGCGAAAGCATCAAGACCCGTAGGGGCGAGCATCGCCGCCGTGATCGCCACGACATCGTGCCGCTCGCGCCCGATGCGCACCAACTCATCCGAGAAGGCCCTAGTCCACGTAGGACCTGAGGCAGCGATCGGCTGCCCGGTATCTGGATCGATGACGCCTACGCCATGGAATCGATCGGCCTCGTCATTCTCCGCCGGGGCATAGCCGCGGCCCTTCTCCGTCAACGCGTGCACAATGACTGGTCCGCGATACAGCTTCGCTCGATTAAGCGCGCGTTCAAGGGCAACAATGTCGTGACCATCTACCGGGCCGATGTATTTCAACCCTAAGTCTTCGAACATTCCCTGCGGCGCAACGATGTCCTTCACGCCCTTTTTCACGCCGTGCAGCGTTTCGTAGACTGTGGTGCCAATCACGGGGGTACGCCGCAAGACCCGCTTGCCCCAGGACAGGAACTTTTCGTAGCCACGAGTCGTGCGCAAAGTCGCGAGATGCGTGGCGAGACCGCCAATCGTGGGCGCGTAGGAGCGCTCGTTGTCATTGACAACGATGATGATTTGTCGGTCTGAGCCCGCGATATTGTTCAGCGCCTCCCAGGCCATGCCTCCGGTGAGCGCGCCGTCGCCGATGACGGCCACGACGTGACGCTTCCCCAGAACACCTTGTCGCTCCCATGCCTTCGCGATGCCATCGGCGTACGACAGCGCCGTCGAGGCATGTGAGTTTTCAATCACGTCGTGCACGCTTTCGGAACGTGATGGATACCCAGAGAGTCCGCCGGACTGGCGTAACGTCTCGAAGTCCCCAGAGCGGCCCGTCACAATTTTGTGTACGTATGCCTGGTGGCCGGTGTCCCAGAGAATGGCATCAAGTGGCGATCGGAAAACTCGATGGAGCGCCATCGTAAGTTCGACGACACCGAGATTGGGTCCAAGGTGGCCGCCCGTTTTCGAGACGCGTTCCACGAGGAACGACCGAATCTCGGTGGCCACTGCCACACACTGCTCAGGGGTCAACGCATCGAGATCCTCTGGACTCGTCATCTGACGAAGGTCTACCCGCCCGGCTGCATCGAACACGCTTCCCATCCTAGGCCGACCTAGTCAATTTCGCCCGCGCCCCCGAGAGCTTCTTCCACGAGAGCAAGTTCACGTCGGGTTGCCTGCAGGCGCGCACCCTCACGTTGGATGGCCGTGAGAGCCATATCAATCGTGGCAGCCGCTAAATCGGGCAGCTCGCGTCGCAGCGCCGAATAGGCAACTCGAGCACCCTCGAGAGAAGCGTCGAGGTGATGGGCGACGATGCGAGCCAAGACGATGGGATTTTGTCGGAGCGCCGGTTCGTCACGAAGAACTGACGGCCCCTGATCTAGCAACCACAACACCGCCCTCTCTGCGAATGCGTCGTGGGTCGGGTGCGGGACCTCACGCGGCCAACCTGGTGGCAGGGCCACTGGCTAGACCAAGGAGCGGAGTACGTACTGCAGGATGCCGCCGTGACGGTAGTAGTCCGCTTCACCGGGAGTATCAATACGCACGCGCGCGGTGCGCTCGGCGCTCGACCCGTCTGCACGGGTCACTAGGACTGAGACGTTCTCTGGTATTCCACCATCATTGAGCGCTGTCACTCCGGAGATAGCGATCTCCTCAGATCCATCGAGGCCCCACGTTCCGGCGTCTTCACCCGGAAGGAACTGGAGGGGCAGCACACCCATGCCGATCAGGTTCGAACGATGAATGCGCTCGTATGACACTGCGATAACCGCACGCACGCCCAGGAGCATCGTGCCCTTAGCCGCCCAGTCGCGCGATGAACCTGAGCCGTATTCAGCCCCAGCCACAATCACCAACGGAGTGCCCTGCGCTTGGTAGTTCACCGAGGCATCGAAAATCGTTGACTGTGGGGCGCCCGCGAGCGTGAAGTCACGGGTGAAACCACCTTCGACACCATCGAGGATGCGGTTCTTGAGGCGAACGTTCGCAAAAGTTCCGCGAATCATGACCTCGTGATTGCCGCGGCGAGAGCCGTAGGAGTTGAAGTCGGCTCTGGAGATGCCCTTCTCCATGAGGTACTTGCCTGCAGGTGTGTCTGCCTTGATGTTGCCGGCAGGCGAAATGTGATCAGTCGTCACTGAATCACCGAGGATTGCGAGTAGGCGAGCACCCGCGATATCGACAACCGGACTCGGCCGCATGGACATGCCGTCGAAGTACGGTGGCTTACGAACGTAAGTTGATGAGGCGTCCCACGCGAACGTGTCGCCTACCGGAGTGGGGAGATTCTGCCAGCGCGCGTCGCCCTTGAATACGTCCTTGTAACTATCCGCGAACATCTCCTTATTGATGTTGCCCGCGACGATCGCCTCGACCTCTTCGGGAGTCGGCCAGATGTCCTTGAGGAAGACGTCCTTGCCCGCCGTATCGGTGCCGATGGGCTCAGACGCGAAGTCGATGTCCATGGTGCCGGCCAGCGCATAGGCAACGACAAGCGGCGGAGACGCAAGATAGTTCAAGCGAACGTCGGGGCTAATGCGTCCCTCGAAGTTGCGGTTGCCAGAGAGCACGGCCGCCACAGAAAGGTCGGCGGAGTTGATGGCCGCACTAACTTCTTCGATGAGCGGTCCGGAGTTGCCGATGCAGACTGTGCAGCCATAACCCACGAGGTTGAATCCGAGCGCATCCAGATAAGGCGTAAGACCTGCTTTGTCGTAGTAGTCGGTGACGACCTTCGATCCCGGCCCAAGCGTGGTCTTGACCCACGGCTTGCGCGAGAGCCCGCGCTCGACAGCCTTCTTTGCGAGCAGTCCGGCAGCCATCATCACTGACGGATTGGAGGTGTTGGTGCACGAAGTGATCGCGGCTAGAACAACAGCACCATTGTCGATCGTGAATTTGTCTCCGCCGGGCAACTCGACCGGCGTCGGTGTGCTCGTGCGACCGGTCAACGCATCGACCAGTGCGCTCTTGCTGTCCACCAGGGCGATTCGATCCTGCGGACGACTCGGGCCTGAGATGGAGGGTTGCACAGTGCTCAGATCGAGTTCGAGAACCGAGGTGTAGGACGCTTCGCGAGCGGGATCGTGCCACAGGCCCTGGGCTTTGGCGTACGCCTCCACCAGCGCGATCTGCTCATCGGGGCGTCCTGTGAGGCGCAAATAGTCAACGGTCTCACCATCGATCGGGAAGATCGCGACAGTTGAGCCGTATTCGGGACTCATATTTCCGATGGTTGCGCGATTGGCAAGCGACACCGCGCCCACGCTTTGGCCAAAGAACTCCACGAAGGAGCCGACGACTCCGTGCTTGCGCAGCATCTGGGTGATCGTCAGCACGAGATCCGTCGCAGTGGCAACGGGATTGAGCACGCCCGATAGGCGGAATCCCACGACGGGCGGAATGAGCATTGACACCGGCTGGCCGAGCATGGCTGCTTCAGCTTCGATGCCGCCAACGCCCCAACCCAGAACACCTAGACCGTTGACCATGGTGGTGTGTGAGTCGGTGCCCACCACTGTGTCGGGATATGCCTCGCCGCCGCGAGCCATCACGACGCGAGCAAGACGCTCGATGTTGACCTGATGCACGATGCCGGTGCCCGGCGGCACAACCTTGAACTCATCGAACGCACTCTGGCCCCAGCGCAAGAACTGGTAACGCTCCATATTGCGCTCATACTCAAGCGCCACGTTCAGATCGGCCGAATCAGTCGTACCGAAGTAGTCCGCAATCACCGAGTGATCGATGACAAGTTCGGAGGGGTTCAGGGGTTCGATCTTCGAGGGATCGCCGCCCAAGGCAATCATCGCCTCGCGCATCGTCGCGAGGTCAACAACGACGGGCACACCAGTGAAGTCCTGCATCACCACGCGAGAGGGGGTGAACTGGATCTCTCGAGGATTGGTCTCCTGTGGATCCCAAGACGCCAGCGTGCGGATTTGGTCGGCGGTGACGTTGGCGCCATCCTCGGTGCGGAGGAGATTTTCCAACAAAATGCGGTGCGTGAAGGGCAGTCGATCGATGTTTGGCAAGGCCGACAACGAATAGATCGTGTAGGAATTCCCACCGACCTCCAGCGTTGTGCGGGCGCCGAAACTGTCGATGCTTGCCACTCGTGCCTCCTCATATGCGACTACCTCCAGACTACCGGCCCGCTCACTCGCGTCGGGAACGGGGACGGCGGCCCACTCCCCGTAGACTCCCTCACGTGCGAAACCTTGAAGGGATCTCGTCATGTGCGGAATAGCCGGAGTTCTTGGCCCCGCCGAGATCACTGAGCCCCTGCTCGGCCGCATGCTCCACTGCATCGAGCACCGTGGCCCTGACGACGAAGGTCGCCTTGTCACACCAACTTTCGCTTTCGGTATGAGGCGATTGGCCATTCAGGACATTGCCGGTGGTCATCAGCCGATGTGGTCGGTAGATCGCTCCGCCGTAATCGTTTTCAACGGCGAGATTTACAACTTCAAGGAATTGAGAGAGGAGCTAGCTAGTTCTGGCTACCGATTCAGCACCCATTGCGACACTGAGGTCATCGTCGCTTTGTATGAGCGGATCGGCCGCACAGATCCTGTCGCGATGCTCAACCGACTCCGGGGCATGTTTGCCATTGCCATTCACGACATCGAACGCGATGTGCTTTTTCTTGCGCGAGATCAGTTTGGTATCAAACCGCTATACCTACACACCGTTGACGGACGCATCGCGTCATTCGGATCTGAGATTAAGTCACTTTTAGAGGACCCTTCACTCGCCCGACGCGTCAACGACGAGGCGGTGATCAACTATTTGGCCTTCCAGTACAACCCGCTCACGAAGACCATGTTCGAGGGCATCCGGCGCGTTCCGCCAGCGACCTATCTCCTGGTCTCGCCTCGCACAGGAGAGTTCACCGAATTCCCGTACTGGTCATACCACTTCAGTGCGCCCACGCCCGCAACCGAGACGGCCACACAGTCGAGGATCAAGGATGTGATGCGTGACTCGGTCGAGCATCACATGATCAGTGACGTCCCCGTGGGTGCATTCCTCTCTGGTGGCGTTGATTCCGCCATAACCGTGACGCTCATGCAGGAGCGTCGGCGCGCCCTCGGGTTAGACAATGTGAAGACATTCACCATCGGCTTCGACGAGGTGAGTGAGCTCGCCGAGGCCAGAGAAGTCTCTGATCGCATTGGTTCCGATCACCACGAGATCCGCGTCAATATGTCCGAATACCTTGAGGTGCTCGAAGACATCTCCTGGCACTTCGACGAGCCTGTGGCTGATCCGTCGGCAGTCGCGTTGTACTTCCTCGCCCGCGCGGCCCGCGAGCAGGTCACAGTGGTCCTGTCTGGCGAAGGCGCAGATGAGCTTTTTGGCGGGTACCGCATCTATCGCGAACCGCTCTCACTCCGGCCCATCTCTCGCCAACCCAACTGGGTTCAGCGCTCCTTGCTCGCGCCAGCTTCGAAGATCGGTGCTTCGTATCCCGGACGCAACTACTTGCGGCGGGGACTGACTCCCTTTGATGAAAGATTCATTGGCAACGCCTACATCTTCCGCCCCGATGAGATGCGGGCCCTGTGGAAGTCCGAGCTACCGACGCCTGTGCACGTCCTGCCCGGCGTCGAACTGGGTGCGTCTATTCACGAATTTGACGACCTTTCCGAGTCGCGAAGGATGCAGTTGGTCGACATCAGCTACTGGATGCCCGGCGACATCTTGGCGAAAGCTGATCGCATGACCATGGCCCATTCGCTCGAACTGCGCGTCCCGTACCTTGACATGCAAGTCGCTTCAGTCTCCGCAGGCATCCCCGATGCGTGGAAGTATCGCGACGGCACCACAAAATGGATTCTCCGCGAGGCTTTTCGTGACATCCTGCCCAGTTCAACAGCAGCGCGAGCAAAACTAGGCTTCCCCACTCCATTGCGGCATTGGCTCAAGCAAGACCCGGAGTGGTTCCGTTCGCGAATTTTGGACGACTCGTATATTCGCGCCCAGATGAACACAGCACCTATTGAGAGACTTTTCGCCGATCACGCCAATGGTGAACGCGACACGTCGCGAAAGATCTACATCTTGCTCATGCTCGCCTTGTGGCGCCGCGCCTTCAACGCGGTCTAAGTCTCTTCCGGCGGATTAGCCGCTCCTTCGCGTCGAGTCACACCCGGACCAGACACATCGCTGTCGTCCATCATTCTTCGCTCGCTTGATCGCAGCTGCCAGGGCACACTGACCATCATCACCCCGGGCATAAAGAGCAGTCGTGCCTTTAGGCGGAGCGCAGACTGGTTATGCAGTAACTGCTCCCACCAGTGGCCGACGACGTATTCAGGAATGTAGACGGTGACGAGGTCGCGAGGATTGTCCGAGCGCAGTCGCTCCACGTATTCCAAAAATGGTCGCGTGATTTCACGATAGGGCGAATCGAGAACCTTCAGGGGTATGGGGATGTTGCGATGCTCCCAGTCCGCCTGCAGCTCTTTCGTCTCTTCGGGATCGACCTGGACCGTGATTCCTTCCAAGACGGTGGGTCGTGTTGCACGTGCATAGGCGATGGCGCGCAATGTGGGCTTATGCAACTTCGCCACTAACACCAGAGCATGGACCCGACTTGGCAACGTGATGCCTTCATCATCTCCCGTACGCAACTCGCCTTTTACGCGCTCATAATGCCGGTGAATCGCCTTCATAAACAAGAAGAGGATCGGCATGGCGATGACCACGATCCAGGCACCACGCGTGAATTTCGTCGCTAGCACGATGGTGAGGACCGTGCCTGTCATCACCAGACCGACGCTGTTGATGATTCGAGATCTGTACATGCGCCCGCGAGCTCGTGGATCGGTTTCAGTACGCAACAGTCGGGTCCAGTGCCGCACCATGCCCAACTGACTCAACGTGAAGGACACGAAGACCCCGACGATATACAGCTGAATAAGGGAAGAAGTCTGTGCGCGATAGACGATGACGAGAATCATTGCCGTTGCAGCCAACACAATGATGCCGTTGCTGAATGCGAGTCGGTCCCCTCGCGTATGAAGTTGACGGGGCAGATAGCCATCGCGTCCCAAGATTGATCCGAGTACCGGGAAGCCGTTAAATGCCGTATTGGCGGCCAAGGCGAGAATCAATGCTGTCGCAATGGAGATGAAAGCAACACCGAACCCGAAGGAGCCAAAGACTGCTTCAGCGATCTGCACGATCACCGTCTTCTGTTCTTGACCAGCGGGAAGCCCAATTAGATCCTTGGAGTACTCCGCCACCTTGACACCGGAGATCAACGCTAACGCCGTAATTGCAGCAAACATCGACACCGAGATGATCGCCAACATCAACAAAGTTGTCGCAGCATTCTTCGACTTGGGCTTGCGAAATGAGGGTACCCCGTTGGCAATCGCCTCGATGCCGGTCAGCGCTGTAGTTCCCGACGAAAACGCTCGAGCGATAAGGAAGATCAACGCTGCTCCCGCGAAGGACGCTTCAGGCGCTATCGACCAATCAGCAGACTCCGCTTTGGGGATGTCTCCACCCACGATTCGCCACGTGGCCCAGATAGCCATGAATGCGATACCGAAGATAAATGCATATGTGGGAATTGCGAACAATCCCCCGGACTCACGCACTCCACGAAGATTGAGCAACGTGATAACAACAATGAAGCCCAAGGCCCAGTACACCAAATGATCGTTCAGGAAGGGAAAGGCGGATGCGAGGTTTGCCACGGCTGCAGAGATCGACACCGCCACCGTGAGTACGTAGTCAACAAGCAGAGCACTCGCGACGAAAACCCCGGGGTTGGGGCCGAGGTTGACGGAAACGACCTCGTAGTCGCCACCGCCGCTGGGATAGGCATGGACATTTTGTCGGTAGCTCGCCACGACGACGAAGAAGACGAGCGCCACCAGCAGCGCCACCCACGGGGCGAACGAATACAAGGCCAACCCGCCCATGGACAACACCAGCAAGATCTCCTGCGAGGCGTACGCATTTGACGACAAGGCGTCTGAGGCGAAAACCGGGAGCGCAATGCGCTTGGGCAACAACGTGTCGTCTAGGACGTCGCTGCGCAACGCCCGCCCGAACACCACTCGCTTGGCGAAGTCCCCAATAGCCACGATTGGCGATACTACGCCGCCACTCACCACAGCGGGCCGCGGCGTGTAACCTGACCATGTGCATGTGGTGATCCTCGGGTGTGGCCGTGTCGGATCGCTCTTGGCTGGGCGACTTGACGCAATGGACCATTCGGTGTCGGTCATCGATCAGGATTCGAAGGCATTCACGCGCCTCCCCCCTGGTTTCCGTGGCGCTACCGTGACCGGAGTGGGCTTCGATCGCGAAACCCTTGAGCTCGCCGGAATCACACATGCTGAGGCATTCGCTGCCGTGAGCAGCGGCGATAACTCCAACATCCTCGCCGCCCGAGTGGCCCGGGAGACGTACGGCGTTGACCGCGTGGTCGCCCGCATCTACGACACCCGGCGTGCCGAGGTCTACCAGCGACTCGGCATTCCCACCGTCGCGACGGTCGCGTGGACTTCCGGCCAAATTCTTCGCCGGATCATGCCCTTAGGTTCGGAGACGGAATACACCGATCCCAGTGGCACCGTGAGTTTGGCTGAGGTACATCTGGGCAGTGCCTGGATTGGCCATCGGGTGACGGCTCTCGAGCGCCAATCCGGAGCCCGCGTCGCATTTGTTACCCGACTGGGCGCTGGTCTCCTGCCCGATGCCGATTCGGTTATCCAGCAAGGAGACCTCGTACACATGGTCTTCACTCCCGCAGATCGTGAGCGCATGGAAGCGGTCCTTGAGAATGGTCCGGAGTCCTGATGCGTATCGCCATTGCAGGTGCGGGCAAAGTTGGGCGATCGATTGCCCGCGAACTTCTAGCAAACGGCCATGAGGTTCTCCTCATCGACAAGGACGCGAACCCCGGAGTGGTAGAGGGTGCCGAGACGTTGCACGCCGATGCATGCGAATTAGCTTCGCTCGAGAGTGCCAACCTTCCGCAATGCCAAGTAATGGTCGCAGCCACCGGTGATGACAAGGTCAATTTGGTGGTGTCTTTGCTCGCCAAGACTGAATATGGAGTACCTCGAGTAGTCGCTCGCGTTAACCACCCAAAAAATGAGTGGATGTTCGACGAATCCTGGGGCGTCGACGTCGCTGTCTCAACGCCACGCATGCTTTCTGCCCTGGTAGAAGAAGCCGTCAGCGTCGGCGACCTTGTGCGCCTCTTCAGCTTCCGGCAAGGTCAAGCGAACCTTGTGGAAATTACGCTCTCCGCGCGCTCCCCAGTTGTCGGCAAGTGCGTACGTGACGTGGCCTGGCCAACGGATGTAGCGCTGGTCACCATTGTTCGCGGGCCTCGTGTCATTGCGCCAAGTCCCGATGATGCTCTTGAGATCGGTGACGAATTGCTCTTTGTCGCAGCCCCGGATCAAGAACCCGCGCTGCGAACAATCGTGGCGGACTAGACGCCCTCGCGACGTTCCCGCGATGCGGCGATGGGACCCTTGAGCACCAAATAGGTCAAGTACGCAGCAGCCAGATACAACGGCCAGCCCAACGCGATGCGCGCGATGCCGAGGAAGACGAACCAGAGAGTGTCCTGTCCCCAAGCCTTGACGGCGAGGTAGAGAAGCCCTTGAACGACCACACGGCCAAGGAACACCCCTACCCACATCCAGCTCGCAGCTGAGTACGAACGACGCAGCACCACATCGGCGCGCCAGGTGAACTTCTCACCGGTCAAAAATCCGACGACCACTCCGATCAGCGGCCAACCGATCAAGATAGAAATCAAAAATGCGATTCCATAGGTGACGTTGAGCAACATTCCCGGAAGGTAGAAATCTTCGGCGTTCCCCGTACGCTGCGCGACGAAGGCTGAGACACCGACACCTACGAGACCAGCCAGAACCTGCTGCAGTCCCTGACGCCGGATTAGTCGGAGAATGGCGAGCACACCAGCACAAATCCCAGCAGCCCATAGGGCAACATTGAGTTGGCTCCCGCTTACGACATAGGCAGTGACAAACACAGCAGACGGCAATCCGGAGTCAATTACTCCGCTCCAACCACCGATGGCGCGGGCCAATAGCACGCGCTCTGCCTTGACGTCAGCGATCGTCTCGTGTTCTATCGCGTGCTCTTCGGTCGGGCTTTCACCGGACGACGGTGACTCGTCGCTCACTCGTGCCCCTGCGGCTTCAAGGTATACGTGGGGTTGTACAGGGTGGGAACTTCGCCGTTCGGGCAGGTCAACCGCCCAGCGGCCACTAGACGACGTCCAGCCACGATTCCGGGTATATCGCGGCGGCCAAGCCACACCAGACGCACACGCCCAGATCCGTCGTACAACTCAGCCTCGAATGCGAGCGCAACCCCGAGCGGCCGAACGGTAATTGACGAAATGGTGCCGAGAACAGTCACCAGATCGCCGGCCTTGCAGTCGCATAAATGCTGCGCGGAGACCTCGTCGACTTCGCGACCGAGGTCCTCTGCATCGATCGCGGCACTGTTCATTGCAAGTCGCGATATCGCACTCTTGAGGCTCACTCCGTCAGCCTACCTGCAGCACGTCTGGGATCAGCGGACCTCGGTGATCTCTGGGCCACGGACGAATGGATCAATCCCCGCGATGAGTGAGCCTGACTCTTGGCCGGGCACATGCAAGGCAATCTGCTCCCGTGGGGCCATCGCTTCGTTGCCGCGCACAACCACGACACTACGTAGGACTTCTTCGATCGCGGCGGCACCGTCCCCGGGCAGGGCGGCCTCCCCAAGGAGAATGGCGCGCAGAAACCAGCGGGGACCATCTACGCCAATAAACCGTGCCAGTTGCATCGTGGACCCGGGACCTTGCGGAACTCTGGCCCGCAATTCCGGGCCAAAAATGCCTATTGCCTCTTCGACCAGTCCCCCACTGGCTGTGATGCCGACCTTGATTTCAGCACGCACCTCGGACCAGATGCCATGGCTACGAGGCGCCGCGAACACGTGCATCTGAGCTGCTGCGCCACCGAGTACGGCTGTGACGAAGAGAACCTGGCCAGACTCTTGATCGACCTGCACTTGGACTTCGAGTCCCTCGCGAGGTGGGAACTGCAGAGCGCCAAAATCAATGCGCTCCGAGTCATCGCTCACCTCGGAGAGATCCCATGGGCCGTTTACGCGGCTGACCACTTCGGCAGCTGACTGATCGCCCGCCACCGCAACAGGATCGGGCTCTGAGACGGCCGGTGAAGCCTTACGACGAAATGCCACGAAGTCTCCTCACAGGTTCCAATCTAGCGGCCGGTGGACCCGAAGCCGCCTTCACCGCGGTCAGAGCCCGGCAGATGATCGACCGATACCCAACGGACCCGCGCAACTTCTTGGAAAATCAACTGAGCGATGCGGTCGCCTCGTGTGATCTCGACGGCCTCCACCGGATCGAGATTCACCAGGGCCACAGAGATCTCGCCGCGATAACCGGCATCGATGGTGCCGGGTGCATTGACCACCGTAATTCCACGTCTGATCGCCAGCCCGCTGCGCGGATGCACGAACGCTGCATAGCCATCAGGGAGGGCAATCGCAATTCCTGTAGGGACGAGCGCGCGCTCGCCCGGAGCGATGCGTACTGCCACGCGTGCGACGAGATCAAGGCCGGCATCACCTGCATGTGCATAAGCCGGCAGTTCGAGTTCGGGATCGAGTCGCTGAATTAAGACCGGTACATCGGTCACGGGTTAACCGCCCATCTCTCGAAGGCTTCAGCACGGTCCTGCTGTGCTCCGAATACGTGTTCCGGAGAACCATGAGTAGTGAAGTGCTCGAGAGGGACCTGCACGAATAGCCCAGCACCGCGTCCAACAGGCATCTCCAAACTGTCACCTGCGAAGGACACGTCGGCAGTTGCGTACACCTTGCGCCCGTGCTGAGCGATGATGCGCGCATCAATTACTACGACTGAGCCCACCGGAATAGGACGACGGAAGTCGACCTCAAGCCGACCCGTCACAGCGGGAGTCATCAAGAGATAAGCCAAGGATCCCATCGCCTCGTCCATTGCCGTGGACAGCAAGCCACCATGGATGAGTCCCGGTGCACCCTGGTGAACATCCAGGACGGTGAACTGCGCTCGGACAGCGAGTCCGTCCAAGGCGCGTATCCGAATTCGTAGTCCTCCCGGAGCTTGGTCCCCACATGCCATGCAGAATTTGAAGTGCATGGGCAACCAGGTGCCTTCCGCGGGTGCATTCGGTGCACGGCTGGGCACTACGGCGTCGGGAGGCGGCACCATCCCTAGGGAATCTCGGATCTCGCTGGCCACCGTGCGACCCTACTCCGCTGGCGCGGACGGGACATGTCACCCTGACAGTGTGAGCGCGCCCAGTGAAGGAGTCGACGGCACGGAGGTGGCCTTCCTGGAGCGACTCAACCCCCCATGGTGGGTGTGGTTCGTCGGAGCATTGCTCGGGGCACCCCTCGCTGTTGCCTACGGCGCAGCCTTTGGGCTGGCGTCGGGCTGGCTCGTGTTCGGCGCCTACCTCGTGATTCTGTGCACCACCCTCATCACCACATCCCCGGTCATCTGCGTCGACGATCTCGTCCTGAGGGCCGGACGCGCCCGACTTCCATTGCAATTTGTCGGGACTGTCTCCGCGCTCGATACAGATCACATGACCAACGCCAGAGGCATCAACGGTAATCGAGCCGCATTTTTGCTGACCCGCAACTGGTGCAGTCATACGGGCGTATTGATTGAGGTAACGGACGAGACAGATCCGCATCCGTACTGGCTGGTCACCAGCCGTAATCCCGAAGCGCTGGTAGCCGCCCTTCACCGAAGTGTCGCAATACCGCGTAGGGTTGAGTACAGACCAGATCACGAGGAGCAGCCATGAGCGGCCACGAAGTTGAACCAGAGCACGAGGAACACGGTTCCTCACCCATGGTGCACATCATCGGGCCGCTCGCGGCGATCGCCGCAACGTGGGCCATTCGCCGCGCTATGAGCGCTGGGTACCGCAGCCTGTCCGGGTCAAAACCGCCGGAGGCGCAAGATCCCTCTGTGTCGTGGACGCGCGCCTTGCTGTGGACAGCCGTCACTGCCAGCACGGCAGCGTGCGTTGAGGTAGCGATCTACCGCTATCTCAACTCGCGTTCGCCCAAGAAATAAACTTAGGCGCACTCGCGACACACAGGGCCAACTTTGCCCTCGTGGTCGAGTTGGCTGCGGTGCTGCACCAGGAAACACTTCGCACAGGTGAATTCGTCGGCCTGACGTGGCAGGACTCGCACCGTCAGACTCTCGTCAGAGAGATCAGCGCCAGGGAGTTCCAACGACTCGGCAAGATCCGCCTCGTCGACATCCACTACTGAAGCCGCCTTGTCCGCGCGCCGTGCCTTCAGCTCCTCGAGGCTGTCCTCTGCGAGGTCTTCCTCAGTCTTGCGAGGAGCGTCGTAATCGGTAGCCACCGCCCAACCTCCAACTTCTATCCGGTGGGGCACTGCCCCACACAAACCTTCAATCGCGCAGAAAGCCCGCGCTACGTACCGGACGGATTGTGCCTCATGAACGTACACATCCTGCACGCGACCCGCGGACACACGTAGTCCCTGACCAGTCATATCTCTGGCTATGTGGTGAGATTCACGTAAAGGAGGCCCCATGCCGATCTATGCCCTAGGCGATCTGTCGCCGACAATCGCGAGTTCTGCCTTTGTCCATCCTGACGCCGTGATCATCGGAAACGTGACTCTGGGCGAAAAAGCAAGTGTGTGGCCAGGAGCCGTATTGCGGGGCGACCATGGCTCAATCCGTATCGGGGATTCAACCTCGATCCAAGATGGTTCGATCATTCACTGTTCGGCCGACTTCGACACTGTGATCGGATCTCGATGTGTAGTGGGCCATCGGGTTCATATCGAGGGCGCTGTCATCGAGGACGGTTGTCTGATCGCCTCAGGGTCAGTGGTATTGCCTGGGGTTATCGTCAGGACCGGCGCAATCGTGGGAGCGGGAGCTGTCGTCTCCCCCGGCACCGAGGTTCCCGCGTGCGCCCTAGCTCTAGGTGTCCCAGCTCGCATGAGACTCAACGCAGCCGATCAAGAAGCCATTAGTCATGCCGTGAGCATTTATGAACGAAATGTGAGTTGGTACTCCGAGCTACGCCGCATCAACTAGCGCTGGTCGTGGCACTCGAGCAGGCTTACGAGACTCGCATGCAGCCTCGGCCCTGCTGCCACCACGTCACGCACTCCCGCGGCGGCGCCATAAAGTCCGGTCACGATCGCTCCGGCTTCAGTGGCAATCAACCCGCCGGCACACACATCCCATGGCTGCAGACCGGATTCGTAGTAACCGTCAAGCGAGCCGGCCGCCACTGAACACAGATCCACGGCCGCCGCACCCGCCCGACGGATATCGCGAACCTGCGGGAGCACAGTCTCGGCCAATTGGCCTTGCCACGTGCGTACAGCGGAGTCATAGCCGAAACCCGTACCGATGAGAGCGCTCTGCAGCGAATCGACCTGACTTGCAGAAATGGGCGCTGCGTTGCCATCGCGAAGGCGCCATGCGCCACCACCTCGCCACGCAAAGAAGGACTCACCAAGGACCGGGACCACCACCGCACCTGCGACGGCTTCACCGTTGTGTTCGACCCCGACGGACACAGCCCAGATAGGCAAGCCGTAGAGATAGTTCACGGTCCCATCCAGCGGATCGATGACCCACCGCACACCCGACGTGCCCTGACGCTCTGCGCCCTCCTCTCCGAGCAGCCCATCGGTGGGGAAGCGAGCCAGGATTCTCTCCACGAGCATCCGCTCAGAAGCTCGATCCATGTCGGTGACTACATCGGTAGGTGTGGATTTCGTCGCTACCTCAAGGACCCGATCGCGCCCAGCCAGCAGGAAGGCTCCGGCCTCGAGCCCGCACTCCAGAGCAGCGTCGGCAAGCACCCGCAATGTTCGATCGGTCATGACCGCCATCCTGCCGCGGTCCGCTGACGGGTTGGTATGCGGCTAGCCTTCAAGGGTGGCTCCCGGCATCCTGCGTCCGTACGCGGAGATTCTGCGACTGCCAGGGACCTTAAAGTTCACCTCGTTCGCCTTCATCGCGAGGCTCCCCATAGCTATCGAGGGTCTCGGAATCGTTCTCTTCGTAACTAATGCACGAGGCTCCTACGCCCTCGCCGGAGTTCTGACCGGTCTGTATGCGCTCGCGGGCTCAGTTGCGCAACCGTTCACCGGCCGTATTGCGGATAGGTGGGGGCAACGCAGAATCTTGCCGATTTTGGCAACACTGCAATCGACTTTTCTCGTCGCGTTTGTTTTCGCTGTGAATCTCGGCTGGAGCACCGGTGTACTGATTCTGATCGCCGTTGCGTTGGGGGCATCACAACCCGCGATTGGCGGAATGGTGCGAGCCCGCTGGGCCTCGCATGTATCCAATCCCGCACAGGTGCGCACCGGGTTTGCTATCGAGAGTTTGCTCGACGAAGCCATATTCATCATTGGACCGCCTTTGGCGACGTTCCTTGCACTCTCCATCGCCGGTGGAGCGCCGCTGATTGCTTCTGCGATTTTGGTGTTTTCTGGCTCTTTGCTGCTCGCCTCTCAGCGACGCACCGAGCCGCCGCGGACACAGCGCGAAGATGTACGCGACCGAATGCCCGTTGGCCCACTCCTCGTTATTGTCCTGGCAACAGCATGCCTCGGAATTGTCTTCGGGGCGCTCGAAATCGCCTTCGTGGCGTTCGCGGATGAAGTTGGACAACGGGGCATGACTGGAGTGCTTTACGCCGTCTATTCGTTGGCCTCACTTTTCGCAGGCCTGTGGTTTGGCGCGCACCACTACCGAGCAACCTTGAGCAAGCAGTGGCGCGCAGTGTGCGCTACGCTCATGGTGGCTACCATCCTCCTCCCTTTCGCGGCCACCATGCCAGTGCTGCTCGTTTTCAGTTTCATCGCCGGTTTTGCCGTGTCTCCGAGTCTCATCATCGGGCTGACTTTGGTAGAGAAGACCATGCCGATGTCCCGGCTCACGGAAGCTCTCACCTGGGCCTTATCGCTAATTGGGGTCGGAATGGCGCTCGCAGCGGCCATCAGTGGGGCACTCGTACAAGATCATGGGGCACGTGCGGCCTTCATCGTCTGCGCGGTTGGGGGCGTCCTGGCCTTCCTCGTCACAGCCATCGGACAGCCGGTCCTGCGAAAAGCCGAAAATCGAGCCGCGTCGGAGGCCTCGCGACCCTCGACCGCGGACTAAAGTAGGGCGATGCCAAAGCGCGAACTCACCTTCCTTGGACTCTCCGAGGACGGGAGCAACCTAGTGATGGCAGACTCAGCAGGGTCGCAGTACACCATCAAGGTCGATGGGCGACTCTCGGCAACACTGGGACACCCTGTTCGACCCGGCCAAATGGAGATCGCCCTGCAACCGCTCAGTCCAAAGGACATTCAAGCCCGCATCCGCGCCGGAGCAACGGCCGCGGAGATTGCCGCTGACACTGGCGAGGACATCGACCGCATTCGTCGGTTCGAGGGTCCCCCGCTTGCTGACCGCGAATTCGCTGCCGGTCAGGCCCGCAAGTGCCTTGTGCGCAGTGATGCAGTCGAGGGAACCCTCGAGAGCCTCGTCGGTGCACGACTTGACGAGCGCGGCGTGACGCTCGAGTCAGCACAGTGGGATTCATGGCGCCGCGAAGATGGACGCTGGACCGTACTCGTTGCATTTCCCGCCGGGTCTGCTGAGCGCGTTGCCACCTGGGTCTATGACCCAGAGTCACGTCACGTGACTCCAGAAGACGACGAAGCCGCTCGAATGCTCGATCCCACCCTGGTGTCCAATTCTTCGCTTCGACTTGTTGCCGACGAGGCCGCGGTTGTCCCTCACCTCGACAGTGTCGAAGTTGTGGAAGTAGTCGAGACCGTAATCGTCAAGGAGCGGCTGGCCGAAGTTACTTCGATTAAGGGCGCAGCCAAGGTTCCACCAGAGCCGGCGGCCAAACCAGCCGCAACTCGCTCGCGAAGTAAGAGCAAGCGCGCGAGCGTGCCGTCCTGGGACGAAATTCTTTTCGGTGGCGGCAAGGATGACGAAGCCTGATTTGGTGGGCTCTTTCAGCGTGTCAGCAAGGGAATAGCCAACTCCTGCAGGGAAAGTCCGCCGTGTTGTCCGATCAGACCTGAGACGAATGAGTCAGTGCGATCACTGACCAAAGACCAACCATCGCGAGCAACCGCTACGACATCTCCGACGCGTTCGACCAGCATGTCGTCCATCTCACCGAAAAGCCGTTCCGCCTCGTTTCGCGACATCACCCAGGCGCGATCCCCCAAAGTCTCCTGCCACGCGGCCAGAACCTCGGCCTCCGCGCCAGCACGTGCATACACGTGACGTGCGCGCGGTTCTCCTGCCACATGCATGACGGAATCCCACAAGATCGGGAGAGCGTCAAGGTCAATTCGTGCCTCAACTGGCACGTCTACCATCCCGTGATCGGCCGTCAGAACTACTCGACAGTCTTGAGGTAGGCGAGCAAGGACACGCTCGACAAACGCGTCAACGTTAGCCAACTCTTCGCGCCAATGTTCAGATGCAACGCCATACACATGTCCACACTTATCCAACTCACCCCAATAGACGTATGCCAGTGAGCGCCGATCGGCGACGGCGAGCACCGTTTCATTTACGCGAGCATCAACGGTGTCGGCCCCGCGGTATTGCGCACCACGCAACACCGCGCGCGTGAGTCCACTGTTGGCATAAGCACTCGGCGACACCGCTCGTACAGCGAGCCCGTGCGCGCTAGCAAGCTCGAAGACCGTGCGTTCTGGCTGCACCGCAATCGGATTTGGTTCGTCCACCCAACTAAGCGGATGAAGAATCTTGCCGGTCTCGGGTAGGAGAAAGGACGCCCCGACTAGCCCGTGGGCACCTGGAGTCGAACCAGTCCCCAAGGATCCAAGGCCGGCTGGCGTGGTGCTCGGGAAGACAGTGCTCAATCGTCGAGACTGCAAAGACATGAGCGTGGGGGCAATTTCGGCAGCCCCGGCAAGGAGCTCGGCGCCGAGCCCATCAATCAGGATGACCACGGCTCGATCGCATGGCTCGATCCCCAGTGAATTGTCCAAGCTCGGTACACCGAGTGCAGCTGCCACAGACGGCATTACATCGGCGAGGCTGCCCGAGTCATAGTCAGGTGCTGGAGCGAGAGACACAGCTAGCGCAGCCGCGCTGCTGTCGCTTCCGACAGCGCGGAGGCGAAGGTCAACGCCTGCCGGACGACTTCAGGACCATCAGCAACCTCGGATACGCGCAGTGAAAGGTCATCATTGCTTGAGGTCCCTGTGTAGCCATGATCTGCTTCACACTGCGGGTCGCTGCACCCGGCAGGCTCGAGATCGATACGGCTGACTGCACCCCAACCAATGGTGAGCACAACCTCGCGCGCTGGTCCTCCCGCACGATGCTTCCCAGGATCATTGACCACTCGAGTCACGACCACAGAATCGACACGCTCCAATCGAACCGCTTCAGTCGAAGCGGAAGCGTAGGCGACTGTCGAAGTCTCGTCGGGAGCGTGCTCGTCGGTATGACCCACGATGAGACGCGTGGGGGTCAGTGCCATGACTGTCACGTGTCGACGCAACTCGTCGCGGTCAAAGGTCGCCTCATGGTGGACCAAGTAGGACGAGAGGTTTTCACCCGCCAGAGCGGTCTCCAAGGCATCGGAGACAAGGTCGGGGTAGTAACCGCTGCGCTCGATATCGGTGCGCAATTGCGCCTGAAGGGCCTCCGTCATGGCTCCATCCTGTCATCCCCGGCGTGCCCACCGCCCGATCGCGGGGTTGTCCCAGCAGAATAGTGGACCTAACAGGAGGACACATGGCTCGGCGCACTCGAATCGCAACCCCGCCAGGGGATGACCGCATCGTAGATGTGGACGTCTCCGACGAAATGCGTGGCTCGTTCCTCGAGTATGCCTACTCGGTCATCTACAGCCGGGCTCTGCCTGACGCGCGTGACGGGATGAAGCCCGTTCAGAGGCGCATCCTCTACCAAATGGCCCAGATGGGGTTGCGGCCCGATCGCGGACACGTCAAGAGCGCTCGTGTAGTCGGCGAGGTCATGGGTCGCTTGCATCCCCACGGCGATGGCGCGATCTACGACGCTCTGGTCCGAATGGTCCAGCCGTTCGCTATGCGGGTCCCGTTCGTCGACGGTCATGGCAACTTCGGGTCACCCGATGATGGCCCCGCCGCGATGCGCTACACCGAGTGCCGCCTCGCGTCTTCAGCGATCTCCATGACCGCTGGCATCGATGAAGATGTCGTCGATTTTGGGCCCAACTACGACGGTCGCGAAGTTGAGCCCTCTGTGCTCCCCGCGGCCATACCCGCGCTTCTCGTCAACGGCGCTGCCGGAATCGCCGTGGGCATGGCAACAAATTTGCCGCCACACAATCTTGGCGAAGTGGCGGCGGCTATTCAACATCTGCTCAAGCATCCGAATGCGGATCTTGAGACCTTGATGCGATTCGTCCCGGGCCCAGATCTTCCAGGCGGCGCATCAATCGTCGGGCTCGACGGCATCAAGGAAGCATACGAGTCTGGCCGCGGAGCTTTCCGAATGCGCGCCACCGCTCGCATCGAGCAGGTGACCGCGCGCAAGCAGGGCATTGTCGTCACCGAACTTCCCTACGGGGTCGGGCCCGAAAAGGTTGTCGAACGTATTGCCGACTTGGTTCGATCGAAGAAGCTCGATGGTATTTCATACGTCTCTGATCTCACGGACGGCGAAAGTGGTCTACAGATCCTTATCGAGATTAAGAACGGTTTTGTCCCAGCCGCTGTTCTCGAAGCTCTCTATCGCCTCACCCCTCTCGAGGATTCTTTCAATATCAATAGCGTGGCCCTAGTCGACGGTCAACCCCGCACGTTGGGGCTGAAGGAGATGCTTGAGGTCTACATCGCGCATCGCCTCGAAGTCATCCGTCGTCGCACCACCCACCGCCGCGCTCGTGCGGAAGATCGTCTACACCTAGTCGATGGCTTGCTCATCGCCATAGTCGATATTGACGAGGTGATCCAAGTGATCCGTGCCAGTGATGATGCTGCCGCCGCTAAAGCACGACTCATGTCGGTGTTTGATCTCAGTGATTTGCAAACGACCTACATTCTCGATATGCCCTTGCGTCGCCTCACGAAATTTTCGCGCATCGAACTGGAAACCGAGCGTGAGACTTTGATGGCCACGATCTCCGACTTGACAGACATCCTCGAGAGCGACGCTCGGCTTCGCAAGACTGTGTCGGAAGAACTCACTGAAGTCGTTCGCCTGCACGGGACGCCGCGTCGCACAGTGCTCCTGGAATCCACTGGGCAAAGCCGCGCCGCTCTCCCTCTAGAGATCGAGGACGAGCCCTGCACAGTTATCTTGTCAAGCACCGGATTATTGGCGCGTTTTGTAGGCGACATAGTGGTCGGTCCGCGCGCGGCTCACGACCTCGTCGTATCGAGTGTCTCGACCACAACACGTGGCACATTTTTGCTCGTGACGAGCGCAGGACGTGTCGTGCGGGTGTCCACACTTGAACTCCCTGCCCTCCCGACGTCCGCTACAGGCACCACACTTTCCGGTGGAGTGCCGCTGGGTGCCCTCGTTGACCTTGAATCGGGCGAACAGGTGCTCTGCCTTGCTCCAGATGCCCCAAGTGGGCTGGTGCTTGGAACCAAGCTCGGCATCGTCAAGCGCGTGACCCCAGAGGAGCCACTAGCCAAGGACACCTGGGACGTCATCCGACTCGAGGACGGGGATCGGGTCGTCGGAGCAGCGGCGTTGGAAACCGATGACGCCGAGCTCGTATTCGTGACTTCCGACGCACAGTTGCTGCACTTCTCCGCATCCGCCGTACGACCACAGGGTCGAAACGCAGGTGGTATGGCAGGAATCCGACTCGGTGATGGCGCTCGGACGATCTTCTTCGCAGCTGTCGCCACGAATGCCCCAGACCCAGTCGTCGTCACGATTGCAGGCACCAGCGCCGCGCTACCGGGCACCGACTCCGGTGCGGCGAAGGTCACCAAGTTCAGCGAATATCCGGGTAAGGGGCGTGCCACGGCTGGCGTCCGTTGCCAGCGCTTCCTCGCCGGTGAAGACGAGTTGCAGCGAGCCTGGGTAGGGCCTGGTCCTGCGCGAGCATGCTCGGCTTCGGGACAGCCAGTGGATCTCCCCAGCGATCTCAAGGGTCGCGACGCCTCTGGAGCTCCTCTTGCAGCGCCCGTCGACGGCATCTTCGGATCGTGAGCGATCGCTGCTCGCTCGCTTCCCGTGCCGCGGGCATTCCGCTTGCTGGCACGGCACCGCAGACTCCAGCATGGCTCGTTGTAGAGCAACGTATTCCGTGGGCGGCTCGGGCTTTAGAGTCCGAGCGCCTTGATGACCACCTGCGCTCACTACTCGTTTGTGTCCCTGCAACAGTCCTTCTCGCTCGCTGGCAAGGCGCTGCTGGACCGGAGCGCTTTTGGTACTCGGCCGCCGCAAGTTCTGGACTAATCAGCGGATACGTAAGCGAACTCGTGGATGTTCTCAGTGCAGGTAGTCCCCTTGCCACTATGGCCTCAACCCTGCCTGTTGACCCGGTGTTATTCGTATGTGCCAACTCAAAGCGCGACGTATGCTGCGCCATCGAGTCCAAACCGCTACTAGCGCAACTTAGTGAACGCGCTGATGTGTGGCAGTGCACGCACATCGGCGGACATCGTTTTGCTCCGACAGCATTGTTGCTGCCCACCGCGATGGTCTACGGACGTCTGACGGCCGAAATAGCTGTCGCTGCGTTGGACTTTGCCAGTCGAGACGAGGTCGAGACAACGTACGCACGCGGATACTCGTGGCTCACTTCTCTGGAACAGATCGCCGACATACATGTGCGCCGCCGATACCAAATCACGTGCGCGCACTCACTTACATTCGAAGCGAGCGACGCCGACACAAGTACGCCACAGGTCACCGTGCGGCATACAGATGGCCGGTCTTGGCAAGTGCTCCTACAACGACGGCAAAGTGAACCAGTGCTCGAAGCCTGCGGCCGTGATCCGCTCTCCGAGACTTACTACAGTCTCGAATCCATCGCTGCAGTGAGTTAGCGCCCCGCGGCTAAATCGAGCAAACGAACGCGATCATGCTCCGTCGTACGCTCGCGACCGCGGGCCGCACCCGCCGTGCGCTCTCCCGCATCGACCGAGCGCCACCCGTCAATGTGCACGACCTGATGGCCCGCCGGCAGTAGTCCGTCGATTCCGGGACGATTAGCGCCACTCAGCATCGACGGGGCGTCTGCAAGCAGTGACTGCACCGTCTCGGCCGCATCCTTCTTGTTGGTGCCGATAATCCCCGAGGGCCCACGCTTAATCCATCCAGCGACGTATAGACCCGCCACCGGCGCACCACCATTGAGGACCCGACCAACGTCATTAGGTACGACTGCACGATCGGAGTCGAACGGCGCATCGTCAAGTCCTACACCGCGATAACCCACTGAGCGCACGACCAGGTCACAACTCACTGTGAACGTCTCCCCCGTGGACACGAGCCCGCCACTCGCATCAAGGGCGGTGCGTTCGAGCACGATGCCCGACACGTGGTCGGAGCCGAGAATCTCCACGGGCTTGGTGAAGAAGCAGACATGAATACGGCGGCGCTTTCCCTCCGTTGTGCGAGTGCTCCACTCACGGATCACCTCAACATTGCGCGCCGCAAGACGGTCTGATTCGACGGTCGCAGCACTGAAAGGATCAAGTTCGACGTCCGCTTGCGCGACCATGACCTCGGCGTCAGACAACTCACCGAGCTCACGTAATTCCTTTGTCGTGAAAGTCGCTTGAACTGGACCGCGCCGGCCCACGAGATAGATGTCGGTGATGTTGTCAGCCGCCAGAAGATCCAGCACATGCTGTGGCATATCGGTCGCTTCGAGTTCGGCGGGTGCCTTGGCGAGCACCCGAACCACGTCGACAGCGACGTTACCCACGCCGATGACCACTGCAGTGGTTGCCGAGGAGACTTCCGCTTCGATCTCATCACGTAGCGCATCAGGGTGGCCGCAATACCAGTTGACTAGATCCGTCGCCGCAACACTGCCCGGCAGATCTTCACCAGGCACCCCTAGGCGCCTATCTCGTGCGGCGCCGTACGTCAGGACGACTGCATCGTAGGCATTACGCAGATCGGCCAAGGACACGTCCTCTCCAACAGCGACGTTGCCGACGAATCGCACCGTGTCGCGATCGAGCACCTTTTCGAGGGTTCCCCGCACCGAGCGGATGCTGAAGTGGTCAGGGGCGACCCCATAGCGCACGAGCCCAAAGGGCACCGGAAGTCGATCAATAATGTCCACGGACACCGGGACCGCCTCCTGGGCGGTCAACGCGTCGGCCGCATAGATTCCCGACGGTCCCGACCCCACGATGGCTACCCGCAGTTCCCTTGATGCCACGTCCGCTCCTTCTTCGGTCCCCTTGCACGAGTCTGCCATCAGATTGGTCGGGCGTCTGCCGACACGGCGGATGGGGGCTCGGCCTAGGCTGGAACAACTGTTCTTGCATGCGGAACCGTTAGTGCGGTCTTTTGGAGGAGAGCGATGGAGATCGAGCGGCGTAGAGCCACCTCAACTCTGTCAAGCGTCCGCAATGCCGCACGCGTCCTAAAGGCATTCGGCCACGGACATCGCGAATACGGTGTCACCGAGATCGCACGTCAGCTTGGCATCGGCAAAAGCACCGCTCACCGACTCCTCAACACACTTGCTGAAGAACGTCTGCTCGAGCAAAACCCCCACACCGGCGCCTACCGACTTGGGCTCGTCATCTACGAACTCGGCGCGACCGTCACGGTTCACGCTGAAATCCACGATGCCGCCGGGCCGGTGATTGAGCACGTACGCAATGCCACTCGCGAGACCGTGATTGTCGCGGTCCTCGACGGGGCGGAAGTTGTGTGTATCGAAAGACGCGAGGGGCCGCAGGCTCTTCGGTTATTCGGACGGGTCGGCGCCCGTGATGAGGCGCACGTCACTAGTAGCGGAAAGGTGCTGCTCGCTTTTTCCAGTGCCCTCGAAATTGAGCGGTTCCTCACCGCTGGACCTCTCCGCCGAGCGACTCCCCACACCATTACCGACGCCGCGACTCTCCGCTCCCAGTTTGAAAACATCCGCCTACGCGGTTGGGCCGAGACGAGTAACGAAGCAGAGGTCGGGGTGGCTGCCGTAGCCGCCCCCATCCGTAATCGATCAGGCGACGTGATTGCAGCCGTCAGCGTCCTTGGGCCCGTACAACGGCTCAATCCGGCGGCACTTCGCCGGCTCGTACGGCCCACTGTTGAGGCAGGCATTGCGATCAGCAGGCGGCTGGGATATCGGGAGAACACTTCGTTACCCGAACGTTCATCGCAGCGGGATTGACGGTCCCCGTGGAGTACACCCCCGGCCCGATAGCATCAGCGCCGTGACCAAGCAGCCGACCGACGCCGACCCCTTCGCCGACATCTGGGAAGGCAATGAGCACTTCGTACATGACTTCAGTTACGCCGGGCTAACCGGCTCCGCAGCCAAAGGCCTCGCGATCGTGACCTGCATGGACTCGCGAATCGCTCCCTTGGGCGTCGTGGGCATGAATCCGGGTGACGTAAAGATTCTCAGAAATGCCGGTGCACGTGTGACCGATGACGTTCTGCGCACCCTTGTCCTCGCCACGTATTTGCTCAATGTGGACCGTGTGCTCGTCATGCCACACACCGAGTGCCGCATGGCGGGGGCGACCGAAGATCAGATCCATGAGCACATCGATGCCGAATATGGAGTCGACACGCGCAGCCTTGAATTCCGTACCGTTCTAGATCAGCGCGAAGCGCTGCGCAGGGACCTCGATCGGATCAGGAGTTACCCCTATTTGTCCAAGGGGCTCAACGTGTGCGGAGCGATTTACGACGTGCGGACCGGACTACTCACTCCGTTTGAGAACTGATGGCGTCATGGTGAATCCTCGCGCCGTCCAAGACGCATTTCTCAGTTTTGACGACGACGCGACTCTCCTCACGATCGTGCGGCATGGTCAGCAAGACGTCCCCGCGTGGGGCAAGTTTGACCCCTCCGACTGGTCTGACCCGCCCCTTTCTGCACTTGGACTTCAGCAAGCAGATGCGTTAGGACGGGCCTTTGCCGATATTGCGTTTGATTGCCTAGTCAGCAGTGCGATGATCCGCGCGAAGCAAACAGCCGATGCCATCGCTAAGCACCATGACATCGGCAACGTCCCCCGCATCGAGGAACTCAACGAGGTCGGTGCCCATCGATCTCACACGGCAGGCTCGGAGCCAGCGACTCGCGAAGACCCGGACGTCTGGGCTGCCAGGATCGAAAAATTCATCGCCAAGCCTCGCTGGAGCGACATCCCCGGAGGTGAAACGGGGCCAGAACTGCGCGAGCGCATCGTGCCTGTGTTTGAAGAACTCCTAGAGAAGCATGCCGGTGGTCACGTAGTCGTGGTCTGCCATGGCGGGGTCATGAACGCCTACCTCGCCCACATTCTCGACTGGGACGGAGACATGCTCTTTCTCCCCGCCCACACGTCCTACTCCACGGTTCGAGCCAAGGGATCAAAGCGCGTCATCCAGAGCATCAATGAGCGTTGCCATCTCAATGCCGAGGGACTGGTCTCCTTCTAGGGCATTGCGCATGGCTAGAGTTCGTTCGATACCGAACGGAGGAATCGTGGCGAACTACATCCTGACGCTGAAATGCGCCGATGGTCCGGGCATCATTCATGCCATCACCAGCGGTCTCCTTAATGTGGCAGCCAACATCCTCGAGCAGGAGCAATATTCCGACACAGAGACCGGGTTGTTCTTTCTCCGGACGAGATTCGAGACCGCGGCTGAGTTAGAGACGGTTCGCGCCTCCGCCGCTGCACACACACATCACCTCGATGCCTCACTTCGAATCCGTCGTGAGAGCGATATTCCGCGGGTTCTGATCATGGTGTCGCAATATGATCACTGCCTCGTAGACTTGCTGTACCGCTGGCGCATCCACGAACTCCCCATCGACGTCGTGGGCGTCGTCTCCAATCACGAGTCGTGTCGTGAAATCACAGAGAGTCACGGGCTGCCCTTCGACTACCTGCCCTTGACGCCCGAGACAAAATCTGCCCAGGAAGCACGACTTTTGGAAATTGTGGAACAGCGCGGAGTTGGCCTCGTGGTCCTAGCCCGCTACATGCAGATTCTCAGCGATGAATTCTGTCGTGGAATGACGGGTCGCGTCATCAACATCCACCATTCGCTCCTGCCCGGGTTCAAGGGCGCAAAGCCCTACCACCAGGCATATGCCCGCGGCGTCAAGCTCATCGGAGCAACCGCCCACTTCGTCACCGGTGACCTCGACGAAGGTCCGATTATCGAACAACAGGTGGCTCGTGTGGCCCACGCCGACACCGCCGATGCATTAGCCGAAATTGGTCGCGACGTCGAACGGCTAGTCCTAGCCCGCGCCGTGCACCTCTTCGCCGAGGATCGGGTCTTCCTCAATAACAAGCGCACCGTCGTCTTTGGCTGAGGCACCCATGCGCATCACCACCGTGTGCCTCGGCAACATCTGCCGATCCCCCATGGCTGAAGCCGTTCTGCGTCACGAATTGGAACTAGCCGGAGTGAGCGGGGTCATCGTCGAGTCCGCTGGGACCAGCAGCTGGCACATGGGCGATGGCGCCCATCCACGTACCTTGGCGACATTGCGCACACACGGGCTCGATTTAGATCACCGCTCACGACAGATCACAACCGAGTGGTTCGACAAAGACCATCCGAATCGCCCGGACCTAGTTCTAGCGATGGACGTTGACAACCTGGAGATGCTGCACAGCATCGCACCCACCGAGACACACGAGAGCATTCGGCTGATTCGGTCATACGATCCGGCCAACGCAGGTTTATCGATCTACCTTCCCGCAATGTCAGTGCCTGATCCGTACTACGGAGACGAGAGTGACTATGCGGCCGTCTTCGAAATGCTTCGAGTGCCCTGTCGAGTAATTGTTGCTGGCCTTTGACGCTTCGATCTACGCGCTAGGTGCGAGAATTCGCTCGCCTAGATCTCGTACGACGCCCTCGAGGGGGACGGTAAGAATCTCCGGCGCGTGACGCGCCTGGAGAACCACGAGCATCTGCTCGTAGTACCACAGCGTGCCGTCCGCCTTGCCATTAAAGCGATCGAGTGTGGTCACTCCATGAATCTGGACATCGGTCAAGATGGCGCGAGCGTTATGCAATTTGTCTGCAGCCGTCACGATAAGGACTGCCGAATCCGCCGTTCTTAGGTGTCCGATGTGAACCTCCTTGCGAGGCTTCCACGGTAACTTTTCGTCGGCATTGACAATCAGCGAGTCGCTACAGGCCCGGACGATACGAGCTACCTCAGTGCCGAACTTGTCACTGATGATGTCGAGCATGGGCTCTCCGCCGCAATCCTCAGCCGCGTCGTGCAACAACCCAGCAATTGCCTGATCTTCGGTGCCCTCAGCCTCAAGGACAAGAGCCGAGACGCCCAAAAGGTGACATACATAGGCAGTGTCTTTGCCCTTACGTGTGTGTGTTGAATGGATGTCACTCGCAAATCGCACCGCTTCCATATAGCGCTCACTGAGCACAACATGGGGACTATTCATCCTTTTCTGGCCAGTCATAGAACCCCCTCTTTGCTGGTGTAGTTTCAGCGTGACATAGGGGTCTGACAATCCCATGCCCTAGATTTGCCAAAGGCACTCACAGCCACGGAAGCCCGCGCTCGTATTGTGGAAGCCAATCAATATCAGCGCCCAATTCGTGTGCAGCACGCAAGGCCCAGTGTGGATCTCGCAAGAATGCTCGTGCCATCCGCACTGCATCGGCCTTGCCTGACGCGATGATGTCCTCGGCCTGTTGTGGTGAGGTAACCAGACCCACTGCGGAGATAGTCAATCCCGTGGCGGCTCTGATGCGGGCGGCAATATCCACCTGATAGTTCACGTCGCGCGGAATCTGCTGATCGGCATGTATCCCGCTGCTCGACACATCGACAACATCGATGCCGATCTTCTGTAACTCGCTCACATACACGGTGGCCTCATCAACGCTGAAACCATTTGGCATCCAGTCCGTAGCCGAAATGCGCACGATCACGGGGAGGTCGACGGGCCATGCCGCTCGCACCGCAGAAGCGACTGCTAAGGGAAATCTCATCCGGTTCTCCAGGCTGCCGCCATATTCGTCAGTACGCATATTGCTCAATGGAGAGAGGAACTGATGGAGAAGATAACCATGCGCGGAATGCACTTCGATCACATCGAAGCCGGCTGATCGAGCCCGCACCGCCGCTGCCGCCCAGGCTTCGACGAGTCCTTCGATTTCGCTCACCGTCAGGGGTCGCGGAGTCGGCATGTCCGCAAACGGAATGGCTGAAGCAGATACCGTCTCCCAGCCTCCATCAGCTTCCGTCGCAATGCCGTTCTCCCACAGCGCAAAGGTAGATCCCTTTCGCCCTGCGTGAGCTAACTGAATGCCAATTGGAGTGCCTTGGGAATGCAGGAGGTCGACCACGCGCTTCCACGCGCCTACTTGGGTGTCATTCCAGATCCCAGGGCAAGCAACACTGATGCGACCCTCGGGCACGACTCCCGTGGCTTCCGCCATGACTAATCCGGCGCGCCCCAACGAAAACGATCCAAGGTGCGCCACGTGAAAATCGCCCACGACACCATCGACCGCTGAATACATGCACATCGGCGCCACCCACGCGCGGTTGGAGAGTTCAAGTGAGCGCAGGCGAATAGGTGTGAATAGGTGGCTCATAAATGGGGCTCCTCGAGAGTTGGCTGTGTATTAAGCACGATCACATCCGAGGGGCGTAGTCCCATGAAGTGATTCGCAAGTCATCGATTCGGACCACCACTTCAGACTCAATGCGCCCCAGCAGCCAACTGGCCAGTTGCGTGCCAGATTGGCCATAACGGTCCACGAGTTTACGAAGCACTTCGGTCGATTGGTCAATCTCGTCGACGATTCTGGCCGTGCCGGTCCCCCGAACTCCGCGATAGGGCGGCTCATCGCGAGAGACTTCCCAACCCACGTTGCCATCCCGTCGGACACGTTTAGCCAGCACCGAATCGCGCTGGGTTGCACACCACAGCTCACCGTCGTCGTAACTGAACCACAACGACTGTACGAGTGGGCCGCGCTTGCCGGCGGAAGCAAGACGGAGCGGCACAATGGTCTCCCCAAACCATGCCTCAATCTGACTCGGCGTCCAGGGCCCGGACCGTACGTGAAAACTCATGACGCCAGCCAACAATTGGGGCCTAGGCGCTTCATAGATCCTCCGAGAGAAGAAACACGTGTCAAGACAGGCTACTTGTCCCGATCATTGCGTACGGTGACCTTGCGGCCACGGATTTTCGCACCATGTACGGATTTGATGATCTTGCGGGCCTTATCGGTAGGCACTTCGACCACCGAAAACATCTCGTGCACGCTGATTGTCCCAATGTCGGCACCCTTGAGTCCGGACTCACCAGTGATTGCTCCGAGCAAATCTCCGGGCGTCACCCCGGCCTTCCGGCCCACTGACACAAACAGGCGCACCGTCGGTCCTTCCGGACGCTTGTGCTTCTTGCCACCGCCCGGTTTGTCTCCAGTTGCCACAGTGCCAAATTTCGCTTCGCCCTTGCGTTTTTGCTTTCCAGAGCCGGTCGCACGGGGCGCCTCAACAAAGGCATCAAGGTCACCGTCGTCTCCCGCAGCCACCGACCCCTGGGTGGCCTCGTGCGCGAGCGTGAACGCTGCCAGCACCGCCTCAGCGGGCTCATAGCTCAGCAACAAATCCTCTACCAGCGGGCGGTAATGCGACATCCGCTCCTGCGCGTCAGCATCTCCAAGCAACTCCTCAATGGAGTCACGGGTGCGTTGCAATCGCAGGTGCCGCACATCGCTCACCGTAGGAATTCGCTCAATGCGCACATTGCCAGCCGTGGCCCGTTCAATGGACTCCAGCATGCGCCGCTCACGCGGTTCAACAAGACTGATAGCGACACCTTCGCGGCCGGCGCGGCCCACCCGACCGATCCGGTGAACGTATGCCTCAGTGGTAATCGGCAGATCGAAGTTCACAACGTGAGTGAGCAGATCGACGTCGAGCCCGCGAGCCGCGACGTCTGTCGCAATAAGAAGTTCGGTGCTGCCTGTGCGAAGTCTGCCCATTACGCGATCGCGCTGATCTTGGGTCAAACCACCGTGCAGGGCCTCTGCTTGGTAGCCACGAGCGGTAAGTACGTCGGTAAGGTCATCGACTCCCCCACGCGTACGGCAGAAGACGATGGCCGCCGTGGGATCCTCGGCGTCGAGGATTCGTCCAAGCGCGAGTGTCTTATTGGGTCGGGTGACGATGTATGCAGTTTGACGCACGCGGGGCACATCGTTCGACGACGGCGCTGCAGGCTTGATTGAGATCCGCTCTGGATTGCGCAAGTGCCTATTTGCAAGGGCGTCTATTCGCTTAGGCATAGTCGCCGAGAACAAGACCGTCTGGCGATCGTGCGGAGTGGCCGAGAGAAGAGTCTCGATATCTTCGATAAAGCCCATCTCTAGCATCTCGTCGGCCTCATCGAGAACGACAGTCCGCACCTGATCGAGAATCAACTGCTTGCGCGCATTGAGGTCGAGGGCCCGCCCGGGAGTAGCCACGACCACATCGACACCTCGCCGCAGTGCGTCAATCTGATGTCGAGGGGGTGCGCCTCCGTAGACGGCGACAAGGCGGGCACCGAGCATCCGTCCGTAGACATGGAAAGCCTGGGAAACCTGCAACGCCAGTTCGCGCGTAGGGACGAGGACCAACGCTGAGGGCGCCGACCGCCCCCGATCGCGCTCCAGCCCCTGGAGAATGGGCAACGCGAAGGCCGCAGTCTTGCCGGTGCCTGTCGCTGCCTGACCGAGGAGGTCTGTTCCACGGATGAGGATCGGGATGGTGGCGGACTGGATGGGCGTGGGTTCCTCATAACCGAGAGCAGTCAGCGTCTCCAACAGTTCAGAGCGGAGGCCGAGAGAGGCAAAGTCGGGTTCGATCTGAGGCTCATTCACCACTTTTACGGTACAGCAGTACCCGGACCCAGCCAGACAGCGACTCTCAAAGACTCTTCTCCAGCAAGCTAGGCGACTCCGGCCCAGCCTTCGACGGGAGTTGACGTGCCGCTGGCGTTCGTTGCCGTCACCGTGACTTTGTATGTTTTGGCACTGGTGAGGCCACGGAAGTGGACATGGCGACGGAGTCGGCCCGAACCCGGAATCACCTCTTTGCGAACCACTCCCGAGCCACCGCTGACCAGGACGGTGTAGCTGAGGATCGGAACACTTCGACCACCGATGAAGTCCGGTGGGCTCCACGAGACGACAATTCGACCCGACGAGGGAGATCTCACGTCAACTTTCTCCACCGGGCTAGGTACACCTCCGAATACCAGAAGATTCAAGCAAGCCGTGCTGACCGCACCTGGAGCGGACACCTGAAAGGTGCCCGATTTCGTTGCGCACACTGCGAGCGTTGCCCAGCCTCGGGAGTCGGTCTTGGCAGTGAGGGTCACGCCTGCGCAAGTCTGCGCCACACCCACGGGTGGCGTCATCGTAACCGCGACTCCCGCGAGTGAAGGTTGTGAATCACGCCTCTTCCTGACTGGATCAGACAACCTCGCAGTGACGGGAACAAGCGTGCCGATTTGTGCGCGAATATCCCGGTTCTGCAGGTCAAGGTACGGAACACGTGGGAGTCGAACGACTGTTAAGTCCTCAGCTAAGACCACCTTGGACACACGGCGCTGAATCACATCATCGGAATATTCCACGGTAGCGATTGGCGCGTCGCTCAGTGCGAAGCCTCGAGCAACAAAGAGCCCACTCACGGCGGTGGCACCAGACGAAACGGTCTTCACCACGTACGTAAAGCCCGAGACTGATAACCGCCCTGTGAGACCCTCGACTCTGACTGCGGCACCGATAACCCTTCGATTCTCACCAACATTGACACGGACGTAGCGCGTGGACGGCGCGGGCGGATCCGGGATAGTCAGCGCGATGAGCGGCTGACCGTTTTGCCACACCGTCCACGTGCCTGAGACCTTCACCCCATCTGGAAGAACTCCTCTGCGCAAGGAGACCTGGAGCCGACCCGCAGGAGTTGATGGGAGTCCGGCGATGCCCAGCGCGGTCAAGCCCACCGGATTGCGCGCGACCGCGCCTACGCTTGACCAGCTAATTGAACCCCCAGTGACAGGAATTCCCGATGCGGTCTTGATCGAGAGTCGAGTAATCCGGATGCCAAGCGTGCGCACGAACGGCTTGATGACTTTCGGCAGATTCGGTGCGACCACAGCAGCCACTGACACCGCCTCGCCCTGTCCAAACTGGCCATCACGATTGCTCCCCCAGCAACGTAGCCGCCCATCTACAAGAAGCGCACAACTTCCTGTGTCGGTGGGCGCTACCGAGACTGCGGATTGGATGTCTAGCACTTGTGTAGGCGGGGCATCCTCTGTCGTGCCTGTTCCGAGTTGGCCGTATGCGTTTTCACCCCAGCACTTGAGGCTACCCGTATTCAACACTGCGCAGGCGTGGTCACTTGCTGTCGTGATTTTTACGGCACCGCCAATGTGTGGAGTCCTTATCGGAGTCAGTGATCCACTCTGCCCCCAACACCAAACTGTTGCGTCAGCACGAAGAGCACATACATATCCGTCGGCGGCGCTCAACTGGGTCACATCCGAAAGGCCGACAACTTGACGTGGCTGATTGCGGGAAATTTGAGTTCCGTCACCAAGCTGACCCAAGGAATTTGCTCCCCAGCACCACACAGATCCTTCGGTGAGCAGGGCGCAGGAAAAGTCAGGGCCAACCGTCACGTCTCGCACAGCACCTAACCCCAGAACTCGCGTTGGGGACGTTCGGTCGATCAAGGTTCCGTCTCCCAGTTCCCCTGATGAGTTTGCACCCCAACAGGTGACCTCCCCTTCCACACCAGACACTGCACAGGTGTGGGCGTCCGTCGTGGCCACCGAGATTGCTTCAGCGATGCCCGGAACATCGATCGCTTCGGCCTGGACCCCCGAAAATTGGCCATTGCCAAGCACTCCATGCGAATTCGAACCCCAGCAGGCAACTGCACGGGCGAGCCGAATGACACAAGCATGCCCCTGCGCAGGGCTCACTGCAGATACTCCACTGAGCACATTCGTGAGAAGCGTTACTGGCCCTACTACGCCCGAGTCAATCCAGCCTGACTCGTTGGCTCCGGCACAGGCCAATTCGTGATCGGCATACAAGACACAAGTTGATGTCGCACCGCCCGTCACAGATGTAATCGGGATTTCGTTCGTCGCCATCATCCAAGGTCCGACGACATCCTCGACCTTCGCGGCTACTCGAATGTAATAGGGAGTCGTGGATCGAAGCCCAGTGATAGTCATGGCCGTTGCTGCAGGATCTGCCCCTTCAGCTGGAGTCCATGGACCGGACGGTGCTGTGGAGTACTCGACCACATACGAGGTTGGCTCTCCACCCCGTCGAGGCGGATTCCATGCGATAGAAACTGATGAATTCCCCACTTGCGTGGGCCAAGGCTGGACTACTGGACCCGGTTCGCCTGGATCTGGCTCACACACTGTTCGCAACAGCGCATCGGCTAGCCACTGCGCGCGATGCGGATATTCGGTCGGCTGATAGTGAACCCCGTCATCTAGGAACTGCGAGTAGTCCGCCTCGCCTGCCCAGTCAAGAACCTGCAAGTTGGTACTTTCCGACGCAACCTGGATCAATGCGTCGTTGAACTCCACCTCTCGGACATAGCGCGGAGAGAGGCTTGGTATTTCAGGCTGCAGGGCGACGTTCGCCCACAGCAGCGTGCGCTCATCACCCACCGCATCCACATATCGCCGGATAAGTGCAGCGTCTTGGTTTTGGGTGGTGGACAGCATTCGAGTGTCATTCGTGCCAAGCGACACTATCACCACGCTTGGTTGGGGAGTCAGCGCCATTTGAGCTTCTAATTGGGGAAAGCCCCAACGAGCCGTCCTGCCGCCGTACGCAACCACGGTGAGGTTCCACCCAGCCTCCGCAAAGGCAGTCACGTAGTCGTCACTCGCACGCGCAACCAAAGAGTCACCGATAAGCAAAGCCTCTGGTGCTGGCGCACAAAGCGGGGTCTCAGCCCTGACAGATTCGGACGCAGCGACGGGTGCGACGGCGGCCGGGAAGCCCAGCCCCAGAGAGACCACCAGAGTGAGCAAAGACGCGGCCTTCATTACGACCCAGCGCATGCCTACCTGCCCTCCGCCTACAGAGCTCTCATCCTATCGGGGGAAGGTCGCACATTCGCTACTGATGTGAGGTTCAGAATTCCTCGTCGCGTGCAAAAGGGGCAAGTAC
>WLOK01000010.1 GCA_009699315.1 Actinomycetota bacterium
TAAGAAGACTCCCAATGAACAAAATTTTGACACCGCAGCAGGCGCGTGATTTTGCCGACGCCTTATATGTAGCGCGACAGACACGAACACCGGTCGCGGCATTTACTGATTCACTACCTGATCTGGGAGTAGAAGACGGTTACGCGGTTCAGCAATGCTTGACACAACGTCTCATTGATGATGGCGAAACCATCTGTGGCTATAAAATCGGCCTGACTTCCGCCCCGATGCAACAGTTGCTCGGTGTCGACCAGCCAGACTTCGGACCCGTCTTCGAATCCATGGTCTACCGAGACAGTGCTGAGATCCCTGTAGACCGATTTATCGCGCCACGTGTAGAGGCAGAGATTGGCGTTATTCTCAGAACTGACCTTTCCGGGCCAGGGTGCACTCCTGATCAAGCCCGTCAGTCGACCCGTGGACTCGTCGCGGCTCTCGAGATCGTCGATTCAAGGATCCGCGATTGGAAGATCCGACTGGCTGACACGATTGCGGACCTCGCAAGCAGTGGCGCGATTGCACTGTCGAATCTGGTCGTGCCTGTTGAAGGTTTCGATCCGCGTCTGATCGGCATGGTCTTCTCCAAGAACGGTGAGGTGATTGCCACCGGCGTAGGCGCCGCGACACTGGGTGATCCGTTTGCCGCCGTTGCATGGCTTGCCAACAATCTCGCACCCAGGGGCATCGTCCTCCCTGCTGGCAGCATCATCATGACCGGAGCACTTCACGCCATGGTCCCGGTCGCACCTGGTGACGTCTTCCTCGCTGAGTTCGACCGTCTTGGCCCAGTCTCCATTTGTATGGCCAGCGAATAGATTCCTGACATCTGGTCTGGGAACCACCTACTTCTAGTGGCTCTATGATCTCGGGATATCTGCGATTGATCCCCATGAGGTAATTCCTGCTGACCCACTAGTTTCGAGTGACCGCAGGGGCCAATGAAGCGCCCTTGATATGGGTGGATCGTGGAATATGCTCGTCACGTGAGACATGGCCGAATCCGAGTCGCGATTCTCGGTACCGGCAATATCGGCATTGACCTGTGCGAGCGATTACTGGTTGACGATGACTTTGAGGTCGTTGCCCTCGCCGGACGTCGGCCCGATAGCCCGGGGTTGCAGCGTTTGGTTGATCGCATCCCAGTGATTGTCACCAACGGCATCACGGGATTGCTCCCCCACTTTGACTTCTTTGATGGAGTCTTTGATGCAACGTCCTCGTTTGACCATCCTGGTCATTGGGACATCACCAAGGAGCACGGTAAGTGGATGATCGATCTCACCCCTTCTGGAATAGGCCGACCAATGGTCCCGTGCCTAGTCGATCGAGTCGACTCAATGCACCTCAGTCCCGGCATCGAACCTGAAAACCTGTCGATGATCAGTTGCGGCGGGCAATCCTCCGCACCGATGCTCAACGCCATAACCCGCGGAGTTAGCCGTATTTCTGAGGTAGAGGTCTCCGTCAGCGTCCCCTCGCTATCGGTCGGTCCCGCATCTCGTCGTAACGTTGATCATTACGTTGAGGCAACTCAGGAACTAGCAGCCCAGGTCACCGGATGTCCGAAAGCAAAGGCAATGTTGATCCTCAATCCTGCGGATCCCCCGGTCATGATGCGCACTACCGTGTTCGTTCAAGCGGACATTATTGACCTTGATGCAATCCGGATTGCTTGTGCCGAGATGATCACAGAAGTCCAGAAGTCAGTCCCCGGATATGACTTTGCGATAGAGCCCTACTGCCCTCGCGAGGGTCTCGTGTCCGTCACTTCTCGGGTGATCGGATCCGGCTTTTACCTGCCCCCTTACGCAGGCAACCTAGACATCATCAATTCCGCTGCTGTCGAGTCAGCACGAATCCTCGGGCAACATCACATCCGCGCTAAGGCACAAACATGACGATCTATTACGACGTCACCCTGCGCGACGGCAACCATGCCCTCGGCCATCAGCTGGCTGAAAGCTTCGTTCGCAAGTACTGCGCGATGGCCGATACATCGGGAGTCTGGGCTGTTGAAGTGGGACATGGCAACGGTCTTGGAACGTCATCCTTCCTTGCTGGCAAGTCCGCCTGCAGTGATGAGTCGCTCCTCACGGCTGCCCGTGAATCCCTACGTGAAGCCAAACTCGCAGTTCACGCGATACCCGGATTTGCCACAATCAATCGCGACTTGCACCCTGCAGTAGAACTAGGTGTAGAAGTATTCCGTGTGGCAACTCATGTGTCCGAAGCTTCGATGGCGCAGACGCATATGGAGTACCTGGCCGCACAATCCGTCACGGTTCACGGCGTATTAATGATGTCTCACATGATTGATCTACCGGGTCTACTGGTTCAAGCTGAGCTAATGAAGGCGTATGGCGCCTCTGCCATCATCCTGATGGATTCAGCTGGACACTTCGAGCCTAAAGACGTACGCGAACGCGTAGAGATGGTTCATCAAGAACTTGGCATCGAAGTTGGCTTCCACGCACATAACAATCTTGGGCTGGCTGTCGCAAATGCCCATGCCGCTTCCAATGCAGGTGCAAGCATTGTGGATGGCGCGGCCATGGGGCTTGGTGCAGGTGCAGGAAACGCTCAGCTTGAAAGTGTTGTGGCCACAGACCACAGCGACAGTCATCCAGGCCTGCGACAGGTACTTGGGTTGAGTCGCCTGGTAGAAAATGAGTTTCCAGACAACCTGCCGCGAACGACAGCCTCAACTCTCGAGAGTGGATTAGCTGGGGTCTTCAGCGGTTACGCGCCACAGGTTATGGCAGTTTCCGCGGAGTTCGGGCTAGACCCGGGTGATCTGTGGCGTGCGCTCGGTGAGCACAAGATCGTGGCAGCGCAAGAGTCCATGATCCGCGAGATCGCAATCGCACTTCGCATGGGCTGAAAGGCTGTTGGCCCTTGCGCCTACTGCCGCATGATGAATAGGCCAGCCACCACACCGATCGGAGCCAAGAACCAGGCTAGACGAACAGAAGCCGCCACAACTGAATCGGCGTATCCGAACAGCACCGAGAACTGTGGCGGAAAGAACGCCGGGATGCTGAATGTGCCAAGCACCAGGACAACCGCAATGGCGGGTGTCGGTGCGAGAAGGACCAGTGGCACCATCAGGGCAATGCGTACGACAGTGAGGATGACCCACACTCGCACACCGGGCCGCCATGGAATCCGCTGACTGGGGTGCATAACTGATCCAACGAATACGGCAGCACCTGTAGCTGCCAACACCGGTGCCGCCCACTCAATTACTGTCCCTGTCCAGGCAGGTGCATCAGAGAAGTAGTTGAGCACCAGTCCGACAACCAGTGCGATGAAGGGCGCTTCGTCGATAAACGAGGTGCGCTTTCGCTGTGGGATGGGTGCGTGCCGACGCAGAATCCAGACGAAGACCCCAAAAACGGCACGGGCCAGTCTGTCAACGAAGACCGCAACGACTACCCCAGCTGTGCCGGCAATCGCGTCGGACATGGGAACCAGCCAAAACGATGGGTTGGGGATGGCGGACCATCCTCCCAAAACCGCGTGAGCCGCGCGGCTTGGTGATCGAGGCGTGAGTAGGTAGGCAACCCCAATGAGAAGAACGCAGATACCCGTGACCAAAACCGGCCACAGCAGGTCTGACCAACCACCCAACTGCCAACCAGCGAGCAGCGAGATCAGGGCGCTCGACAACAACAGCTGGGTGCGGATGAAGATCCGCCACTCCCCAGCGAGTTTGCCTGTGCGAGCAATCGCAAATCCCGCTGAAGCCCCTACCGCGTAGGCAAGCACGATCACTAGTGTCACTTCGCGCCTCCCTGCGATGCTCTAGACAAAATTGCCCTCCTGACACCCGCTGCGCCATATCCGGCGAGCCACATATCAATTGGAGAAGTTAGCACGGGTGGTTCACGGCTTGCCTGAGCCCAGAGACACGAATGCCCTAAAATAGAGGGACATTTCGAGATTGTTCTTCAGCTTTTCCTTCGCCACTCGGCAAATCGCGCTACTGTGAGCGTGGGGAAAGTGCTTATACGGAGTTGACCATGGTTCGAAAAGTACCGGTGCAAGCGCGCAGTGTTGAGTCGATGAATCGCATGCTCGACGCTGGCGAGCAACTCTTCTACGAGGGCGGCAGCCCGGCTCTGACCCTCGAGGCTGTCATCGAAAGATCTCAGACGTCGACCGGTTCGTTCTATGCGCGATTTGGCGACATGCACGGATTCTTTGAGGCAATGCACGAGCGCGTGCTCGGGATTATTGCGTCCGAAATGGTGCCCCTAACTGCGAAGGCCGCCGCCCAGCCCGATCTGGAATCAGCCATACTGACCTTGACCAAAGCTGCCCTTGGCATTGCCGACCGGCACAGGGCCCCGGTGTATTTCTTTGCGGTGGGAAACTCGCAAGACGAGACTGCGCGGTCCATGGGGGCGCAATTCAATCTGGGTGGTAATGATGCGTTTGTTGTCATAGTTGGGAGCTTCCTTCCCGACGCCTCTAGCGCTGCCGCCAAGCGGCGAATTGATACCGCTTGGCGCACGATCCTCGCTGCAATGTTCCAGCACGTCATGCTTGACCAAAGCGAAGTCTCTCGCATCACCATGAGCCAGAACGTGCTCGCTACGGAGCTTGCCGTGATGATCTCGGGTTATCTGCGTTCGATCCCTGCCAAGTAAACCTGCGCACACCTGACCCGGGTCCGCCCCGATCGCAGGCACAAGCGCCGTCTCAACTTCGCCGGATTCCTCCGTCAACCGAGATTGTCTCGCCCGTCATAAAATCAGAGCCGGAACCGGCCAAGAAGACTGCCACGGCCCCGAGCTCCACTGGCAATCCAATTCGAGCAAGCGGCGTGACGGAGATGATTCCGGCCTCAACTCCAGGCATCGAAAGAAGGCCCGCATTCATTTCCGTACGATGGGCCCCTGGGGCGAGACAATTCACCGTCACGTTCGGCGCCCACTCCCACGCAAGGCTTTTCGTAAGATTAATGACAGCAGCTTTGCTGGCGGCATAAGCCGCCCAGCCCGGCATTCCGGCGATTCCCATATTTGAAGCAATTGTCACAATCTTGCCCTGATTCGCTGCCAGCATGTGTCGACCCCATGCCTGGGCACAGTTGAAAGTGCCCACAACATTGCTCTCGAGGATTTCCGTGAACTCAGCGGCCGATGTGTCCAAACTCGACTTGACCAGACTCACACCCGCATTTGCAAAGAGCACATCGACATGGCCAAATTCCTCCACAACACTTGCCGCAACTTGAATCGTCGATTGGGCGTCAGTGACGTCGAGCACTCGAGTCGCCGACACAATCCCGCGGCTAGTGAATTCCGCATGCGCATCTGCTAACCGATCCGAGTCGCGTCCGGTCACGACGATGACTGCTCCTTCATCACCCATGGCGCGTGCCATCGCTCTGCCTAGCCCGCGGCCGCCTCCAGTGACGACGATTACCTTCCCTGCCAATGTGTTGTTCGCCATGACTCTCTCCTCCTTTGCCTCAACTGCACGTTTTGAACACTGAAGTAAGTGGTAACTCGTTACTGCGCGCGTGGTCGCCAGTGTTGAAACACGCGAGACGTAAGTCCTGCGCGGTCAATTGCGGCAGTTGCCCTTCCCGTCGCTTCGGCAAGTACCGACTTCTCTGCCTCAAACCCAACGAGTTCACCGCCTCGAAGCCGAATCTGACCATCAACTAAGACCGTGTCAACATCCGTCCCATGAGCCGAGAAAACCAGCGCCGCTATCTGCTTGTTGGCGACAGTCGAGTGTGCAGTATCCAAGTTAAATACGGCGATGTCTGCTCGCTTGCCAACCTCTAGCGAACCGACGAGGTGGTCAATACCTAAGGCGGTTGCGGAGCCGATCGTCGCCATCTCGATTGCCATTTCGCAGGTCATCAAAGTGGGATCAAGGTGAGTAACGTTCTGGATAAGAACGGCAAACTTCATCTGCTCGACCATGTCGGGTGAGCAGTTTACGTATGTACCGTCCGTGCCAAGACCGATCACAATGCCTGCCTTCAGCATGTCCTTCAGAGGCGCAATGCCATCACAACTGTATGCGTTGCTCACCGGGTTGGTGATGACAGTCGCTCCCGCACGAGCTACCGCATCAATCTCACGTCCCTTCAGATGCAAGGAATGAGCCAGAGTCCAGTTGTTCGTCAGTGCTCCCAGCCGGACTAGGTAGTCGACATCACCACCACCCGTCATCGCCTCGAACTCCCGAACGGAGAGCCACGGTGTGCCTGCTGAGCAGTGGTTCGTGATCTTTAGCCCTCGCTTTTGCGCAAGGCGTACGCCATCAATGATGAGTTCGTCGGAGGTCGCATTGTGAAGCATCCAGTTAGCGCCGGTCTCGATTGCCAATCCCATGTGGATCCGTCCAGCATGGCCATCCCATCGGCCGACGACTTCATCGGCGTACGCCACTTCATCGTCCAAAGAGCGAGAATTGGGGAAGGCTGGGTACTTAGTCGAGAACGGGGGAGACGGAGTGTGCCTCATTTCCTTTCCCACCACTTGCCGCACGCCGACTTCGACAACTGGCTCAATGATGGCCGCCAGACTCGCATCGTCGTTGACGTTGACCAGGTGGTTAAGCGAACACGTGGTGCCAGTCTTGATCTGCTCAATGGCCCCTAGATAGGCGGCAATACGCAGGTCTTCATTCGTCAAGGTCATCAGGAGCGGAATCGTCACCTGGTCTAACCAGTCTTCTAAGAGCAGCCCTTCGCCCGTGTTCTTGAACAGACTTCCCCAATGGTGATTGTGCCCATTGATCAATCCGGGCATAGCCAACATGCCCTTCAGGTCAATCACTTCGCTAGCTGACGGCAACGGGTCCGTGGCGCAACTACCGATTCCAGTGATGAGATTGCCCTCGATGAGAATCCACCCATCAGGGATAACCCGACGGTCGGTATCGACCGTGACCACGTATGCGTGGGTAAGCAGAATCGACATTGACGTATGTCCTCTCAACTTGGCGAAATTGCCCTATTGCATTTCGGAGAATGTTCGAATGATCCTCGCGTGATCAGCCCCAGATCTCAAGAGCAGGAGCAGGAGCAGCCTGGCCTTCATGGAAGTCAATGAGCCAGCCGCGATGACACCTGCTCGTAATAGATCTTGTTCAGACCCGGGGAACGCATACGTTGCAGTGAGCGTGGGCCCAGACCTCGTACGCGAGCACATCACTACCGGGATCCGCTTCGCTATCTCACTAATCGGTTCAACCAACCACGACGGAATGTGGCCGACGCCCATGGTCTCGATCACAAGGCCGTCCGCGAGGTTCCCCGCCGTCAAACCAAGTCCGTCGTCGTCGAGTCCGATGACGACTACGGGTACGGAAGCCGACTCGCGAACTGGCCTGGCCGCCACGTGGGGACCGCGGTTGCGCAAGGCCAACGGAGCGATAACGGCGCCCTCGATGATCGTCCCCATCGGCCCCGATGCCGGTGATGCGAACGCCGATGGTTTCGTCGAATGCGACTTGGAGACGAGTCGTGCGGCATGTATCTCGTCACCTAGGACTACGACAACTCCGCCGAAATCTATAGCGGACGCAGCAGTGACGACAGCGCCACTCAAGTTTGCATCGCCATCGGGACCCGGCGCCGCCGGCGATCGCATTGCACCTGTGACGACGATGGGCTTCGACGTCTGAATCAGCAAATCCAGGCAGAATGCAACTTCTTCGATTGTGTCCGTCCCCTGCACCACGACTACACCGGCTGCATCACCATCCAGCGTCTCCGTGATGAGTAAGGCCAACTCATAGATGTCATCGAGGCGCAGCGATGCCCCGGGCAGCTTTCGGAAGTCATGCAGGACAACCTTCGCGGTCGTCTCCATGCCAGCGATGTTCGCGAAGACCTCTTTACCGGAGAGGCCCGGAGCGACGCCGGTTGGCCCCTTCGTCATGCTGATGGTTCCCCCGAGGACGAAAGCGTGCACTACTGGTAAATCCGCCGACGTTTCGTCGACAGACCCAGAATTCACGCTCACGCGCCACCACCGAGAATGAAGTCTCCTTGCAGTGCAGCAACGAGTTGCCTGTCTTGGGCGATCAGCATGCCGCGCAGGTAAGTGCGAGTCACGACGCCGCGCACTTCACGGCCATCGAAAGGACTCCACCCCGCTTTTGACACCACGGAGTCGTTGGTGATGGTCCTTGATCTGTTCGGATCAACCACAATCACGTCTGCGTCGGCGCCGACTCTAATTCGGCCCTTCTTTGCCGATAACCCGTATATGTCAGCAGGCGTCTCGCTATAGACACGTGCAACGTCGCTGTATTGGAGATGGCCTCGCGCAACCGCATCAAGCAGGATGCTCATCGTGGAGTCCAACCCGGGCAACCCGAAATGGACGTTCCACATGTCGCCAGCCATTTTCTGTTCCATGGTCGATGGGGCGTGATCGGACGACATATGCGTGAGTTTGCCCTGCCGAAGTAGCGTCCACATGTCCGCCTCATCACCGTTATTACGAGCGCGCGCAGGGGGCGTAAACTTGCGCAAAGTGCCGCACGTCCGCACTTCATCCTCCCGGAGCAGGAAGTACTGCGGGCAAGACTCTGCATAGAGCGTGGCACCCAGTTCGCGTTCGCGTAACGTATAGGCGGCAACTTCTGGATTGCTCACGTGTGCGATCACTGCTCGTGCACCGGTTCGCCGCACGAGAACTCCAGCAACTACCGCCGCCACGACCTCAGCATCTCGGTTTCGCCACTCCAGTAGCAAAGCATTGTCAGTTCGGCCTGATTCGCGGAGGAGTACTTCTGCGTAGGCAGTGAGTGACTCGTCTTCACAATGCAGAAGGGAGATAGCGCCACACTCTGCCGTCTTCTGCAGATGGCTCCGCAGGTCTGACGCGTTATGTCCTGGAATGCCGTGTGTGGTGCAGGTGAATACCTTGAAGAAGCCGACCCCGGCATTCCACAGAGCCGCGATGTCTTGGTCTCCCCCGGGCCAAGCATGGGCAGCTAAGGCGTAGTCCACTGAAGACCTACCCGTGAGGTACGCCCGCTTCTCTTCCAAGTCCGCAACAGTGCGAACCGGGCGACCATGAGCATGCTCGATAATCGTCGTGACGCCCGAGATCGCAGCTGCCGCCGTCCCGGTAGGAAAATCTTCGCGCTCAGGGCTACCCGGGTCCATGAGATGCACATGAGTGTCGATCCCACCCGGGAGTAGGTAGAGCCCGGAAGCGTCCATGACTGAATCGGCTGGCACTTCGTCAGGGCCGACGTACGCAATCTGGGCGCCTTTTATCCCGACATTCAGGCGATGCTCGCCGTCGCCGTTCACGAGAGTGCCGCCGGTAATCAGGTGGTCGAGTTGCATGCCTTTTTACTTCCCGTCAGATATTCGCCCGAAACGTGGATCCCATGGTCCTTCATTTACTGGGCATCCACGCCCAGTTCGCCGAGAATCTTGCTCTTCAGCCACTCGGCCATGACGAATGTTAACGGAGTATCACCGGCATTCTCTAGGTCTTCAAGAAACGATTCAGCCTGCGCTAATGAGCGGAGCTACTCATTCTCCCGGCTTGTCCTTGGCAGCGCTGCGGTCGAGGTGTTTGGGCCCTTGCATGAACTTGTTGATCCACCAGACGAAGAAGACGTATCGAAGAGCTTCGGCTCGGGTAGCGCCGAAGTCTTTGCTCGCGACCAACTGGTCTAGTCGGGAGAGATCGTCTCCGCCGAGAGCGACAGTCAATTCTTCGAGTCGGATGGGTACATTGGTGAAGTTGGGAACGTAGCCGGTATCTCGCTCAAGCTCTCGAGTCGCCTTGATGGTGGCTTGGGTGAAGTCGGAAGGGCCACGCTGGGTCACCAGTTTGCGCATTTCCGGCCGTGCCTCGTGCTCGATAACCTCTGCTTCTTCGGTGTCGTACACCGTGAGTCGAAGCGGCTTGTACTGGAAGTTGTTGGTGGCCATGACATCTGCCCCGCATACATTGGGCACCATAATCGTGTCGATGAGAGCGAGGATCTCAACGTAGTCACCCTTCTTAGAGAGATTCGGTCCGATAAAGGGGTGCCCCTCCTGGTCGACTCCGGTATTCATGAAGAAGTTGAACGAGTCATGGACGTCGTCAGGCGTTAGACCAAACTCACGCTGTGCTTCTGCCTGGATGTCGTGGCAGTTCGCGTGCTCAGCTAGACCGTACTGGTAGTCGTAAAGCCAGGCAGAGCAACGTCCGTAAAGGATGTCGTTGCTACCCACCGTATCTGCGACGATGACCGCTATCGGACGGTCGCGTGGCGGAGCCGACCACAAGAACGCGCCGGTCGTGGGTGACAAGCCGTGCAGGTGGCGCGTGCGAGCGGTGTGGAAATGCTCCTTGTAGTCATGCAGGTTGAAGCAGTTGAAGTCGGCACACTGCCCCCCGTCCTCGAGTTGCTCAATGCGCAGCACTTGGCCACGCTTCACCACAAGTGCTTTGCCTGTCCCCGGCTGGATGATCGTCTCGTACACAAGTTCTCTCGCCACTGTCTTCCTCTACTCTCGACGGGAACCGATGGGCGCGGGTTTTTTGTCCCCGCGCCCATCGGTTCCTCTTATTAGCCTTGATCGTCTGCGTCGCCTGACAGGTCTGCCTGTTCCGCGCAGAACTCCTTAAAGGCCATGACCATCAATGCCTCATGGTCCGACCCCGGAAAGCGATCGATCGTCCGATCCAACAACTCGAGTTGCTGCTGATTCAAACTGACGATCACGGTGTCGTCTTTCATCCTTTCCCCTCTCAGACTGTTGGCTTCCAGCCCTCGGGGGCGCGCATCGCCCCAATGTCGACTGTCTTCATATTCGCCGGAGTGACGGGGATGTTCGGGACCAGCACCTCGGTTACGGCCGGCTTTTCGCCATTTCTCAACGCGATGCCCAGTTGAACTGCCTGGCGGCCGATGAGGACCGGCTGGAGAGCTACGTCGTAGTTGAGGCACCCAGCCTCCATCTGCTGCTGCGCCTGCTGACCAAACACAGCAGTCAGGACAAATGTCTTGCCGCACCTATCGGCTGCCTGGACCGCGGCTGCTGCTCCGTTGCCCACGGTGTCATCAGCACCATAGAGAAGGTTGAGATCCGGGAACCGTTGGAGCATGTCGGTCGCGATCGCTAGTCCGGCCGCAATGTCTGGGTCGGACGTCTTCTCAGCAACAATGTTGATATTCGAGCCGGCCAGCTCCTCCTTGAAGCATCGAAGCCGCTCTCCTGACCAGAAGGCACCTGCCGGTCCGGCAAGAACGCCGATGTCTCCACCGTTGGGGAGTAGGTCTTTGGCGCCGGCTGCCATGTCTTTGCCTACCGAACAGTGAGGTGCTGACACTGACCCCAACGCTCCGGGAGCAGGATCACCTGCGCCCACCACGATCAATCCCGCGGCCACCGCCTGCTCGATCGGTCCCTGAGTCGCTGTTGGGTCGCCGGAGTCGACGAGCATGATGTCGACCTTCTTGGCTGTAAGCGTCTCGATTTGGCTCACCTGGGCGTCGACTTTGCCGTAACCGCCCGCCGAGAGAATGGTGACCGTGTATCCGGCCTTCTGCGCCTCGTCGGTGATGCCGTACAGCATGGCGGTGAAGTAAGGCCCTTCCACCGTCGGGACCGAGACGCCGATAGTCCCACCAGCCGCGGGAGTGCCACCACTGTTAGTTGTACTGCCTCCCCCGTTAGAGCCACTACCGCACGCAGTGAGGACTATTGCGCCGATGAACAACATCGGTACGTAAATTCTGTTTCTGACTTTTGTGATCATTTGACGTTGACTCCTTCCGATCATCATGGGTGGGCGCTGAGTGACAGCGCTCGAGCTAGGACGGATTTTGACGAGTTCGAGACTTTCGGCTTATGAATTCATCGGCTGCGATCGCAAGGATCATTGCGACACCGATCACCATCATTTGGGTGTACGAGGACACGCCCAGAAGATTCAGGCCGTTGGCCAGGACTGTCACAAAGACGACACCAACGGCTACGCCGAGAACGCTGCCTCGCCCGCCGAACAGGGAGACTCCGCCGAGCACGACCGCCGCGACCGAAGTAAGCGCTAGATCACTTCCGAGAGTCGGCTGACCGGAGGCCACTCTCGCGGTGAGGATCAGGCCGCCGATAGCGGCTAGCGCAGCACAGATGATGTAGGCGGCTAACTGCGTACTCCGTACGTTGATTCCCGATAGCCGAGCGGCCTGCGAGTTTCCGCCGGTCGAGTAAATGTAGCGGCCCAGCCGGGTGAAGCGCAGCACCGCATAGGCCAAGATGAGTACTGCGATCGCTAGAACCAGCGGCACCGGGATGCCTAAAAGTCGACTGTAGGCGAGCGACGTGAAAGATTTTGGTAGCCCCACCACCGGTGTGCCACCACTGAGGTTGAGTGCGACGCCGGACACGATGGACAGCATGGCCAGAGTCGCGATGAACGGGGCGACCCGCAGCCGGGTTATGACAAGACCGTTCACTAGTCCCACGGCGACACCAGCGAGTAGCCCGACGACGATGCCGACGAAGGGACCCCTGTCGTTCATCACCATCGCCGATACCACGCTCACGAGGGCGACCGTGGCTCCCACGGATAGGTCGAGACCCGCCGTCAGAATGACGAATGTCTGTCCGAAGGCCACGCATGCGATGGCGGCGGCCTGCAAGCCGACATTTTGGAAGTTGCCTGGAGTCATGAAGACGTCGGACTTAAACGTGAAAAAGACGATCATGAGGATCACGACGAGCGGAAGCCCCACCTGCCTGAGATCGAGTTGCTGCAACCGGTTGACAACACTGATCTGTGACGGACTCTTGGGAGGGGTCATCACGCCGCACCTTGCTCTCTCGTGAAGGCAGAAAAGGCAGCCGACAGGATCGCTTCTTCGGAAAGCTCTGGGTGAACAAACTCGCCATGCATCCCGCCATCAGACATAACGATGACGCGGTGAGGAACGTTCATAATTTCGGGCAGGTCAGAAGACACCAAGATGATCGCGACGCCTTGGGCCGCAAGTTCATGAATCAGTGCGTAAATCTCGTATTTTGCACCTACGTCGATGCCGCGTGTGGGCTCATCGAAAATCAACAGACGCGCATGGGAGATGAGACCCTTACCGATGACGACCTTCTGCTGGTTGCCGCCAGAGAGAGTCAACGACGGCCGATTGAGATCTCCTTTGACGCCCAGTTTGCGTCCCATCGCCGCGGTGACGGAGCGAACCTGACGACCGCGCACGAGGCCCAGGGCAGAGAAGCGAGGGAGCGCGGCCATGACCATGTTCTCGCGCGAGGACAAGTCCAAGACGAGTCCTTGTTCCTTTCGATCCTCCGGGAGGTAGGAAATGCCGGCCGCGATCGCCTCGCGCGGCGAGTGCACCGAGATCGTTTTGCCATCGAGTTCGATGTGACCTGAGTCGAACCGGTCCGCACCGAAGATGGCCCGCATTACTTCTGAACGCCCAGCACCGATGAGACCGGCGAAGCCGAGGATTTCGCCACTTCGAACTTCGAAGCTGACATCGTGGAAGGCGCCCTTCTTAGTGAGGTTTTTGGCGCGAAAGACGACCTCGCCCACGTGGGAACTGCGTTCTGGAAACAGGTGATCCACCCGCCGACCAGTCATCGATTCGATCATCTGACCGGTCGTGAGGTTATCGATTAGTTCAGTGCGCACATTTCGCCCATCGCGCAGAATCGTCACGCGATCTGCGATGGTCTTGACCTCGTCGAGGCGATGCGAAACGTACAAGATTGCAGTCCCCTCGTCTCGTAGCTGGCGGACTATCTCCAATAAGCGCGATGCATCGCGGCTCGGCAACGACGACGTCGGCTCGTCCATGATGATCACTGGGGCGCCGAATGCCAGCGCTCGGGCGATTTCCACCAACTGCCGTTGCGCGCTGGTTAGGTTGGCGACTAGGGTCCTGGCCGAGAAATCCCGTGCGCCGAGCCGATCGAGTGCTAGCTGCGCCACGTGCTCCGCCTGCCGGCGAGACAAGAGTTGCCGCGCTCCCTTGAGTGAAGGCTCGTTGCTCAACACGATGTTCGACGCAACATCGAGCCACGGCTGGAGCGACAACTCTTGAAAGATTGTCGAGATGCCGTGCCGCCTCGCGGTCCCTGGACTATCGAACGCGACTGCGTGTCCGGCGACCTTCACTTCACCGGAGTCCGGCCGTGTCGCGCCCGCAAGAATACTGATCAGGGTTGACTTGCCCGCGCCGTTTTCCCCAATGAGAGCGTGGACCTCGCCCGCGTGAAGCTCAAGCGAAACATCCTCAAGGGCCTTTACCCCCGGGAATGACTTCGTCACATGAATGGCCGACAGTGCCTCGGCCATTAGTTGTTGACCGGCCGTCCCGAGCTTGCAAGTGGGATGTATGCGACAGCCTGTACTTCCAGAAGTGTTAAGTGATTGGGGAGCAGTTCGACGACTCCTACGCAGGTGCTTGCCGGAGGCGTAGTAAAGAACTGTGACCGAATGCGTGCGTAAACCGGGTAGTCCCGTAGATCCGTGAAGAACTGAGTGACATTGACGAGGTCGTCGAGCGTGCCACCCGCCGATGCAACAGTGCGTCGGAGCGCGTCGAGTACGTACCAGGACTGGGCGGCGATCGGCCCTTCCTTCTCGTCTGTTGACATCTCCCCGGTCTGACCCGCCGCCAAGCGGGCGGCTGCTGGCAAGTCCGCATATCCATTGATCACGCGGCCGAGGGCCACGTCAGCGGCGATGATCCCCGCGAAGAACACCAGATCGCCGGCACGACGGTAGGGCGCATACTGCGCGAGCGGGGTTGCAACGTCCTGATTGGTGCCATCGGTCATTGGAGTCTCCTGTTTATCCGGCTATCTGTATCCATTGGCCTGCCCCCTGCGATGGAACTACTCGGCAATCTCGCGCCGCGATGCGTGACCTAACTCTCACCAGATTCCCCCTTTTCGAGAGATCCTAACGTTATATCTTATAGGATGTCTAGCATATTGAATCTTCCGTAGCAAGCAGCTGACGCAAGGTTGGCTCTGAATCACTAAGGAGATTGACAATGCAGGGAGTGAGCGGTCCCCGACGCTGGCACGAGCAGCGCTGGCTGATTGATTCGATTCTGCGCACCGACGGCCTCGAGTGGGACCAACCCCGGGTCGCCTACACCCTGCGACCCATGGGCATCGATGCCGTCGGGGACTTTGAGCGCGCCAAGTCGCGGGTCACCAAGTTTGCGGATCTCACCCCGGTGTTTCTTGAGCTTGCGGATCACCGCCTGCGGTTGGCCGAGCAGGCCGAGCGTGACGGCCGACTGGTCACCGCACGGGAGAACTATTTCTTCGCTGCGCTGCACATCGTCTCCGCGCAATGGCCGATCTGGGAGTCTTCCCAATTGCTCGTCGATCTTGATGATCGCAAGAACGCCTACTACTCGGCATATGCGCGTCTTGCAGATCACCACGTTGAGCGAGTCGAGATCCCCTTCGGCGACTCCTTCATCCCGGCGTGGTGGCACTTGCCCCCCGGCTACAACGGCGGGGCCATCCCCACGGTGATCTCCTGCGGTGGGATGGACGCACCCAAGGAGCTCAACGTCAGCTTGTATGGCGATAAATTCCTCCAGCGCGGCTTCGCCGTCCTCGCCTTCGACGGCCCAGGGCAGGGCGAGGCGCCGATCCGTGGCGTCAAGTTCACTCCTACTGCGTGGATAGACGCCGGCGAAGTGGTGATGAACTGGTGTCGATCACGTCCCGAAGTCGACCAAGATCGCATCGTCGCGTTCGGACTCTCATTCGGTTCGTATTGGATGACACAGATCGCGGCGACTCAGCCGAGTCTCAAGGGTGCGGCTGTGGGCTTGGTGTGTCACGAGCCGGGCGGACAGATGATCTTCGAGATGGCCTCTCCGTCATTCAAGGCGAGGTACATGTGGATGGCTGGACTTGAGCATGACGAGGCTGCCTTCGACATCATGGCCCAGCAGATTGACTTGCGTGCGCTCGTGCAAGAGATGTCGGTCCCGTGGTTGGTAATCGCCGGTGATGAAGATGAGTTGTCGCCGATCCAGCATTCGTACGAATTGGTGAGCTTGGCTAAGGGCCCAGCACCAATGCTCGTCTACGCAGAAGGACGACACGCTCTATCGGCTCCCACGCCCTCAGTGGTGCGCGGTCCGAACTGGGTGGCATACGCCGCTGACTGGCTACTTGATCGGACCCGCGGCACACAAGCCGTCGACCTCGTCGAGTTCGTACGATCCGACGGCGTGATTGAGCGCCGAGACCATCCTAAGGAGACCAAGACATGGGTGCGCCGAACTTTAAATTGAGTTCTCGCCGAATCGCGGTCGTCACCATCGACTGCCACCGTGGTCATCTTGACCCGGCGGTGGCGACCATGCCGTTGGCTGCAGCTAAAGCGGCACAGGTTGTAGCAGCTAACGCATCGCTGCTCACGGGTGTACGGGCCCTCGGGATCCCGGTGATTCATGTCATGACGTCCTATCGCAACAGCGCCGAGATAGCTGGGAACCCCTGGTGGGCCAGTGTCGCCGGGACTACCGCAACCCGGAAGAACGTTCTCATTCACCAGGTTGCGGGCAGCCCTGGGCTTGAGATCATGCCCGAACTCCTCGAGCCCAGCGACCTCCTGGTGGCGACCAAGAAGCGTTACGACTGCTTCATTGCGACCGACCTCGACCACGTGCTTCACGCTCTCGACATCGACACCATTGTGTTGACTGGTATCAACACCAACAGTTGCGTGCTGGCCACCGCAATCTCGGCGAACACTCGTGACTATGCCGTCATCGTCGTCCGAGACTGCGTCGACACCATGGACGAGGATCTCCACTTCGCCGCACTCGACATTATCGACCGGGCGTTCGGGTGGACGATGACCTCAAAGGAACTTCTGGATTCCCTCGGGGACGCAATCAGCTCATGAAAGGCGCTCGTGATGTGAATTGTCATGTGCTCACTCAGATGAATAAAATGGGTCAATGACCACGTCGGAAGGTGCGCACGCCACCGAGCCTGACCCAATGCTCCTTCTGGCCGGTTTGGGGCGCCAGCAGGTTCGCCCCACTACAGCGCATGAATTCGTACGTGAGTCTCTTCGACGCGGCATCCTCACCGGCCTGCTACCAGGCGGCAGCCAACTTGGGCAATCTCAGATCGCTGAATCACTCGGGGTGAGCACCACGCCAGTCAGAGAAGCGCTGCGCGACCTCGCGTCTGAAGGCCTCATTGATTTTGACGCATATCGGACGGCCTCAGTGCACCTGCCAACCGCTGAGGAACTGAACGAGGTCTACAACCTGCGGCAGATGCTCGAGTCATACGCGGTTTCCACAATGGTCCCGCTGGTGACTGAGCAAAGGCTCAAGGAGGCTGAACGGATCCAAGACCTCATGGAGTCCGAAACAGACACCGCCGAGTGGTTGATCCTCAATGCCGAGTTCCATGCGATTCTCACCGGAGCTTGCCAATCGCCGAAGCTTGAGAACTTTCTCGCGACCCTGCGCGCCAGCGTTGCTTTGTACGTCGGGATGGCGATTCGGACAGACCCCAATCGTCAGATTGAAAGCAACAGGGAGCATCGCGAACTGCTAGCCGCGTGCCGAAACCGCGATATCGCCCGTGCCGTCGAAGTGACTCGCGCCCACATGGACCCGGCCAGAGACCTCGTCGAGTCCGCGCTCCTTTCCCAGCTAGGGTGACGAAAGTCGACCTGACGGTTTCTTTCACCGCTACCCGCCGGAAGGTGCCCTCGGCAGAAAATTTCGAGATTTCGCCGCCGTATGAGACCAGGGCTTGATCTTCTTCAGCTCAGGAGCAAGCTCACGCTGGGCAACCTCGATGTCATAAGCAGCCTGAGCCCGCAGCCAGTAACCGTCGGAAAGGCCGAAGAACCGGCAGAGGCGAAGGTCAGTCTCCGCGGTGACCGCACGCTTGCCACTGACAATGTCGCCGATGCGCGGAGCAGGCACGCCGATCTCCTTAGCCAGCCGGTAACGAGACAAGCCCATGGGGACCATGAACTCTTCCCAGAGCAACTCCCCCGGTGTAACCGGGTCAAGCAGCGCAGAACGCTTCGCCATAGCTCCTCCTCCTTTTAGTGATAGTCCACGATCTCGACGCCGGCAGGCCCCGCCTGAGTCCAGCGAAAGCAAACCCGCCATCGATCGTTAATGCGGATACTCATCTGGCCCTTGCGGTCCCCCTTGAGTGCCTCGAGGCGATTGCCCGGCGGAACCTTTAGGTCATCGAGTCGGCCAGCGATATCCAACTGCCTCAATTTTCTTCGTGCGATCGACTCGAAGGACGCGAACCTGCGTACGCGTTGGCCGGAGGCCAGACGCTCAGTGTCGCGGTCACCGAACGAGACGATCACATCTCAAATAGTAACGCGTAGCGTTACTATCGGTCAAGGATTGCGGGTGTCGAAAGTCCGACCGACTGGCCAATCTCCTCCACTAAATGAAAGAAGACCCCTCCCGAAGGAGGGGTCTTCTTTCATTTAGTAGCGGGGGCAGGAGCCGTCGCAGGCTGCGCCTGCTCCTCCCAAATCCTGGCGACCTCACAATCAAATGAAAGAAGACCCCTCCCGAAGGAGGGGTCTTCTTTCATTTAGTAGCGGGGGCAGGATTTGAACCTGCGACCTCTGGGTTATGAGCCCAGCGAGCTACCGAGCTGCTCCACCCCGCGGTGGCCGTTTACGGCGAGGCCCACAATACGTCATCGCAGCCCCCGCCCCCAAGTCGGGGTCAGAGGTCGTCCACTCCCCTAGCGGGCACGTCTACTTCAAAATAATGTCTGATTGCGATCGGGGGGCCCACGATTCCCTTCACCCGATCGGATATCTCCGTATCCTCAGGAGACTGGCGGATCTCATGTTGCTCAAGGTGATCGTGCCAGGAGTCGACTTCCCATCTCTCCACAAAAATGTTGCCGTCTTCGACGTCATTGGTAAGCACCCAACCGCGCGCGCCTGTGCGGCGACGTGATCGTCGCAACTCCCGCATTGCGCCGAGGAACTCTTCGCGTGCTTCATCCGAGACTTGCCACACCACCGTGACGTGCGCGCGTCGTTCGAGATGGGCATCCGGTATGTCGATTTCACCGATCGGCCATCCTGTCGCTACACCGATAACTGTCACTTCAGGCAGTCGGCCAAGCAGCCCCACGAGCCAGATTGGCAGAATTGCCAATCCGGCAACGAGTAATGCCACCGTGAGACTAAAACGGTCGGCGACAACTCCCCACAACACTGCGCCGACAGCCATGCCGCCTTGCGATGCCATGAAGTAGTAGGCCAGCCCGCGAGCCCGCACCCAAGCAGGCAACAACATCTGGCTTTGCGCCAGCAGGACTGCGCCCACCGCGGTCCATGCGGCGCCTGTGATCGGCAGGATCAGATACAGAACTACCGGGTGGTGGATAAAACCGATCGCGATCAGACAGACCGCAAACACAGGCATGATGAGCATGACGTACTGATTGCCGGGCACGCGCCTGCGCACAGGTGCAAGCACGATCGTGCCCACGACCGCGCCACCACCCAGCGCAGCCATTACCCAACCGTATTCGCCAGCACCTAGACCGAGTTCGCGGAGAGCAACCACTGGAAGAAGTGCAAATAGTGCGCCACCACAGCCAAACCACGCGGCTGTAACAAAAACTGTGGTGCGGAAGGCCCGAGCATTCGCGACGTGACGAAAGCCCGTGCGCAAAGCTGGGATGAAGCGGCGCGAAGCCGACAGTTGGCTGGGAACATGCGAGATCATCGCGCTGATCGCGAAAGCGAGGAACCCAAGAGTACTCAATCCAAATGCCAACGTTGGACTCAGCAGGGCAATCGCAAAGCCGCCGATCGCCGGTCCCACAACGCGAGCCGCGTTGAACGTGATGCTGGAGAGCATGCCAGCAGATGGTAGATACTGAGGTGCGACGATATCGGGGACAGCAGCGGCAAATGACGGCGCATTAACCGCCCAGGCTAAGCCGAGCAGGGCCGTCAGAGCCAGCAACAAACCGGCGCTCAATTGATCTACGGCGCAGGTCACAGTGAGAGCAATACCGACACACACCGCACCGATATTGGTCACAATCAAGACGGTGCGGCGAGAAACAAGATCGGCAAGTACGCCTGATGGAATCGTGAAGATCAAAAAGGGCAGAGTGACTGCAGATTGCAGCAACGCAATTGTGAGAGTGGATTCGCCTCGGCGCACTAAGAGCACCTGCGCCGCTATGGTCATCACCCAAATAGCCGTCTGAGAAGCGAATTGGCCGACCATCAGATTGCGATAGGCCCGCGAGACGCGCAGCGGTGACAGCAACCGACCTGGATCTGGGGCCGGGTGCAATGTCGTCACGTTCCCATCTCACCATGCACAGGCGTGCGGCTGCTAGTGCCGCCACAGCAGATCTCGTCAGAGTTGACGAATTGCGCGCGTGATCGCCTGCCGCGCCAAGAATTGATCGGCTGGCGGATAGACAACCTCCTCCAGTACGAGTCCTTGAGCCGGAGCAACATTCGCAGCGTTATGCCGCTCACCTGCATGGAGGACCTCGCCCATCCACTCCGGCTCACGACGGCCATCACCTACGGGCAGAAAGCCACCCACAAGTGAGCGAACCATGGAGTGGCAGAAGGCGTCAGCAGTAATCGACAACGTCACGATTTCGCCGTTGCGAGACCAGTTCGCATCGAGCAGAGTGCGGATGCTGGTGCGACCATCCGTCTGCTTACAGAACGCCGCAAAATCATGCAACCCAAGAAGTTGCGGCACCGCTGCGTTCATGCGATCAACATCAAGGGTGTTGGGATGGCGCACTGCCCACATGCGCGCCAACGGATCTGGCCCGGTGGTGGAATCACAGAGCGTGTAGGAGTAGCGGCGGCTTAGCGCAGAATACCGGGCATCGAAACCTGGCTCAGCCTCGCGAACTGCGGTGACACGAATGTCAGGCGGTAGCGTCCCGCGCAGACGAAACGGCACCTTCTTGGCGACCGCATGCCACTTATCAAAGGGCACATCTACATGCGCGACTTGACCACGGGCATGCACGCCAGCATCAGTACGGCCCGCACACGCGGCATAAAGTTGCCCGTCTACGTGCAGGATCGCTGAGAGCGCGGTCGAGAGTTCTGCTTGCACCGTGCGCTCACCGGGCTGTCGAGCCCAACCAGCAAACTCGGTCCCGTCATACCCAATATCGAGCCGAAGCCGGAGATCAGGCACCGCAGGATCAGGCCTTCTCGTCGTCCTTTGAGTCGCCATCAGCCTCAGCCTCAACTGCGGCCTCAGCCTCGACCGGGCTCACTGCTTCGCCAGTCTCGTCGTCGACAACCTCGACACCGGGCGAATCAGAATCCACGGCCATAGCGGCTGCGATCTCCTCGGCGGTGACGTGCGCCTCCTCGACTACGGGAGTCTCCACGGGAGCAGCGGCCTTGGCAGCTGACTCCTTCACCGCACGCTTGGTCGCGCCGGTTGCCTCAGCGACAACCTGCTCGGCCAGAGCCTCGACGAGTTCGATGACCACCATGGGGGCGTTGTCGCCCTTGCGAGGACCGATCTTGGTGATGCGCGTGTAGCCACCCTGACGAGTCGCATAACGCGGACCGATCTCGGTGAAGAGGGTGTGAATGACACCCTTGTCACGTACGACAGTCAGCGCACGACGACGAGCATGCAGATCACCGCGCTTGGCGAATGTGATCAACCGCTCCGCGAGGGGACGCAGGCGCTTGGCCTTGGCCTCGGTCGTGGTGATGCGGCCGTGCTCGAAAAGAGCGGTCGCGAGGTTGGCCAGCATGAGTCGCTCATGTGCTGGCCCGCCACCGAGACGGGGACCCTTAGTAGGCGTAGGCATGTCCTTCTCCTTGCTTCCTTATGTCCTAGAGCCGCTCGTCCTCGGCAAGGCCGAGATCGTCGTCTTCGTCTTCGTCATCAACCAAGTACACGGCAGCGCCGGGGTCGAATCCAGGCGGGCTGTCCTTGAGCGCAAGACCCAAGCTCACGAGCTTGACCTTGACCTCATCGATGGACTTTGCGCCAAAATTGCGGATGTCAAGCAGGTCGGCTTCACTGCGGCTGATGAGCTCGCCCACAGTGTGTACGCCTTCGCGCTTGAGGCAGTTGTATGAACGCACCGTGAGATCAAGCTGCTCGATCGGCGTCGTCAACTGCTCGGCAACGAATGCATCTGTCGGCGATGGGCCGATGTCGATGCCCTCTGCCTCGAGATTGAGTTCGCGCGCGAGTCCGAAGAGCTCGACCAACGTGCGCCCAGCCGATGCGACAGCGTCGCGAGGAAGCATGCAGGGCTTGGTCTCCACGTCAAGGACGAGGCGATCGAAGTCGGTGCGCTGCTCCACACGAGTTGCCTCAACGCGGTAGGTGACCTTCATGACCGGGGAGTAAATCGAGTCAACCGGGATGCGGCCGATCTCCTGGCCAGGCTGCTTGTTGAGAGTCGCCGAAACGTAGCCACGGCCACGCTCAACCACAAACTCAATGTCAACCTTGCCCTCGCCATTAAGAGTGGCGATGTGGAGATTGGGGTTGTGCACCTCAACACCGGCGGGCGGTGCAATGTCGCCAGCAGTGACGGCGCCTGCACCCTGCTTGCGCAAGTACATAACTACCGGCTCGTCGAACTCCGAGGAGACGACGATCTGCTTGATGTTGAGAATGATCTCGGTGACGTCTTCCTTGACTCCCGGAATCGTCGTGAACTCATGCAGCACACCATCGATGCGGATGCTGGTGATTGCAGCTCCGGGAATCGACGAGAGAAGCGTACGGCGCATGGAGTTGCCAAGCGTGTAGCCGAACCCCGGCTCGAGTGGCTCGAGAACAAACCGCGAACGAGTCTCGCTGATTGGTTCTTCGGTGAAGGTGGGTCGCTGTGAAATAAGCACGTGTCTTCTTCCTTCCCTTGACGCCCGCTATTTGACGTCGGTTCGGACTACTTGGAGTAAAGCTCGACGATCAACTGCTCCTGGACCTGCGTGTCAATAACCGCGCGGGCCGGAAGCGAGTGCACGAGGATCCGCATCTTGGACGGGATGACCTCGAGCCACGCTGGCACGGGACGCTCGCCAATCTCGGCGTGAGCAATGACGAAAGGCGTCATCTCACGTGATCCGCCACGAACCTCAACGATGTCGCTGGGCTGTACGCGGTACGAGGGAATGTCGACCTTCACTCCATTAACGACGAAGTGTCCGTGACGAACCAGCTGACGCGCCATGTCACGCGACTTGGCTAAGCCAGCGCGGAAAACGACGTTGTCGAGACGGCTCTCGAGGATGCGCAGCAGGTTCTCACCAGTCTTGCCCTGACGACGATGGGCTTCCTGGTAGTAACCACGGAACTGCTTCTCGAGCACACCGTAGATGCGAGCTGCCTTCTGCTTCTCGCGAAGCTGCATGAGGTACTCGCTGTCCTTCGAACGACCGCGACCATGCTGGCCGGGAGGGTAAGGACGCTTCTCGAACGGGCACTTGGCGGATTCGCACTTCGAACCCTTAAGGAAAAGCTTTGTCTTTTCGCGACGGCAGCGCTTGCAGTCTGCTCCGGTATAGCGGGCCATGTTGTTTTATCTCCTCGTTCTCAAACGCGACGGCGCTTGGACGGCCGGCAACCGTTGTGGGGGACGGGGGTCACATCTTGAATTGAACCGACCTCAAGGCCGGTCGCCTGCAGGGAGCGGATGGCAGTCTCGCGGCCCGAACCGGGTCCCTTGACGAACACCTCCACCTTGCGCATGCCGTGCTCCATCGCGCGACGAGCAGCGGCCTCAGCGGCGAGCTGCGCGGCGAACGGTGTCGACTTGCGGCTGCCTTTGAAGCCCACCTGACCGGCGCTCGACCAAGCAACGACTGCTCCGGTCGGATCGGTGATGGACACGATTGTGTTGTTGAACGTGCTCTTGATGTGAGCGTGGCCATGGGCCACGTTCTTCTTCTCTTTGCGGCGCACCTTCTTGGCGCCAGCAGCCTTGCCAGACTTGGGGGGCATACGGGTTCTTCCTGTCGAGGGTCAGATGGGGACGGGCCGCTTCTGCTACTTGCTGACCTTTTTCTTTCCAGCCACCGTCTTGCGCGGACCCTTGCGGGTGCGGGCATTGGTGTGTGTGCGCTGGCCACGGACCGGCAGTCCGCGGCGATGCCGGATGCCCTGGTAGCAGCCGATCTCCACCTTGCGGCGAATGTCAGCAGCAACTTCACGACGAAGGTCACCCTCAACCCGCAGGTTTACGTCGATCCAGTCACGAATGGAAATGACCTGCTCTTCAGAGAGGTCCTTCACTCGCGTGTTGGGATCGATGCCAGTTGCCTGCAGAGCCTCCTTGGATCGGGAACGCCCGACTCCAAAGATGTAGGTGAGCGCGATCTCCACTCGCTTGTCGCGAGGAAGGTCGACGCCAACGATGCGTGCCATGGGCGTAACTCTTTTCTGTGTCGTATGAAGATGTCTGGTGCGGCACCATTCCTGTCCGCCCGGACAGGCCTCGGCATCTTCTCCGAGGGTGGCGTCCCGCAATCAAGCACGTGTCGATGCGGGGGTCGGGTACCGCTTGGTTCAGGTGAGCAACAGGTTTTCTCCCTGTGTCACCGAAGGGACTAACCCTGACGCTGCTTGTGACGCACGTTTTCGCAGATCACCATGACAACACCGTGTCGACGGATCACCTTGCACTTATCGCACATCTTCTTAACGCTGGGCTTGACCTTCATTTACTTCTCCCGCCTTATTTGTACCGGTAGACGATCCGACCCCGAGTGAGGTCGTAGGGCGAGAGCTCCACGACTACCCGGTCATCAGGGAGGATGCGGATGTAGTGCATGCGCATCTTACCGCTGATGTGAGCGAGAACTTTGTGGCCGTTATCGAGCTCTACTCGGAACATTGCGTTCGGCAGAGACTCGACGATGGTGCCTTCAAGCTCAATGGCGCCATCTTTCTTGGCCATAACCTCACTCGTCATCTCGTACTGGGATTTCGGATTTGTTCTTGGCCCGAGGGCCGACGCAGCAGTCTACGCTGTCATCCCCCGAAGGACGAAATCGGGTCCTATACTCCCCGCTCACAAAGCGGTCAAGACCACCGGACCGTCGGCTGTGATGGCCACGGAGTGCTCCCAATGGGCCGCCGGGCGGCCATCTGCCGTGACCACGGTCCAATCGTCGGATAGGACTTTGGTGTCGGCTGCCCCGAGAGTCACCATGGGCTCGATCGCCAGGGCCATGCCCTCCCGGATCTGGGGGCCTTCTCCCCGGCGCCCGTAGTTGGGCACAGACGGGCTCATGTGCATTGCCGAGCCGATGCCGTGGCCCACGTAGTCCTCCACGATGCCGTACGGCCCCTGTGAGCGGATGTACTGCTCGACCGCATAGCCAATGTCGCCAACGTGGCCACCAGCGACTGCGGCCGCGATGCCGGCCGCAAGGGACTGCTCGGTGACACGCGACAACTCGAGCAGTTCCGCGGCTACCGTTCCAACCGGGACGGATAGCGCCGCGTCACCATGCCAGCCGTCGACGATGGCGCCGCAGTCAATAGACACCAAATCGCCCTCGGCGAGGACCCGCGCGCCTGGGATGCCGTGGACAACTTCATCGTTCACGGATACACAGATATGCGCTGGAAACCCGTGGTAATCAAGGAAACTCGGTAGCGCGCCTTCAGAGCGAATCGACTCCGCAGCGACTTCGTCCAGTTCGGCTGTGGTGATGCCTGCGCGAACTTCAGCAGCAACCAATGCGAGTGTGCGAGCGACAACAAGACCTGCCTGACGCATCACTGCCAATTGCGACGGGGTCTTGATTTCAATGCGCTCGCGCTTGCGGAACATCAGCGCAGCGCTGCGAGAACGCGGGCGCTGACCTCGTCGATCTCGCCCATGCCGTCTAGTTGCACCAAGAGTCCGCGATCGCGGTATACGGCAGTGAGCGGCGCAGTCTGCTCTGCATAAACCTCAAGCCGACGACGGATGACGTCTTCGGTGTCATCAGAACGTCCACTCGTCCGCGCACGAAGCAATAGGCGTTCGACAACCTCGTCGGTCACGACAGTGAGTTCGAGGACTCGATCGATCTGCTGCCCTGACTCAGCGAGCATCGAGTCAAGTTCGGAAACCTGCTCAACGGTGCGCGGGTAGCCATCGAGCAGGAACCCTGCAGCGCAATCCTGATTAGCGATGCGGTCACGCACCATCGCATTGGTCACGCTGTCGGGCACGTATTCGCCGGCATCCATGTAGCGCTTGGCTTCCTTGCCCAATGCGGTGTTGCCGCCAACGTTGGCGCGGAATAGGTCACCGGTGGAGATGTGCGGAACTTCAAGGGCAGTTGAGGCGAGCTGAGCCTGAGTGCCCTTGCCCGCTCCGGGCGGACCCATGAAGACGACTCTCATCGCAGGAAGCCCTCGTAGCTACGCTGTTGAAGCTGCGAATCGATCTGCTTCACCGTGTCGAGACCGACGCCGACGACGATGAGGAGGCTAGTGCCGCCGAAAACGAATAGGTTGCCGATGCCCAGAAGATTAAAAGCCACCACGGGCATAACCGCGATGATGCCGAGATACAACGAGCCAGGAGCGGTCAGGCGATTGAGCACGTACGCCAAGTAATCAGCGGTTGGCTTGCCCGCACGAATGCCCGGGATGAATCCGCCGTAGCTCTTCATGTTGTCTGCAACTTCGGTCGGATTGAAGGTAATCGACACGTAGAAGTAGCAGAAGAAGACCGTTAACAGGAAGAAGACCACTAGGTAAGTCGAGGAAGATCCCGTGGAGAAATTAGTTGCAATCCACTGCGCCCACTCCGACTGGCTACCAGTCAACTGCACGATCAAAGTCGGCAAGAAGAGTAGTGACGAGGCGAAGATAACCGGAATAACACCGGCCATGTTGACCTTAAGCGGGATGTAGGTAGAGGTGCCGCCGTACATCTTGCGACCTACCATGCGCTTGGCGTATTGCACCGGAATACGGCGTTGCGCCTGCTCAACGAACACCACAAGCGCGATGACAAAGAGGCCGATGGCGACCGTAGCCGCGAAGATGAACCAGCCTTTGCTGCTCTGCACGTTCAAGAACGACTGCGGGATACGCGCAATGATCGAGGTGAAGATGAGGATCGACATACCGTTGCCGATGCCACGCTCGGTCACGAGCTCACCGAGCCACATGACCACTGCTGTGCCGGCAGTCATGACGACGACCATGGTCAAGATGACCCAGATGCCCTGATTGGGAATCAACTGCTCATTGCAACCCTGGAAGAGTGCGCCGGGTGAACGAGCAAGCGAGAGGATCGCGGTCGACTGAAGAATTGCCAGGCCGATGGTGAGATAACGCGTGTACTGCGTGATCTTCGCCTGCCCGGACTGGCCTTCCTTCTTCAGCGCTTCAAGTCGCGGGATGACGACCGTGAGCAACTGAATAATGATGCTGGCCGTGATGTACGGCATGATGCCGAGGGCAAAGATCGACAACTGCAAGAGCGCGCCGCCGGAGAACAAATTGACGAGAGCGTAGATCGAGTTGTCTTGCACCACATCGATGCATCGCTGGATAGCGGAGTAGTCAACGCCAGGAGTCGGCACGACGGAGCCCAGCCTGAAGAGCGCAATAACCCCGAGTGTGAACAGGATCTTTTTGCGCAGGTCAGGCGTACGGAACGCAGCGGCAAACGCGCCGAAGTTCACTAGTGGCCTCCTTAGATCGTACGACGGATTCAATCAGTTTGGCTCACGCCTTGCTGATTGAACCACCCGCCGCCTCGATCTTCGCCTTTGCCGAGTCGGAGAAAGCCGTGACGGTGACCTGAACCTTGACCGCGATTTCTCCGCGGCCGAGCACCTTAACCGGCTGCCCCTTGCGGACCGCACCGGCAGCCACTAGATCTTCGATCGTAATCGCGCCACCATTGGGGAACAGAGCCTCAATGGCCGAGACGTTGACGACCTGGAACTCCACCTTGTTGGGCGGAGTAAAGCCGCGAAGCTTGGGCAGACGCATGTGCATCGGCATCTGACCACCCTCGAAGCGCTCAGGTACCTGATAGCGCGCCTTTGTGCCCTTGGTGCCACGGCCCGAAGTCTTGCCCTTGGATGCCTCGCCACGACCCTTACGGGTGCGCTCGGTCTTTGCGCCGGGAGCCGGACGCAGGTGATGAACCTTCAATGCCATGTCAGTCGACCTCCTCAACAGCGACCAGGTGCGCCACGGTAGACACCATGCCACGGATCTCCGGTCGGTCTTCCTTCACAACGGTGTCGCCAATGCGCTTGAGCCCGAGACTACGCAACGTGTCGCGCTGGGAGGACGAGCCCCCGATCTTGGACTTACGCTGAGTGACCTTAAGACGCCCCATCACGAACCTCCTGCTGCGCGAGCGCGAAGCAGCGCCGCGGGTGCTACATCCTCGAGCGGCAGGCCGCGGCGAGCTGCCACAGCCTCGGGACGCTCGAGCAACTTCAGCGCTGCGACTGTCGCATGAACGACGTTGATCGCATTGTCGGAGCCAAGAGACTTCGAGAGCACGTCATGGATGCCAGCGCACTCCAGCACTGCACGAACCGGACCACCGGCGATGACGCCGGTACCGGGAGCTGCGGGGCGGAGCATGACAACGCCTGCTGCTGCCTCACCTGTGATGGGGTGAGGAATCGTGCCCTGAATACGCGGCACCTTGAAGAAATTCTTCTTGGCCTCCTCGACGCCCTTGGCGATAGCCGCGGGCACCTCCTTGGCCTTTCCGTATCCCACGCCGACCGAACCATCGCCATCGCCAACCACCACGAGGGCAGTGAACGAGAAACGACGGCCGCCCTGCACGACCTTGGACACGCGATTGATTGCCACTACGCGCTCGATGAATGCTGACTTCTCCTCGCGGGGTGCGCGCTCACGGCGCTCCCGCTTATCGGAGCCGCCGCCAGCACTACCGCCGCCGGCACTGCCGCCACGACGCTGGGTTGATGCCACAAGTTCCTCCTAGAACTCTAGGCCGCCCTCGCGGGCGCCCTCCGCCAGGGCCGCGACGCGACCGTGATACTTGTTGCCGCCACGGTCGAAGACCACAGCGGAGACGCCTGCTTGCTTGGCGCGATTAGCAACGAGCTCGCCTACGCGGCGGGCACGAGCGGTCTTGTCACCGGACAACCCTCGGATGTCGCCTTCCATAGTGGAAGCCGACGCGAGAGTCTTGCCGACCGTGTCGTCGACGACCTGCACCACCAAGTGGCGGGCGGAGCGCGTAACGACTAGACGGGGACGCAGCGTTGTGCCGGTAACCCGCTTGCGAACACGCAGGTGGCGACGACGACGGGCAACCGCAGTCGAACCCTTGACAATTTTCGGGGCGAAGGAACTCACTTCTTGCCCGCCTTTCCAGCCTTGCGACGGATGACTTCACCCTCGTAGCGCACGCCTTTGCCCTTGTAAGGGTCGGGCTTACGCAATTTGCGGATGTTGGCGGCGACTTCGCCGACCTGCTGCTTGTCGATGCCCTGAACCTTGAACTTGGTTGGGGTCTCGACTGCGAACGCGATGCCCTCCGGCGCTGTAACGACTACCGGGTGGCTGAATCCAAGAGCGAACTCGAGGTCTCGTCCCTTGGCGGCCACGCGATAACCGGTGCCGACGATCTCGAGGGTCTTTTCGTACCCTTGAGTGACACCAAGAACCATGTTGGCAACCAATGTGCGAGTCAGCCCATGACGTGCACGCGAGTCACGCTCATCGTTAGGGCGTTCGACATAGAGCGTGCCGTTGTCATTGCGGACAATGATCGGTGCGACGATCGTGTGGGCCAAAGTGCCCTTCGGGCCCTTGACCGTCAGATCAGAGCCGTCAATGGTGACCTCAACGCCGCTAGGAACGGGGATAGGAAGACGTCCAATACGTGACATGGTGGCCTCCTCTACCAGACGTAGGCGAGGACTTCCCCACCCACGCCCTTCTTTGCAGCCTCGCGGTCGGTCAGCAGACCGGAGGAAGTGGACAGGATCGCGATGCCGAGGCCACCGAGGACTCGCGGGAGTCCGGTGCTCTTTGCATAGACGCGCAGGCCGGGCTTCGACACACGGCGAATGCCAGCGATTGAACGCTCACGGCTCGGGCCGTACTTGAGGTGAAGCTGCAGGTTCTTGCCCACCTCGGCGTCCTCAACGCTCCACGAAGCGATGTAGCCCTGCTGCTTCAAGATCTCGGCGATGCTCGCCTTGATCTTGGAAAACGGCATGGAGACATCCTCGTGATACGCCGAGTTGGCGTTGCGCAGACGCGTAAGCATGTCTGCGATCGGGTCGGTCATGGTCATGGCCATCGGGCCTTTCTGCTGCGGTTTCCGTTAGGGACCTACGGCAATAGTTTTGGAATTACCAGCTGCTCTTGGTGACACCGGGAAGCTCGCCTGCGTGTGCCATCTCGCGCACACAGATGCGGCAGAGCCCAAACTTGCGATACACGGCGTGCGGACGACCGCAACGGGTACACCGGGTGTAGCCGCGCACCTTGAACTTCGGTGTGCGCTTTTGCTTCTCGACCAGGGCCTTTTTTGCCACGTCAGTTCTCCTTGAACGGGAATCCGAGGAGGCGAAGCAGTTCGCGGCCCTCCTGATCGGTCTTGGCGGTAGTCACGAGA
>WLOK01000100.1 GCA_009699315.1 Actinomycetota bacterium
CATCGCGATGCAGTTCGTGTACCAGTTCCCCGAGCGAGCTGAGACCTTGGTGTTGGTGTCCAGCGGTGGCCTAGGCGAAGGGATGAACGCCGGCCTGAAGTTGGCGACTCTGCCAGGTGCGGGCCTGTTTGTGGCGACTGCCTTCAATCGACCCACCATGATGACGATGTCGTGGATTGGCCGCACTCTCACGCGTGTCGGAGTGCGCGATCATTCCTTGACGCCGGAGACCTTGGAGACAATCGGAAAGCTCGCTCATCCGCAACGCAGAGCAGCGTTCCTCAGCACGCTTCGTGGCGTGATCAGCACCAAAGGTCAAATCCTCTCTGCGATCGACAAGTTGTCCATTCTTGGTGACCGTCGCATTCTCATCATTTGGGGAGATCGCGACCCGTTGATTCCGGTCGCACACGCAGAGCGCGCACACGAGTTACTGCCGAATAGTCGCTTGGTGGTCTTCGCGGGCGCAGGGCATGAGCCGCACTTCTTTGATGCTCCTCGGTTTGCCGATGAACTATTAGTTCATCTTGCTTCGGTGCAGCCTGTCCGCTGATGAGTGAAGGTTCTCCCTCCCGCCACGCCGCCCCAAGCCATTACCGTTCGACCGGTCAAGCGTCCTTTGTGTTGGCCATTTGCGGGCTCACGCTCGGCGGATGTTGGGTCATTCTCGTAGTTCTCCTGCCCGACGTCGTTGATCTCATCGGGACTTTCAAGGAATGGCCGTACGCCGTCGCTGGTGCCATTGGTGTCTTATTCGGGCTACTCGCGATCATCCTTGGCGCCGTGGGTTGGCATGGGGCTCGTAAGCGCACGATCAAGACTGGCGTGCCGATGGCCGGCTGCATTCTCGGGATCGTAAGCGTTGTCCTAGGACTCGCGCTGGCAACGATTGACGTGCTGCACTTGTTGGCGGGTTGATTACCCGTCGTAACGAAACCAGACGGTAGCGAGCGGCGGCACGCCGATCCGAGCTGAAGCCGGACGGCCGTGCCACTCGACATCCTGAGCTTGGATTGCGCCGAGATTGCCTACGCCAGACCCGCCATACACTTCGGCATCGGTGTTGAGGATCTCGCTCCACTTCCCAGCGCACGGCAGCCCAAGCCGGTAGTCGAGACGTGTGACTGGAGCCATATTGCATACGACCGCCACAGGCCTGCCTTCGTCGTCCCAACGCAGCCACGTGAAGACATTGTTGCTGGAGTCATTGGCATCTATCCACTCGAACCCGAGCGGGTCGCAATCGCGTTGCCACAGGGCTGGTGTTGACCGGTAGGCGGCGTTCATGTCGCGTACGACTCGTTGCATGCCGCCGTGCTCGGGATATTGGGTTAGCCACCAGTCCAGGGATTGGTTGTCGTTCCACTCGGCAGACTGGGCGAACTCACCACCCATGAACAGCAACTTTTTGCCTGGATGTGCCCACATGAATCCGAGGAAGGCGCGAAGGGTGGCCGCTTTCTGCCAGCGGTCACCAGGCATTCGGCCCAGTAGAGACCCCTTGCCATGGACGACCTCGTCGTGTGACAACGGCAGAACGAAGTTTTCACTGTAGGCGTACGTCATTGCGAAGGTCATCTCGTTGTGGTGGTACTGGCGATGAATCGGCTCATGGGACACGTATCCCAGTGAGTCATTCATCCAGCCCATATTCCACTTCAGGCCAAATCCCAAGCCACCTAAATGGGTTGGCCGCGTGACGCCTGGCCATGAGGTGGATTCCTCAGCGATAGTGACGATGCCGGGAACGCGTTTGTACGCCGTGGCATTCATCTCTTGCAGGAATGACACCGCGTCGAGGTTTTCGCGACCACCGAACTCATTGGGAGTCCACTCGCCGTCCTTGCGCGAGTAGTCGAGATAAAGCATTGATGCAACCGCATCCACGCGCAGGCCGTCGACATGGAACTCTTCAAGCCAGTAGATCGCATTGGCGACGAGAAAGTTACGGACCTCGCTTCGGCCAAAATCGAAAACGAGGGTGCCCCAGTCCGGATGCTCGCCACGTTGCGGGTCGGCATGTTCGTAGAGCGTTGCACCATCGAAGTTAGCCATCGCCCAAGGGTCCTTAGGAAAATGGGCGGGGACCCAGTCGACTATGACTCCGATATTGGCTTGATGGAGACGGTCGATCAGGTAGCGAAGTTCGTCGGGGCTACCGAATCGCGGTGTGGGCGCGTAGTACGACGTGACCTGGTAGCCCCATGATCCGGCAAATGGGTGCGCGCTGACTGGCATGAATTCGACGTGAGTGAAGCCGTGTTCAAGTATGTAGTCAACGAGCTCATGCGCCATTTCGACGTAGGTTAAGCCCTTTCTCCAAGAGCCGAGATGCACCTCGTAAGTGCTCATAGGCGAGGTCAAAATATCGCCCGTCGCTCGCTCTGCCATCCACTTCGAGTCGTTCCACTGGTAGCCAGTCGTGTAGACGACTGAGGCGGTCGCAGGTGGAATTTCTGTCGCAAATGCCATCGGGTCGGCCTTCTGTCGCCAGATTCCATCGCACCCAAGAATGGCAAATTTGTAACAGGTGCCGTCGCCGAGATCGGGGATAAATAGTTCCCAGACGCCCGTACTTCCTAGGGACCGCATGGGGTGAGCTGTGCCGTCCCAGTGATTGAAGTCGCCGATGACACGAATGCCTTGTGCGTTTGGTGCCCACACGCAGAAAGAGACTCCCGTAATGGGCCCACTGGGGGAGTCGTAGGTGCGGACATGGGCTCCGAGCGCCTGCCACAACTGCTCATGGCGTCCTTGACCGATGAGATGCAGATCCACCTCCCCGATGCTTGGCAAGAATCGGTAGGGATCGTCAGATGGGTATTCAATGCCGTGGTAATTGGCCACGACGCGGTAATCCGGAGCGTGCTCCCCGGACAGTTCTACAGTCCAGATTCCACGGTATTCATGCTCAAGTGTGATGAACTTGCCATCGACTTCGACGGATACGCCATCAGCGAGCGGGCGAAGGACCCGGATAGTTGTAGAGCCGTCGCAAATGTGAGCACCGAGGATCGAATGCGGGTCGTGGTGCGCGCCATCGACAAGTCGGTCAAAATCTGTCGTTGAGATGAGGTGCTTTGTCTCGTCCTTCTTCACCATCATCCGCCAGTCGGTGCAATGTGAATCACATGCGCCACGTTTTGCGGGTCCAGTCGGACGTAGGTGTCCCGACTCCACGTCCACTCGGTACCACTCAGCAAATCGTGAGCAGTGAAAGTCGCATCCCACGACAGGCCGAGCTCTTCCATATTCCATCGCACAGTCGCTTCGCGCGTGCTCATCGGGTCAACAGTGCACACCACGAGGATGATGTCACCGCGGTCTCGTTTGGAGAACGCAATGATGCCGTCGTTGTCACTCGGGTGGAAGTGCAAGCTTCGCAGATCCTGCAGAGCTGGATGCGAGCGGCGAATATCGTTGAGACGAGTGATCAAAGGCACAAGACTGCGGCCCTCGGCGGTTGCTGCTTCCCAATCTCGAGGACGCAGTTGGTACTTCTCTGAGTTGAGGTACTCCTCGCTGCCTTGGCGTACCGCCGTGGATTCATACAACTCGAAGCCCGAATACACGCCCCACGTAGGCGACAACGTCGCTGCCAGAACTGCACGTATCGCAAAGGCCGCTGGTCCGCCGAATTGCAGGTATTCCGACAGGATGTCAGGGGTATTCACAAAAAGGTTCGGCCGCATGTATGCGGCGGAAGGACCGGAGAGTTCGGTGAGGTACTCCTCGAGCCCCGCTCGATCATTGCGCCAGGTGAAGTACGTGTAGGACTGCTGGAAGCCGACCTCAGCAAGCGCGCGAATCATTGCCGGGCGGGTGAACGCCTCTGCAAGGAAGAAGACATCGGGGTCAGTCACGCGGATTTCATTGATGAGTCGATCCCACACCCAAAGTGGCTTGGTGTGGGGGTTGTCGACGCGGAAGATCCGTACGCCTTTGGAGATCCAGAGACGAACCACTCGAAGTACTTCGGCGAAGAGGCCCTCGGGGTCGATATCGAAATTAAGCGGATAGATGTCTTGGTACTTCTTCGGTGGATTCTCGGCGTAAGCGATAGACCCATCAGCGCGGGTCGTAAACCACTCGGGATGTGCCGAGACCCACGGATGGTCAGGGCTCGCCTGCAGCGCGAGGTCGAGGGCGAGTTCTAGATTGAGGGCCTTTGCGCGGGCTACGAATGCCTCGAAGTCTGCCATCGTGCCGAGCTCGGGATGGATGGCGTCGTGCCCACCCTCGGCTGATCCGACGGCCCATGGGGATCCGAGATCGTCAGGACCGGCAGGCAACGTGTTGTTAGGTCCCTTGCGGAAGGTGCGCCCAATCGGATGGATCGGGGGCAGGTACACCACATCAAAGCCCATGGCAGCGATCGCGGGTAGACGCTCCGCGGCGGTGCGTAAGTCACCTTCGCTCCGGGGGAAGAACTCATACCAACTGCCAAAAAGTGCTCGGCGTCGCTCCACGCGGAGCGGATACAACGGCGAAGTGGAAAGGTATCCACGCAGCGGGGTCGACTCCATGGCTGCGAGGACACCTGGGTCCAACAGGTGCGCCAATCTGCGCATGGGCGGCAACTTCTGGTCACGTGCTCCTGTGATTGCGGCGCGAGTGGTGGGGGTTTTGGCAAGTAGCGCGACGAGGTTTGCGCCTTCGGCGAGTTCGAGCTCCACGTCGGAACCGGCTGGAATCTTGATCTCTGCGCGGTGTCGCCAGGTCTCCCAGACGTCGCTCCACGTATCGATGCGGTAGTGCCAGAGGCCTTCTTTATCGGGGCGAACAATTCCCTGCCAGCGATCAAGCCCGATACCAACAGGTGTCATGCGGGCACGTCCCGCCTCTGAACCATCGGGGCGGAGAATGACAACCTCTACGCCAAGGGCATCGTGCCCTTCTCGAAATGCAGTGATGGCGATAGGTACACGTTCACCAACTACTGCTTTGGCAGGTCTAAGGCCGCACTGGACGACGGGTGATGGGTCCTGCGTAGGGAAGCGCTGGACGGTCACCGCCGGTATTGGCTCGGGCTTCTTACGCGCCATATACCTCAGCCTAGTGGGCTGGCCCCTGTCGCCGAAATTCGCTTGAGTGATATCGGAAACATGACCCGTCACATTGCAGTAACACGGGCCTACTAAGTTGCCCCCATGAGAGCTATTCGGCGCTTTACCGTGCGCCCTGTATTACCCGAGCGACTGTCTGCCCTCGACGACCTCGCGGGCAATCTTCGCTGGAGTTGGCATCCCGAAACCCGCGATGTTTTCCGAGCGATCAGCCCCTCTTTATGGCACGAAGTGGGCGGAGACCCGGTGCGTTTGCTCGGGGAGGTGGACGCTGAGCGGTTTGAGGAGCTTGCATCCGATGCGGAGTTCTTGCGTCTGGTGGATGCTGCCGCAGATGACCTGCGCAACTATCTCGCCGGCGCTCGCTGGAGTCAGACTCTGGGCGAAGCATCGCCAAGTGCGATTGGGTATTTCTCGCCAGAGTTCGGCGTCGCAGCTGCGCTCCCGCAATACTCCGGTGGTCTTGGCATCCTCGCGGGCGACCACTTGAAGGCGGCAAGCGATCTCGGCGTTCCGATCATCGGTGTTGGCTTGTTCTATCACTCCGGCTACTTCCGGCAGTCGCTTAATCGTGACGGTTGGCAGGAGGAGCATTACTCGGTTCTAGATCCCGACGGTATGCCGGTGTCCTTGCTCAGGGATCGCAATGGCGCCGCCACGATCGTTGCTGTTGGACTCCCCGGCGGACGCATTCTGCATGCGCATATCTGGGTCGCGCAGGTTGGCCGGGTGCCGTTGTTGCTGTTGGATTCCGAAGTCGAACTCAATGGCCCCGCGGAGCGCGAGGTCACTGATCGTTTGTACGGAGGAGCCGCGGATCATCGACTCCAGCAGGAGATGCTGCTTGGGATCGGTGGTGTTCGTGCCATTCGGGCGTACTGCGAGATCACGGGCCATGCGGCTCCTGAGGTGTTCCACACCAACGAAGGCCATGCCGGATTCCTTGGACTTGAGCGGATCCGTGAGTTCATCGGTTTGGGACTCACGTTGGAACAGGCCGTACAGGTGGCTCGTGCTGGGACGGTTTTCACCACGCACACACCGGTGCCGGCCGGTATTGATCGCTTTCCACGTTCGCTCATCGAGCACTATTTCGGTGGTGATAATGCCGTGCCAGGCGTTCCCGTCGATTTCATACTCAGTTTGGGTGCCGAAGACTACGAAGATGGCGATGAATCAGTCTTCAACATGGCAGTCATGGGCTTTCGCCTAGCGCAGCGCGCTAACGGCGTGAGTCTGCTGCACGGTCAGGTGAGTCGCAGTATGTTCTCCGGTCTGTGGCCGGGATTTGACGATGAAGAAGTGCCGATCACCTCGATCACCAATGGCGTGCATGCACCAACGTGGGTCGCCCGCGAGATCCGCGATCTTGCCGCTCGCGAAGTGCCTGCCGAGTCGCTCGAGGAGCCCGAAGCCTGGGAAGCGATCGCCCGGGTGCCAGAGGGAGATCTGTGGCGAGCGAAGTTCCTATTGCGAGAAAAGCTTGTGGCCATGGTGCGTCAGCGCCTGCGTGACTCGTGGGCAAATAGAGGCGCGTCGCCAGCGGAAGTGGGCTGGATCGAAGACGTGCTGAGTCCAGACATTCTGACAATTGGTTTTGCTCGTCGAGTCCCGTCGTACAAGCGCCTCACGCTCATGCTGCGTGACCGCGACCGCTTGACAGCGCTGCTCACTGA
>WLOK01000101.1 GCA_009699315.1 Actinomycetota bacterium
CCGGGCAAGCAGGAAACCTCGATCACCAAGACATTTGTGGCCGAGGCCGTCTACCGGATCGCGGACCGCTCTATGCAGTTGTGCGGCGGCAGCGGAACGTTGCTGGATCGCCCCGTGGCGCGAATCTTTCAGGAGATCCGCCCATTCCGTATTTATGACGGTCCTTCGGAGGTTCATCGTTGGGCCATTGCTCGGCGCGCGAGCCGTAACGCCGAAAAAGGTCTCCTTCCTGGGGATTGGATGTAGGTGATTAACGTCGAAGCGTTTAGGCTAGGCCCGTGAAAGCGCGCGAAGAAGATCTCGATTACATCAAATACTGGCAAAAGCGCTATGCGAGCGGTCGCAATTCCGGTGCGGGCAGTTACGGCGCCAATGCCGAATACAAGTCTTCCGTCGTTAACGAAATCGTCGAACGCGAAGGTATCCAGACCGTTCTTGAGTTTGGCTGTGGTGACGGCAATCAACTGACCTACTACCGGTTTCCCCGATATGTGGGCCTCGACGTGACGCAAGCAGCGGTAGATATGTGCTCGGCGAAATTCGCAGACGATCCCACGAAGTCCTTCCGGCACTACACGCCGGGCGAACACCTGAAGCTTGGTTCGTTCGACATGACCATGGCGGTCGAAGTCCTCATGCACGTAACGCGTGATGACGACTATTTCTCGACTCTTCAGGCGCTGCTCGATAATTCATTGCGATGGGTTGTTCTTATCGATCCGCTGTGGCCCGTACGGAAATACGAAAAGGGTTCGCACGAGAAGCATCGCCAACTGCTAGAGTTCCTCGAAGACCTCGATGATTTCGAGATCGTCGAGATGCGCATCCATCCTTCTGTCACTCTTGAAGGACGCAAGAATGGAGAAATCGGGGAGATGGCTGCCGACTTCGTTCTCCTGCGACGACTGGGCGCTTGAGTTAGGCCTGCAGAATCACACGTAATTCCGCTGCCGCTGCATGTTGATCCTGAGCGAAAATGGCGGTGATTCCTAATTCGCGAGCGGCGATGATGTTGGGCTCCTCATCGTCTACAAACACGGTGTGAGCGGCCTCAACACAAAGCACGTTGAGTGCATGTAGAAATATCCGCTCCTCAGGCTTACGCATGCCGATCTCACCACTGATGAGTACAGCATCGAAGGCGTTGTCCCAGCGCTCGCGAGGGTACGGGTTGTCCCAAGAGTTAGACAGCAATGCAGTCACCCATCCCGCAGCACGCGCCTCGCGGCATAGATTCAAGATTTCGTCGTGCGGCTCGAAGTGATCAAACATCCGTTGGATCAGACCATCTGGTGAGATTGCAATGCCGTAGTGCTCGTGTAGTTCGTCGCTGAGCCAGTTGGCAATGCCCTGAGCATCAACTTCGCCGCGCTCAAGTGCATGCATCATGTGATCTTCCCCCGGCTGGGGCGCGTACCAATCGAGTATTGCCATGGTCTCGGCGTAGGGGAGACCCTCTTCGGCTGCCCAACGCTGCATCGCATGGGTGATCGGCGCAGTGAGCACTCCGCCCCAGTCGACTATCAACGCCCTTCTCATCTGGTGAACCCTAGATCTGGCATCGCGAAGGGATGTTCACGCTCGTATGCACGAGCGGCGCGAAGTAACAATCGATCGTCGTAATGGCGACCTATCATCTGCATACCGACTGGTAGTCCATCACTGCCGAATCCAATAGGAATCGAAGTCGCGGGGTGAGCCGTGAGATTGAGTGGCCACGTGAAAGGACACCAGTCCATCCAATGTTCCATGCGTTGCCCCTCGACCCACGGCTCAGCGAGAGTCTGGCCGACCGGTAGCGCAGTGGTCGGCATAGTTGGCGTCACGATGACGTCGTACTCACTAAAGAGGCTGTGAAAGACGGCCATGAGCATGGGTCGAGCTCTTTCGGCGTCGATCACGTCAGACGCCGACAGCGCCAGCCCACGCCGGGCTGTCGCGACGAGACCCGGGTCGCTCTTGCTCCACTCGCTCTCAGGGACATGCCGGAGAGTCTGCGCCAGCATGGAATCCCAGATCGCCATGAATTCGAAGTACGGCAACGTGAAATCGGGAGCGATGGACGTGACATCTGCACCGATGCGTTCCAGGGCATCAACGGCATCTTCGAGGCGTTCGGCGACGTCTGAATGCACGGGAAACCCACCCCACGTAGGAGCGTAGGCAACCTTGAGCCCCTCGATGCCGGCTTCAAGACCATCTATCCACGAGCGCTCATCCAAGCGTGTTTGGAAAGTGGCTCGGGGATCGGGTTTTGCGACCACGGACATGGCGTGTGCAGCGTCTGTGACCGTCTGCGTGATCGGGCCGACGTAGGAGAGCAGTCCGCCCGTTGACGGGGGATGGATCGGGATCACGCTGAATGTGGGCTTAATCGTGAAGACACCGGTGAAGGCCGCCGGGATGCGTACGGATCCTGCGCCGTCGCTCCCGGTATTGAACTTCCCCATGCCGGTGGCTGCGGCAGCTGCTGCGCCGGCGGAAGATCCGCCCGTAGTGCGGTTGAGGTCCCACGGGTTGCGGGTCAGCCCAGTGAAGGGGGAGTCGCTCGTGCCCTTCCAACCGAATTCCGGTGCGGTGGTCTTGCCGAGGATCAGTGCGCCGCCCTCACGCAGACGACGGGCCATAGGCGCGTCCTCCTGAGCGATCTTGTGGGGATCGGTCTGCAGGGAGCCCTTGCGGGTGGGCCAGCCCGAGAGGTCCATCGTGTCCTTGACCGTCGTAGGAATCCCGTCAGCGAGGCCCAGCGACTCCCCGGCGGCCCACCGGGTGGTGGATTCTTCGGCCGCTTTTTTGGCGCTCTCTAGGTCAAGCAGCACGAAGGCGTTGAGCGCCGGGTTGACCTCATCGATGCGAGCCACCGTCGCCTCGAAGACGTCTAGGGGAGTGAATATCCGCCGACGGTAGCCCGCAGTCATCTCTGCTGCGCTGAGGTCGGCGAGGGACTCACGTGTCATATCTTCATTATCTCGAGTCCTACCGGGCCGAGCGAGGTTTCCGGGCACTTCTTGGCCATTCGGTACGTGCGATGGCTCACTTCGGCGTAGCCTCCGATTCACCGACAAGGCACTAGGAGGAATCGTGGAGTTCTGGAAGGTCGATTCATTCGACGGAATCGTCGTAGCGGCATACAACCGTCCACCCATGAACTACATGGAGGGCGGCGGCATCGGCGAACTCAAGGAACTCATCCGCTCGTGGGACGACCCCAAGGTGCGCGTCGCGATCATTACAGGCAACGTGCCAGACAAGTACATTACCCACTACAGCGTTGAAGAGTTAGTGAATTCCGGTGGCGATCTCGAGCAGCTGCGTAAGTGGGCGCCGGATCTGATCTACCCCTATCACCAACTGTTGCAGTCGATCACCACGCTGGACATCCCGGTGATCGCGGCCATGTCCGGAGACACGATGGGCTGCGGCCTGGAGCTCTCACTTAACTGTGACATCCGTATTGCGCAGCGTGGCAACTACGTCATTGGCTTCCCCGAGGTTGCCCTCGGCATTCTCACTGGCACGGGCTCACAGTTGCTCGCGCGCACGATTGGTCATGGCCGCGCGTTGGACTTCATGCTGCGTAGCCGCACTGTCAGTCCCGAAGGCGCTCTCGAACTCGGCATTGTTAACGAACTTGCCGACGATGCTCGCGCACGTGCAATCGAGGTCGCCCAGATGCTCGTGCATCAGTCGCCAGTCTCGCTCGCTGCAGCCAAGCGTTCTGTCGTGCGTGGCGCAAACCTGCCAATCGCGGAGGGTCTGCGCATCGAGGCTGAAGAGTGGCTCAAGACCATTGTCACCGAAATTGCGTTCGAAAAGATGCGTGACTACGTAGCCACCCCGTACGCCGACCGCAACGACTGGGTGCGCAAGAACGGCGCGCATCCTGCAAAGGGCATGGCGACCGGATCCTGATCGGTGACCTACGCTGATCTCGGAGGTAATTGATGCTTATCGAGGTCTGGTCCGACGTTGTGTGTCCGTGGTGCTTCATTGGTAAGCGCCGATTGGAGTCTGCCTTGGAGCAGGCTGGTGTGGTAGATGCCGAGATTGTCTACCGTGCCTTTCAGCTCGATCCGAGTGCGACCACTGATGGCGTACGCACGGTTGATGTCATCAGCCGCAAGTACGGAGTGAGTCTCGCGGAAGCCGAGGAGATGATGGGCAACGTCACTTCAGTCGCTGCTGGCGAAGGGCTCAACTTCCGACTCCTCGAAGGCGTCAGTGGCAACACGGGCGATGCGCACCGACTGCTCCTTTGGGCAGCGGAGCAAGGCCGCGGGCAGGAGTTCGTCGAGGCGTTGTTCCATCACTACTTCGAGTTAGCGGCGCCGGTGTTCACGGCGGACGACCTCCTGCCGATTGCCGAGGAAGTCGGGCTCGATCGCGCCGCCGCAGCCGCTCTGCTCGCATCAGATGCCTACGCCGATCAGGTCTCCGCTGATCAGGCGCAAGCGGCCACCTATGGAGCTACAGGGGTGCCCTTCTTCGTCTTCGACCGCAAGGTCGGGTTCTCTGGCGCTCAGCCGCTGGAGGTCTTCGTTGGGGCGCTGGAGCAAGTTAGGTAACTAGACGGCTGAGACCTCCTACCAATTTGCGGGTTTGGGGCGCAGGTTTGGTGGATCTGTGCCAGATTCTGCTCCAGACATCGGGTCACTCATCAGGAGTGCGCGGCGCGAGGAGGACACATGCAGGGGCTTGCTGGCAAGGTAGTAATCATCACTGGAGCGGGCTCTGGCCTAGGACGCGAGTCTGCGATCGAGTTGGCTAAGGAGGGCTCCCGCATTGCGGTGGCCGACGTCAATCTCGCTGGCGCGCAGGAGACCGTGGCCACGATCACGGCAGCTGGTGGCGACGCATTCGCGCTTGAGGCCGATGTCAGTAAAAGCGCATCTGTGCAGCAGATGATCGCGGGAGTGCTCGACCATTACGGCACAATCGACATCTTGGTGAACAACGCCGGCGTCGTGGGCCAGTTGCTGCCCGTGCACGAGGTCACCGAAGAGTCATGGGACTTTGTGATGGGCGTCGATATGAAGGGCGTGTTCCTCTGCTCAAAATACGCGATCCCGACGATGCTGGCCAAGGGCAAGGGCGTCATCATCAACATTGCCTCGGTCTCCGGCTTCCTCGCGAGTGCGACGGGCGTTGAATACACCGCCGCGAAACACGGCGTCACGGGCCTCACAAAGCAGCTCGCGTACGACTACGGCCACAAGGGCATTCGCTCCATCGCCATCGGCCCAGGCGTGATCGAGACTCCGTTGACTTCGGAGTGGACATGTGAAGGTGGTCCGTTCCACGAGCTCACCATGGAAGCGCCAGCTGGTCGCTATGGTCGTGCGATCGACGTGGCTCGTCTCGTTGTGTTCCTTGCTAGTGATGAGGCTGACTTCATGCACGGACACACCATCCCGATCGATGGTGGATCCATCATCCGCTAGTTCGTGTACTTGAGGTGTGGGCTGGATTGCGGGTTAAACCGATAATCCAGCCCACACTTCGTATTTCGATTTGTTGTCGCGTGGCATCCGAAGATGGCGGCAGAATATTTTGGAGGGGACGTAAAGCCGCCAGGCCAAGTCCCCGGAAAAATATTTTAGCGCCAATAGTGATCCGGGAAAATTCTTCATAGTTTTCAACACTTTTTTGGTTTTTGGGCTTGACGTTGTCAGTGCCTAGGTATATCCTGTTTTCACATTGTGGCGCTCCCAATTGGGAGATTACTTAGATTAAGAATCCTTGTGGTCCGGGCCTTTTCGGTTCGGTGTGCTTATGCGTTGGGTGTGTAGTGGCCACTCGAGTCGCAAAGGATTTTCTCCCGTGTCGATCATTGATTGCGTTGCCGTCGGCGACCAGCCCGAGTTGGGTGCTGAGTCGCGTGATGGCGTACGTGTGGATCTGGTCGGTCTTCGTGAGGAAGTCTTGTTTGCGGATGGTGCGATCGGGAATGACATGTTGCGCTCGCTGTTGGCCATGGGCCCTAGTGCGCACATGGCCACAGTGCTTGAAGTTATCGACCCTGAGTTGGTTCACCCCGATGTGTGTGATTTGCCCGACCCCGAGGCCGTCACCGAGCATGCGATGCAGGTGGCGGTGCGCGAAGGGGCTGATGCGGGTCGGTTGATTCTGTTGCAGTTGTGTAAGCGTCAAGAAGCGTGGTCGGCCGCGTTATCCACCCGCATGACTCATGCTTACGCAACCGCGGCGATGGATCGCACAGGCCGAGAGACTTCTCGGTTTGATGTGTCGCGCTCCGGAGTGGTCGCTGAAGTTGGCCTGGTCATGGGCGTCCATGGGTCTACGGCTGATGTGAAGATCACCCAAGCCGGCCTGCTTAACCCCGAGGGTGTTCTCTCGACAACCCATGAGGCCCTTGCTCAAGGTTTGGTGACCGAACCTGTTGCTCGCCTGATGGCTGACGCGATGGATGGGCTGAGTTTTGAGCAGATGGCTCGAGTCGAGGCCATGGTTCTCCCAAGACTTGTGCGCCACATCGACCCCATCACGCGCGAGGGTGCGCCTGCGGGCTACTCCTATGCCAAAGACCAACTCACCCGAGCCCTTAACCGGGTCGCACCCGAACGTGCCAAAGAAAAGCACGCACGAGCCATGGCCAAGCGTGGTGTGAAGATCCGCATTCTCGAAGAAGACGGTCTTGCTCAAATCTGCCTGTGGACCACCAAAGTCCAAGGCATCTCGTTCTATGAGCGCATCAACGAA
>WLOK01000102.1 GCA_009699315.1 Actinomycetota bacterium
ACTGTCAGCGCGATCTTACGGATTTCCGCTTTCATGCCGACACTCCTGCAAGTCGATCGAGGGTTCGATTCACCAAGGTCGAGACAAGTCCACGACGGAACGCCGCACTTCCGTGCTCGTCGTCCATGGGATGGATTTCTGCCGCAGCAGCTTGACTTGCTGCTTGACGCGCGGCGGCATTAGAGAAATCAACACCGACTAGCGCAGACTCAGCGGCCGTCATCCGAATCGGGCGATCTGCGATGGCAATCGCCGATAGACGTGCTGCTCGCACTCGACCACCGTCGAGACTGATGCCCGTGCACACTCCCGCGAGTGGGTAGTCACCTGGGCGACGCGCGATCTCTTCAAACTCGTAGTTGAAGTTCTGATCGGTGGGGAACTCTACGGCGGTAAGCAACTCATTGGACTCTCGAGTCGTGGTGAAGACCGTGACGAAGAAGTCCGCCCAGGAGACCCACCGTGATCCCGAAGAAGACGTCAGTTGAACTCTTCCGTCATATGCCGCCAGCACTCCGGGCAACTCAGAAGAAGGATCGGCATGAGAGATATTCCCGCCGATCGTCGTCCGACTACGAATCTGTGGGTGCGCAATATTTCTAAACGCGTCGGCCAAGGCTGGGGCCACCGCCCGAATCTGCGGATCCCTTTCCAGGCGGCGAATGCGTGTCATCGCTCCCACCCGCACACAACCAGGCGACACCTCGATGGTGTCCAGACCAGGCACCTTATTGATATCGATCACGTAGTCAGGGCGAGCCAAGCGCAGGTTGAGAAGGGGGATGAGACTCTGACCGCCGGCAAGGATTGAGGAGTCGTCGCCATGCTCATCGAGCAGGCCGAGAGCCTCATCGAGAGACCGCGGATCGCGGTACTCGAACACTGGCGGCTTCATTCAACTCCTCTCTAGGGGATCTAGGACAAACTTTGTGGTCTGTATGACAAGGATGTCAAGGAGCCAGAGCATACGCGGTCGAACTGGTACATGAACGTGACACGGCAGTTGCAGCCCTGCCCTTCTTTCGTACCAGAGGCCTCATGGGCCCCAATATTCTCAATAATCACACTCGTCGTTCAGTATTTTCCGGGGGACCTAGGCTCTGTCCTCAGAGAGGAGCCAGCCATGGCGCACATCGGTACGAGCGATCTAGAGGTATTCCCGCTGTGTTTCGGCGGCAACGTATTGGGGTGGACAGCCGACGTCCCCACCTCAGAGGCGATTCTCGATGCGTTCACCGCGGGGGGCGGCAACTTCATCGATACCGCAGATGGCTACTCCCAGTGGGCTCCCGGCCACAGCGGAGGAGAGTCAGAGACCGTCATTGGTAACTGGATGTCACGCCACGGCAATCGGGACAACCTCGTCATCGCCACCAAAGTCGGCTTCAAGACCGATCGTTCGGGACTTCGCGCCGAGAACATCCGCATTGCGTGTGACGAATCCTTGCAGCGACTTCAGACCGACCACATTGATCTCTACTACTGCCACTTCGACGATCCCGAGACTCCACTCATCGAGACTCTGAGCGCACTGGCCGAACTAGTGCAGGCTGGCAAAGTTCGCTACATAGCAGCGTCGAACTACTCAGCTGAGCGCCTTCAAGAGGCGCTCGACGTCAGCGATACCCACGGCTTGCCTCGCTTCGTGGCGATGCAACCGCACTACAATCTGCTCGAACGTGATGTCTACGAGGGCGCGCTCGCCGATATATGCGCGAGCGAAAATATTTCGTGCCTTCCCTACTATTCACTTGCAGCAGGCTTCCTCACGGGTAAATACCGCACCGCTGAGGCAGTAGCAGGAGCTGCACGCGAAAGTCGCGTCAACGAGTATCTAAATGATCGAGCCTGGCGAGTGCTAGCTGCTGTCGACGCAGTGGCCGCTGCACATAACACCAGCAACGCGGCCGTAGCACTTGCTTGGCTCCGACTCCGACCAACAGTCGTCGCTCCTATCGCGAGTGTCACCAAAGTAGCTCAGGTTGCCGATTTGCTTGCCTCAGTTCAACTTGACCTTGCCCCAGAGGACTTACGCATGTTGGCTGACGCCTCGCGCCAGTAATTAGCGCAGGCATTGTCATACTCGCCGCGAATCAAGTCGATGCGACCCCGGTTGAGCCAAGTCGCCTGCCAGCCCACGACGTTTACCAGTTGGAGATGACGCGACCTTGCTTGTCGCGGAAAGAACCAACCAGAATGATAATGAAGTCAACGAGTACGCCGATGCCGAGTAGGCCTGCGGTAAGCAGCCAGATAATGCCTGTGCCAATTTTGCCGGCATAGAAGCGATGAATCCCTAGGAAACCTAGGAAGAAGCACAGCAAGGTCGCTGCAAGGCGAGACTTGGGGCTGACGTTGTCAGTCACGATGACTGTGATGGGCTGTGAATCGGACATGGTGGGACCTCCTTGAACACGCACTATTCCACAGGATCTGTGCGCACCTTGGGCAATTGGCCCTCGCTATCCTCATGTCGTGCCACGCCACCCATTCTTCGAAAGCGCCGGGACAATCGCGATGGCCCACCGCGGAGGTGCACGGGAGACTTCAGAGAACACTCGCGCCGGATTCGAATACGCCGTGTCGCTCGGGTACGTCTATCTGGAGAGCGACATTCAAGTGACGCGGGACGGCGTCGCAGTTTTGTTCCATGATCCAAAATTGGATCGCACAACGCGAGCAACAGGGTCAGTTAGCGACTACACGTGGGAGCAGTTGCGTCGAGTCTCCACAGATGCAGGTGTCGACCAGATCATGCGAGTTGACGACGCTCTGATTTCCTTTCCCGCGCAGAAGTTCAATCTGGACCTTAAATGCGAAGCAGCGGTGGATGCCTTCGTTGCGATCATGGACTCAACTTGCGCCTATGATCGCGTGCTTGCCAGCTCGTTCAGTGACGATCGGCTGCGTCGTGTTCGCAAACGTCTCGGTCCACGACTGGTCACTTCGGCGGGTCCGCGTGAAGTCGGCAAATTTCTTGCGGGCGCATGGGGTGTTCGTCATCGGACTTCTGGCCCGATGGCTCTTCAGATCCCAAGCACGATCAAAGGTGTTCCCGTCGTCACACCAGCTCTTGTAAAGCATGCCCACAAACGTGGCCTTCAGGTGCACGTATGGACAATTGATGACCCCACCGAAATGACACGCCTTCTTGATCTAGGCATCGATGGAATCATGACGGATCGACCAAGTGCGCTTAAGAATCTTCTAGTTGCGCGTTCTTCATGGGGTGGACTTTTCTAGTCTGCAGGTGACGGAACCACTGGATGACGAATGCCCGGATGCCCCGGTGGCAACGTGCGCTTAATGACAGCCCAGGAGCCCGCGATTGTGAGCGCTACTAGTGCGTAGAAAAACACAGGTGCAACTGCAAGAGCAGCTAACCAACCGTTAAGAATCAGCGGAATGCGCACGAGCGCTCGCACCACGCTCAGGATTACCCACAGCCACGAAGCACGGCTATACGCCTTCAATAGGTCAGGATCTTCGCGCCAGCGTCGACCAGTGCCCATCAGCGGACCAACGATCACGCCGAGCAGAGGCCAGCGCCAAAGAATCGACAATGCGAAAGCGATAGCTGTAGCCACGTTCCCTAGGACTGCAGCCCAAAAGTAATCGACCGCATTGCCGCTTGTGGCCGCAAACATCGCGCCGACACCAACACCGAGCACCACCGTAAGAATGCGGATCGGGCGCTCTTTGCGAATCACCCGCAATATCGCGAGCAGAGCGGCAGTGAGCAGAACAACGACGATGGCGATCGAGAGCGCGTGGTCGCTGTATCGACCTGCGACGTAGTAGGTAAGGACGAACAAGACAGGTGGCAAAACCGACTCGATGAGGCCACGCCAGCCTCCGATGAGGACATTCAGCGGATGTCGGTCATCTACGGGACGGTCCTTCACACTCACCCTCCTATGCTCCCACGACCGATATCGCCCCAACAGCGGCTTTGCGCTACTAATGTCTGCTTCGTGGTGGAGAGAGTCAAGGACTGGGTCCTAGCCAGTTACCCATTCGCGGTCATACGTCGGTTCTTCGAATTGCAGATGCTCGACAAGGCATTCGTCCTCTCCGCACAGGCATTCGTCGCGCTTCTCCCGATTGTTATCGTGCTCATCTCAGCGGTGTTTCAGTCAGACGGGGTCGGGCTTGCGATAAGTCTTAGCGATCGATTCGGATTGGAGGGAGCAGCCCGCGACGCGGTTGTGGGGCTTTTCAATGCACCTGAGCACACGATGACACTCTCCTGGCTCGCCATAATCCTGTCCCTACTCTCCGCCTGGTCTCTCGGCCGGCGCTTAGCCACCACTTACGCCACGATTTTTGACCTGCCGCCGCTGCCTCGGAAGCAGATGTGGCGGGGCCTCGTGTGGGTTGTCGTGATGGCTCTTCTGATTGTCTCTACTTCACAACTGCGTGACCTCTCGCGTGCATACGGCATTTCGGCGCTCATCCTCGGTTCGCTCGGACTTCTCCTGCTCTGGTTTGGCGGGATGTATCTATCGATCCGCGTCATCGTTCCGAGCCTCTCGAAAGGGCTGCTTGTGGCCACGGCCATCGTGGGCGTTGTCGGCCAACTTGGCCTCACCATCTGGGCATCCATCTACATGCCCCGGGCGCTGACGAGTCAGGCGGAGCAATTTGGCCCCATTGGTGTCACATTTGCTCTCTTTACGTTCGTTCTTGTCGCAGCGACATTGATACTTATCGCGCCACTCATGGTCAGTGTGTGGCACCAACGGGCTCAGGCGCGGTCCGCCCGGTAATCTCAGCGCCATGAAGCGTTCACTTGCCATAGCGGCCATCTCCCTACCCGTCATTGCTGGCGCACTCACTGCCGTGCCCGCCGCCCAAGCTGGAGACGTCCAGCCGATTGTCATTGCGGTTGAGGCTCCGCTAAGTGGCGCGCAAGCCAATAACGGGCGCGATATTGCGCGTGGCGTTGCCCTAGCCGTACGCCAAGCCAACGCCGCTGGCGGCATTGGCGGTCGACCGATCAAACTCGTTCGCATTGACGATCAGGCAAATCCCGACCTCGCACTCGATGCCGTCGCAAGGGCACAGGCTGCCGGAGCGGTGGCGGTCATTGGGCCCTACAACTCATCCGTCGGACTCGTGAACTTGCAGGCCTACATCGACGCTGGGATAACTCCGGTACAGATGACTTCGACCGACGCGACCACGGGCCTTGGCGTCACTGTGCAACCCAAAAACAGCCAGATCTCGCCTACAGAGATTGAGTACGTCCTCAGCGCGGCACCAGAGAATGTAGTGATGCTCGTCGACCCATCGGCCTACACGGCAAGCATGGCCGATCGCATGCGTAAGGCGCTGAAGAAAGCTGGCATCCACTACTCCTCGATCACCATTGAAGAGGGCAAGTCGTCCTACGCCCCAGAGGTCAAGAAGGCACTTCGCCGTTTGCCAGACTTTCTTTACATCAGCACCTACTACCCACAGGGTGCACTCATTGCTGAAGCACTAATTGAGGCGCGGTCAAAGCGCGGTCGAATCGTCAATTGCCTGATGGGGCTTGCAAACGTCGATGCTGCATTCATTACCGAGGCCGGCCTGACTGCGTCTTGGCGATGTGTGTTCAGCGGCATCCCTGAGGCGCCGCAATTGCCCATCGGACGTGCATCGCTGTACGTCGATGCCTACGAGGCGGCATTCGGCGTAACGCCCGGCGTCTGGGGAGCCTTCAGCTACGACTCGGCAAACATTCTCTTCCGTGCGATCGCTAGCTCTGGTTCGACCGAGATGAGTGCAGTAATGGCTAAATTGCTTAACGTCACTCGCTACCACGGCGCAACCGGTTCCATCACTATCAATCCGGACACTGGCAATCGGGAGAATTTGCCGATTTACATCATGTATGTCAATGCGAATCGCCAGTTCATCCCCCTAAACCAGGGTTGCCGTTCGCTCGCTGTGTGCTGAGTGCTCCAAAACAGAATCGAGCGGTGCGTGAGTAACTAGTGAACCTGCAGCAACTGATTGACACACTGCCTGAGGGTTGTCTCGTCGTCGATCAAGACCGGATGGCTGGATACCGCTGGGATCGTGCGAACGATCCCAGCGCAGGTACGCCACTCGCCGTTGCGCGTGTCACCTCTACGGCAGATGTTCAGACCGTGGTGCGGTTCGCGGCGACTCACAACATCTCCGTCGTCACTCGCGGCGCGGGGACCGGGCTATCTGGTGGTGCCACCGCGATTGATGGGTGCATTGTCATATCGACCGAGCGCATGCGTGCGATCGAGGTTGATCCGCAGACCCGTACCGCAACAGTTGAACCAGGACTGCTCAATGCGGAAGTCAAGCGCGCGGTCGCGGAGCATGGACTGTGGTATCCGCCAGATCCCTCTTCTTGGGAGATCTGCTCTATCGGTGGGAACATCGCCACAAACGCTGGCGGACTTTGTTGTGTGAAGTACGGCGTGACCACTGATTATGTTCTTGGACTCACAGTTGTTCTCGCAGATGGCACAGCAGTCGAGCTCGGTGGACCGCGCGTAAAGGATGTCGCAGGATTGCCGCTCAC
>WLOK01000103.1 GCA_009699315.1 Actinomycetota bacterium
GGCTCGGGCAAGTGTGTGGAGGAGTTCGAGGCGCTTCAGCAGGTCCTCATCTCCGAGCCCCGGCACTAACCTCCGGGTCACGCGCGGATGAAGGGCTTCAGACGGCTCCGCGTCATCATCGCGGTCCTCGTACTCACCTGCGTGACGCTCATCGTTCTCACGGTGCGTGAAGACTCCGGAGGTCCACTGCGTGGAGTCGGCAATGCGATCTTCGGCCCGCTGGAGCGAGGCGCGTCTGCAATCTTCACTCCCATCGGCGGCTTCTTCAGCGATCTAGGCACGTGGCGAGACTCAGTCGATCGCGTGAAGGCGCTCGAGGCTGAAAACGAAAAGCTCAAGGCGCTTGTCGAAACGTCGGCGGAGGATCGCGCCCGCGTGGCCGAACTTGATGCCCTGCTCAAACTCTCTGCTGCGGGTCAGTACCGCATGGTGCCTGCGCAGGTCATCGCGATTGGTCCGACACAGGACTTCGCGTGGACCGTCACGATCGATGCGGGCTCGCGCGACGGCCTCGGTGTCGACATGACAGTCGTCAATGGATCTGGGCTCGTCGGTCGCGTGGTGTCCGTAGGTGAAGGCACTGCGACGGTGGCGTTGATGATCGACGCAACGACTTCGCTTGGTGGGCGCATCGCGCAGTCGCAGGAGATCGGCATTGTGTCGGGCACTGGTGCTCAATATGAATTGCAGATGCAGATCCTCGACCCACTCGCCCCCGTCGATGTGGGCACGGCTGTGGTCACGTTTGGGTCAGAAGGCGGACGCCCGTATGTGCCCGGCGTGCCCATCGGTGTTGTGACCGAGGTCAAAGGCGCGCCGGGACAACTCGCACGCATCGCGATCCTGCGTCCGTACGTCGACATGTCGACTCTCGATCTCGTGGGCGTAATCACCGAGCCGCCGAGAGTCGATCCGCGAGATTCGGTGTTGCCGGGTGCCGCGCCAGTGCCTTCACCGAGCCCCTCATGATTCGCAAGGGTGCGCTCGTAGCGTTGTTTGTCCTCGCGGGGGTGACCCTCGAGGTGTGCTTATTCGCTCGCATCCCGTTGCCAGGTGCGACTCCTGACCTCGTGGCCGTCATCGTCGTGTCTCTCGCGCTGGCGTTCGGCTCGCGCACCGGCGCGCTCGCGGGGTTCTTTGGCGGTCTCGCGATCGATATTGCCCCGCCCGCTGATTCACCTATTGGGGTGTCCGCTCTCGTCTTGTGCGTGGCGGGGCTGTTGGTGGGTCTGGCCTCTGACCCAGGGGGGCGCTCAGCCCTGGCCAGCATCGGTCTGGCCGCGGGGGCCTGTGCGGCGACCTTGTTGGTGTCGGCCATCGTGCTCGGGCTGGTGGGTAGCCCGCGAGTCGAGTGGGCAAATATGGGCGTTCTGCTCGTGACCACTGCTGCTTACGGCGCCATTCTGGCCGCATTTGTGATCCCGCTCACACTTCGGGTCTCACGCATCGGCCAGCCTCCGGTGCGGATCTAAACCGGGTGCATGTCGCTTCTGGTCTGCCATGGCTGGCAGGTACGTCGTACCGTGTACCGGTGAGGCATAAGGGAGCGGGCTCGTGAGCGACCGTTCCAATCTGCGCCTAGTCGTCCTGGGCGTCCTCGTTTTCTCCCTGCTGTGCACGCTGGGCGCTCGCCTGGTCTACCTGCAGCTCATTGCGGGTGAATCCTTCAAGGCTCAGGCGGTCGATAACTCCACGCGCGATCTGGTGACCCCCGCGGTGCGCGGACTGATCCTCGATCAAGATGGTCGGCCCCTCGTGGCCAACCGAGTCTCGTTGGTCGTCTCCGTTGACCGGGCGGCACTGCGCAAGCAAGACGACGACGGTGCTGCTGTGTTGCAGAGTCTGGCGGACGCGCTCGGCACCACACTCGATGACATTCAGGGTCGGTTGTTGAACTGCGGCACAGAAGGCGCGCCACCGCTGCCGTTGTGCTGGAACGGTTCACCCTACGAAGCCGTGCCCGTTGCAAAAGACGTGCCCGATCGCCTTGCCTTGCAAATTCTCGAACGCAGTACGGAATTCCCCGGAGTCACGGCGCAGTTGCAGGCGGTGCGCGAATATCCAACGCCGTACGGCTCCAACGCGGCACACCTACTCGGTTACATCGGTCCTGTGACGGCTGAGCAGTTGGATGCGCAAGGAGACTCCACGGACATCTCGCGCTTGCGTGCTACTGATCTGGTGGGACGCAGCGGCCTTGAAGCGCAGTACGACACCGAATTGCGTGGAATCCCTGGAGTGACGACGGTCAATGTCGACCAGGGTGGTCACGTGGTGGGATCGGCTGAAAAGAGCCCGCCGCAGGCAGGTAACTACGTCGTCACCAATATTGACGCGCCGCTTCAAGCCGTCGTTGAGCGCGAGTTGCGGGCTGCCATTGAACGAGTGCGTGCGCAGGGCGGTGTCGGTGAGTCGGGCGCTGCCGTGGTCGTTGACACCACTAACGGCCACGTGCTGGCGATGGCGAGTTATCCGACGTATGACCCCACTATTTGGGTGGGCGGCATCTCTACGACCGATTTCCAGCAGTTGATGGATTCGAAGGGGTTGAGCTCCAACGCCTGGCAGGGCGCGTTGCCGCCAGGATCCACGTACAAGGTGTTCACCACTGCTGCTGCTATCGATCAGGGCTTCTCGACGACCAGGAACTACAACTGCCCTTCTGAATTCCGCATCGGTCCGCAGGTTTTCCGCAACTCTTACTCGATTGGCTACGGCAAGATCTCGCTAGCCCGCGCCCTCGAAGTGTCGTGCAACACGGTGTTCTACGGACTCGGTGACGCGATCTGGAAGTCGTTTGGTGGCTACGACACGCCAGTCGATTCGATTGATCCGATCGCGCGCGCGGCTGAGGCGTTTGGCCTCGGTGCGGAGTCCGGCATTGATCTACCTGCTGAACAAGCCGGCCGAGTGCATAGCCCGTTGTCGAAGCGCCTGAACTGGGAGCAGAACAAAGACACCTGGTGCGCCGATGCATCGTCGGGCTACCCGGAAGTGCGCCTGACTGATCCAAAGAAGGCCGACTACTTCACCGCTTTGGCGGTCGAGAATTGTCAGGACGGTTTCCGCTGGCGCGAAGGTGACGCCGTCAACGCATCGATTGGTCAGGGTGACACCGCGACAACTCCGTTGCAGTTGGCCATGGCGTATGCAGCGATCGCTAATGGCGGCACGCTGTGGCAGCCACAGGTTGCTCGAGGCATTCTCTCTGCGACGGGAGAAGTGGTGAAGGAGTTCGCTCCCGTCTCACGTGGTCAGGTCGATGTGTCGCAGGGAGCCATCACGTTCCTACAGAACTCGTTGCCGGGTGTGCCGCTTTATGGCACCGCGGCGTCCGCCTTCAAGGGGTTCCCGTTGGCGCAGATTCCGGTCGCGGCAAAAACTGGCTCGGCGCAGATCTCCGGCAAGGACCAGACGGCGTCGTGGATGGCGGCGTACGCGCCCGCCAATGCACCGCGCTATGCCGTGGTCATGATGGTCACCCAGAGCTCAACCGCAACGGGCACCAGCGCGCCGGGTGTGCGCAACATCATGGAAGCGCTCTTTGGCGTGAAGGGCCAAACCGTCGACCCAACGCGGAGTGTCTTCCCTGATGGCCAACCCGCGATGGGAATGCCGCACCTTGCTTCGGACGGCACTCCGGCGACTCCCGAAAACGGCGAGGTGCCCACCAGTCTCGGAGGATTGATTCCGGCGGTGGTGCGACGTGACTGAGGGATATCGCACGATGTTTAAGCGGCGGCAGATGAGTCTGGCTTCGGGTCAGCGCAGCGCGTATTGGCAGCGACTCGATTGGATCTTGATCGGCGCCTCGTTGAGTGCGTCGCTGCTGGGCTGCGTGCTGGTGTGGTCGGCGGGCCGGTCCGATCTCGCCGAAGATCCGTTGTATTTCCTCAAGCGGCACGTGATTTATCTCGTGGTTGGGTTGGCTCTGGCTCTGTTGGTCTCGCGCATTGATCATCGTTTGATGCGGGCGTACACCCCGGTCGTCTATGGCGTGAGTCTGCTTGGACTGTTGCTGGTCTTCTCGCCCTTGGGCTACACGATCGGTGGAGCGCGCGGGTGGTTCAAGTTGCCGTTGGGCATCACGTTGCAGCCATCAGAGTTCGCAAAAGTCGCGATCATTTTGATGCTGGCGATGATGCTGTCGGAGAAACGCGATGCGGAGAGCGCGCCGCGTGATCGAGATGTTCTCTTTGCTTTGCTGGTGGCTGCGGTACCGCTCGTGATTGTGTTGTTGCAGAACGACACCGGGACCGTACTCATTATGGGCACGATCATCGTTGCGATGGTCGCCGTCTCGGGCGCACGAACGCGTTGGGTTGCTGGGATGCTCGCGGGTGCTGTGACGTTGGGTGTGCTCGCGGTCCCGTTGGGCTTATTGAAGGACTATCAAATCCAGCGGCTGACTGCGTTTGTTGATCCAAGCGCCGAGGCGTCGGCTGGCTCATACGCGGTCAATCAGGCCGCCATAGCAATCGGCGGCGGGGGTGTTTCGGGGCAGGGGTTGTTCTCAGGCACGCAGACCCAAGGCGGATTTGTGCCGGTCAATGAGAGCGACTTCATTTTCTCCGTCGCTGGTGAGGAACTCGGATTCATCGGTGCCATGGTGATTTTGGTGCTGATGGCCGTCATCCTCTGGCGTGGCATCCGCGTAGCCATGAAGGCGCAGGATCTTTTCGGGCGTCTGGTGGCGACTGGAGTCGTGGCGTGGTTGGCCTTCCAGATGTTCGAGAACATCGGCATGAACCTCGGCATCATGCCGGTGACGGGCGTGCCCCTGCCCTTTGTGTCCTTCGGCGGCACTTCGATGATCGCCACGTGGCTGGCCATCGGCCTGTTGTTGAACGTACGAATTCACTCCGACAACTAACCTCGTCGTTGCTGACTTGTGGCAACACCCATTTCCTTGTTGCTGACTTGTGGCAACTTTTCGGGCTCCGAAATTTGCCACAAGTCAGCAACAAGCATCATTCGACTGCCACAAGTCAGCAACAACGTAGGTAGGGGAAGCGGTCGATCGGAATATCCACAGCTGTGCGCTCGGAGGTGATCGCTTGTTCAGGTTTAGGTGATCCTGCTGGGATGCACGCATTTGCTGTCACTTCAAGTACACAAGACGCAGCTGGTCGGCCAATCCGCCGTCAGCGCGCGTACGTTGCGCCTACTCGGGGGATACGACTCCCGAAGGATCAGGACACCTTTGAGGCTCGCTGCGACGCTGCGATTCTGGCGCTGCCACGCTCCGCGGTGCTCGCCGAAGTGACGGCCGCGAGGCTTTGGGGTCTTCCCGTCCCGAATAGGCGCACTATGGAACAGGTAGTTGCTGTAGTTCCACCTGGATCCTGGCAGCCGCAGCGAAACTTCAGTCATGTGTATCGGCGGATCCTCCATTCGGATGAGATTGTGATTCTCGATGGAAGAACTCTGACAACGCCGGCGCGCACTTTTGCGGATTGCGCCAGATTGTGGAGCCTTCCCGATGCATTGGCGCTTGGGGACGCGGCGGTGCGGGCACGCCTGATGACGATTGAGGAAGCAACGAGTGTCGTGAGGCGAATGCGGAGGCTGCCCGGCCTCAAGTTCGCTCGTAGAGTTCTTCCCTTCATTGACTCCCAAGCTGGATCTCCCCAAGAGTCTCGAGTGCGCGGAATCATCATCAACGCAGGCCTGCCAATCCCTCGTCCCAATGTCAGGATTCTCGACGAACACGGCGGGTTCATCGCGATTGGAGATCTTGTCTACGACGAGTGGATGATCGTGATCGAGTACGACGGTGCTCATCACCGGGATCCGCTGCGTCAAGCGAAGGACGCGACGCGTCGTACTCGTCTGCGCGAAATTGGGTTTTACGTCGTGGAGATCACTGCAGATGATGTTCGGTGGCCTTCGAGAGTTGTGGAGAAAGTTCTGCGAGCCCTTGACTCCCGGGGCGTAGACATCCCCGGGGAGTCGAAGAGAGCCTCAAAGGCTCCAGCCGCCTGACCGTAGTTCGATCCGCCCGCGCTCCCACTTGTTGCTGACTTGTGGCAACAAGATTTTCGCCGTTGCTGACTTGTGGCAACTTTTTGGGCTCCGAAAGTTGCCACAAGTCAGCAACGAGCCTCTGGCGATTGCCACAAGTCAGCAACGAAGGGGGAGGAGCCCTTCGGGGGAGGGGATCCACGAGGGCGAGGCGTAGATGGGCTTGTGGGGGAGCGGGGGGCTTCATCGCGGGTATCCTCTTCAACATGTCTGCACCCACGACCGACTCTCGTCCCATGACCCCGAACACCGGCTCGGTGTTCTCGCGCCTGGAGGAGTTGCTCCCACTCGTCAGCAAGCCGGTGCAATACGTCGGCGGCGAGGTCAACGCGGTCGTCAAGGACTGGGACGCCATGAACGTTCGCTGGGCACTGATGTACCCCGACGCCTACGAGGTCGGCGCACCCAATCAGGGCGTCGCGATCTTGTACGAAGTCCTCAACGAGCAAGAAGACGTGCTGTGCGAGCGCACCTATGCGGTGTGGCCCGACCTCGAGGCGCTGATGCGCGA
>WLOK01000104.1 GCA_009699315.1 Actinomycetota bacterium
CGCACGGCCTCGATTCGGTCTCCCACGAAATGTCCGGCGACCGAAATGGCACCCACAGCTCCGACGGATAACAGCGGGAGATTCATCGCATCGTCGCCTGAATACCACGGCAAACCGGTTCGCCGAATGACCCACTGAGCAGCTTCAAGATCGCCCTTCGCGTCCTTATTGGCAACGATGCGCGGATGCTTAGCGATGCGCACCAATGTCTCTGTCTCGATGGCGGTTCCAGTGCGCTTGGGGATGTCATAGGTAATGATCGGGAGATCGGTGGCATCGGCAATCGTCAAGAAGTGCTGCGCCACGCCCTCTTGAGGCGGTCGGTTGTAATAGGGAGTGACGACCATGAGCGCATCTGCACCAGCTTGCGTCGCCTGTCGCGCGATCTCCACCGTGTGCAGCGTGTCGTTGTTACCGACTCCGGCCACCACGTGCGCCCTGTCCCCGACCGCATCGACTACAACTCGGAGTAACTCGACCTTTTCTTCGTCAGCAGTCGTCGGGGATTCACCCGTCGTGCCGCTGACCACCAGCCCGGTGTTGCGCATGCGATCGACGAGGTAGGTCGCGAGCGCAGCCGCTCCGTCGAGGTCCATCGAACCGTCCGCATTAAACGGCGTGACCATCGCGGTCAGCATCGTCCCGAAGGGCGCGGTGGTGGAAGTAACCTGCACGGGAGGAGGATATCGCGGCTAGGGCGCGACGCGTCCGGCGGCGCAGAAGGACGTGTGAGTCAGTGGCATGAGCCCCGCCCAAAGGTCCTCCATCTTCTCCGCGACCATCTCGATTTCGCGCTGCGGATATGAAGGGAAATGACTGTCCTCACGCTTGGTCCGGAGCGACAGGAAATTCATGAGCGCGCGAGCATTCATAGTGACGTACATCGACGAGTAGGTAGCCACGGGCAGTACGCCACGAGCGACCTCGCGAGCAACCCCTGCATCGAGCATGCGACGGTAGGCCACGTAGGACTCGGTGCATGCGCGCTTAGTCTCCGCTACAACGACTTGGTATTGATCCTCAGTACCCTCTACGAACACATACGCACCTGGCTTGCCTTGCTGAACAAGCCGACGCTCTGGGGCAGGCACATAGAAGACTGGACGCAACTCGCGGTAGCGACCGCTCTCCTCGTTGTACGAGGCGATTCGGTGCCGCATGAACTCGCGAAAGACGAAGATCGGCGCGCTCACGAAGAACGTCATGGAGTTGTGTTCGAAAGGCGTGCCATGGCGATCCCGCATGAGGTAGTTGATGAGCCCCTTCGATCGCTCAGGATCCGCAGTGACGTCTTCTAAAGACTGTTCACCCATGGTCGAGACGCGAGCGGACCAGACCACATCGGCATCACTCGCGCTCGCTCGAATTAGCTCGACACTCACGTCGCTGCGAAAGGTGATCTCGTCCATGCCAGTGACCCTACCGAGACGGATCGGGTGGCCCGCGGACCCTGAGTGTGCGCGTCCGTCACACTGGTCACATGGCTGACACGAGCGTCCGACTTGCCCGCACTTCGGACCTTGATGAACTTGCCAGTGTCCAAATTCGGGCCTGGACCAGTGACTTCGCCCAAGTCCTACCCGCTGAGGCACTTGCCGCGCTGGACCCAGCCGACATCGCCCTGGAGTGGGCTCGCGGGCTTTTGCAGCCGGGTGGGCATCGACTGCTCGTCGCCCTCGTCGGCAATGTCGTGATCGGGTACGCAGCATTGGGCCCCTGTAGCGACCCCGACACCCAACCTGGAATAGGCGAGCTTCTCGCCCTCGAGGTAGACCCCGACCACCGCGGGGCGGGCCACGGATCTCGGCTGCTCGCCGCCGTCGTGGACACGGCCCGCGAATCCCAGCTCACGGATCTGGCCATGTGGGTGCCTCTGGCGGCAGAGAAACGGCGGTCCTTCTTCATGCACGCTGGCTGGGGGCCGGATACGGCCTACCGCGATCTTGACGCCGGCGCTGAGGCCATTCGAGAGGTCCGGCTCGTCACGAACCTAGGGCATCCCCAGTAACTTCCCCCATGTGATGCCAATCACATGGTTAACTGATCCTAAGTCTCTGGAGAGAACGGGGGATTCTCCAGAGGCTGGCTCATGCTGTCCCACTTCACAGGAAGTTCTCGAGCCCCACGGTAAGTCCGGGGTGTGCGGCAACTTGCCGAACCCCAAGTAGGACTCCCGGCATGAAAGACGAGCGATCTAATGAGTCATGACGCAGGGTCAAGACCTCGCCCGGCCCACCGAGCAGAACCTCTTCATGGGCAAGAAGTCCACGAAGTCTTACGGAGTGCACCGGGATGCCATCGACATCAGCTCCACGAGCCCCAGGTAGCGCGGTGACTGTCGCATCGGGAGCAACCATTCCGGTGCGCGCCGCAGCGATGAGCTCGGCCGTATGGCGCGCGGTCCCTGAAGGCGCATCGGCTTTGTCCGGGTGGTGCAGCTCGATGATTTCGACTGACTCAAAATAGGTGGCGGCCTGCACAGCGAACTTCATCAGCAAAATCGCACCGACACTGAAATTCGGGGCAATGAGCACACCCGCCTCGGGGTGTTGCGCCAATTTACCGCGAAGGGCCGAAAGACGATCGTCGGTAAATCCCGTAGTGCCGACTACAGCGTGGATGCCATGTGAGATCACGTAGTCAAGAGTTGCCATCACTGCGTCAGGGTGCGTGAAGTCGATGACGACGTCGACGTCCGCATCGACCAGCGCTTCAAGCCCATCGCCGATATCCACCTGTGCAACAAGATCCAGATCGGAACTAGCAGCAACCGCGGCAGAAGCAGCTAGTCCCATCCGTCCACGAGCGCCGACCACACCTACGCGCATGACACTCCCTCCATCGCCCCTGACCCTACCGAGGGCCTAGGCCGTTGGTGGCACTCCGACCGGCGAAACACCGGGCGGAACGGCCGTGAACACATGATTAGGGTCGAATGGACCGACCACGGACAGCGCCGGCGCCTGAAGCAGGAGTTCCTGCGCGAGGCTGCGCACGTCTTCGCGCGTGACTAGGTCGATGCCCGTCAGGACATCGTCAAGGCCAGGCATATCGCCATAGAGAAGTTCGGCTTTGCCAATGTGACTCATCCGAGCGCCAGTGTCCTCCTGCCCCAAGACCATGGAGCCACGCAATTGGCCTTTGGCGCGCGCGAGTTCTGCATCACCAAGTCCAAACTCGGCGACCTCTTGCAGGGTGGATCGGCATAGATCAATAACAGAGTCTGCTTTAGCGGGAAGGCATCCGGCGTATACGCCTAAGACGCCGGTGTCTGCATAGGAACCGGTGAATGAGAACACTGAATACGCAAGTCCACGCTTCTCACGGACTTCTTGAAACAAGCGGCTCGACATGCCGCCGCCCAACCCTGCGTTGAGAACCCCGAGAACATATCGACGTGGGTCATGCCTACTGATGCCGCCAAGGGTCAAGGCGATGTGGGCCTGCTCAGTCTGCCGCGTTGCCACTCGCGCCTCTCCAAGCCCCTTGAGCCGGATGGGCTTACCACGACGTGGCAGCACCGGAAGAGCTTCAGAATCAAGACGACCGGCAAAAGCCCTTTTGACCGATCGGACTAACGCGGCGTGATCTACTCGCCCTGCTGCGGCAATAACCATGGACTCTGGCCGGTAACGCCGCCGGTAGAAGGAAGCGATCGAATCGCGGGTCAGAGAATTGATTGTGGTCTCGGTACCAAGAATTGGACGGCCAAGCCCGTGATCACCGAACACCTGCGCCGCCGCAAGATCGTGCACGCCGTCGCTGGGGTCGTCGTCATTCATCGCGATTTCTTCGAGAATGACGCCTCGTTCGTTCTCGACATCCTCGCGATCCAAAAGTCCATCAGTCACGACGTCGCACACAACATCAACAGCAAGTGGTAGATCCTCAGCAAGAACTCGGGCGTAAAAGCAGGTGTACTCCTTCGTAGTGAAGGCATTCATTTCCCCACCCACGGCGTCCATGACAGAGGAGATTTCCCAAGCCGTACGGCGCCGAGTGCCCTTGAAAAGCAGGTGTTCTAAATAGTGCGCAGATCCCGTCTGCGTCTTCGTTTCGTCACGCGAACCCACACCTACCCACACGCCAAAAGCAACAGAACGCACACCCGGCACTTGCTCACTTATCACGCGCAAGCCACCCGGCAGTACGGTCCGACGAATCACTGCACCGTCGCGTTCACGCAGAAGCAGCCGCGTCGAACCGACGGGCTGCTCCTGCGCGTTGACGATGCGTGCGGCGTTCAGTACTACTCCCCTGCCGCCTGCTCGGCGCCATCTTCAAGTACGGGCGCGAGTGAAAGCTTGCCGCGCGGGTCGATCTCCTTGATTTCGACCTGCACCTTCTGACCAACCTTTAGCACGTCTTCCACGTTGTCGATGCGCTTCTTGTCTGGAGCCAGCTTCTTGATCTCTGAGATGTGCAACAAGCCGTCGCGACCGGGAACGAGCGAAATGAACGCGCCGAAGGTTGTGGTCTTTACGACCGTGCCCAGGTAACGCTCGCCCACCTCAGGCATTGTCGGGTTCGCGATCTGATTGATGGCCGTACGAGCAGCCTCTGCAGCTGCCGCATCGGTCGCACCAATGAAGATTGTGCCGTCGTCTTCGATCGAGATGTTGGCGCCAGTCTCTTCCTGGATCTGGTTGATGATCTTGCCCTTTGGCCCGATCACCTCGCCGATCTTGTCGACTGGGATGTGCACGGTGATAATGCGCGGCGCAAACTGCGACATCTCATCGGGCTCGTCAATGGCTTCCGCCATCACGTCGAGAATCGTCATACGTGCGTCACGTGCCTGCGTCAGCGCGCCAGCCAGCACCGAGGCGGGAATGCCATCGAGCTTGGTGTCGAGCTGCAGCGCTGTCACAAATTCACGCGTGCCAGCGACCTTAAAGTCCATGTCGCCAAACGCGTCCTCAGCACCGAGGATGTCGGTGATGGCAACGTATTCAGTCTTGCCATCTACCTCTCCGGAGATGAGACCCATCGCTATGCCCGCAACGGGTGCGCGAAGTGGCACGCCCGCATTGAGAAGCGACATGGTGGACGCACACACAGAACCCATCGACGTCGACCCATTGGAACCGAGAGCCTCGGACACCTGACGAATCGCGTAAGGGAACTCCTCGCGCGACGGCAACACAGGCACAAGCGCACGCTCAGCGAGCGCACCATGACCGATCTCGCGTCGCTTGGGTGAACCCACGCGACCAGTCTCGCCAGTGGAGTACGGCGGGAAGTTGTAGTTGTGCATGTAGCGCTTGCGAGTCTCGGGAGACAACGTGTCGAGCTGCTGCTCCATCTTGAGCATGTCAAGCGTTGTCACACCCATGATCTGCGTCTCGCCACGCTCAAACAGCGCCGAACCGTGAGCACGAGGAATGATCTCGACCTCTGCACTGAGCGTGCGAATGTCAGTAAGTCCTCGGCCGTCGATGCGGATTTTATCGCGCAACACACGCTGACGAACCTGTTCCTTGGTCACGCTACGAAGAGCAGCACCAATCTCCTTCTCGCGACCCTCGAACTTCGGGCCGATTTGCGCGAGAACAGATGCCTTGATGGCATCGAGCGCGTCTTCGCGCTCAGCCTTCGAGACGATGGTGAGAGCCTTGGCGACGTCAGCAGATGTTGCCGCAGCCACTGCGTCTTTGACGTCATCACCGTAATCAAGGAATCGCGGGTAGTGCGCGGTTTCCTTAGCGGCAGTTGCAGCCAAGCGGACCTGGGCTTCGCAAAGGGCGGCAATGAACTTCTTCGCTGCTTCGAGACCTTCAGCAACGATCTCTTCCGTCGGCGCCTTTGCACCGGAGAACACGAGGTCAATCGTGGCGGATGTGGCCTCAGCCTCGACCATCATGATCGCGACATCGTCACCGACCACGCGACCGGCGACGACCATGTCGAACACAGCCTTTTCCAACTCCGTGTGCGTCGGGAATGCGACCCATTGGCCGTCAATGAGTGCCACACGGACTCCACCGATGGGGCCGGAGAACGGAAGGCCTGCAAGCTGAGTGGACGCCGAAGCAGCATTGATCGCGAGGACGTCGTAGAGGTGATTTGGGTTGAGCGAGAGGACGGTCACAACGACCTGAACCTCATTGCGCAGGCCGCTCACGAAGGACGGGCGCAGCGGCCGGTCAATAAGGCGACAGGTCAGGATGGCATCCTCGCTGGGACGTCCCTCGCGGCGGAAGAACGAACCAGGGATGCGTCCGGCGGCATACATGCGCTCTTCGACATCGACCGTAAGCGGGAAAAAGTCGAAATGCTCTTTGGGCTGCTTGGATGCAGTCGTCGTGCTGAGCAACATGGTCTGGTCGTCGAGGTACGCGACAACAGATCCGCCGGCCTGAAGAGCAAGCCGACCAGTTTCGAAACGGATGGTGCGGGTGCCAAAGCGGCCGTTGTCGAGCACAGCTTCGGTCGTGGTGATCTCAGATCCCTCCATGGGGTTCTCCTTTGTGAGACATGGGGAACCCGCTACTGCGTTGTCGTACGGTCTTCGATCGAG
>WLOK01000105.1 GCA_009699315.1 Actinomycetota bacterium
ATATCGCCTCGGGAACGTCATTGACTGTCTGGTCCGATCCGGTGGCCTCGTCAAGTTGGTGGGGCACCCGCGAGTTACAGGTATCACTCGTCAAAGCCAATCTGGCAACCACGGTTCTCGATGTGCGGTCCAATAGTTTCCCCGGGGCCACTGACCCACTCAAACTCGCGGATCAATCTGGTTCGCCTGAACCCGTCGCCTTGATCAATGGCGACTTCTTCGACATGTTCGACACCGGCGACAATTCACCCCGCGGCCCCGTAGTTCAAGACGGCAAGTTGCTGTACGCCCCATACACAAGGGCGCTCGTCGTCGGGCAAACAAAAACGGTGCTCCCCCCCGACGAGATTCAGAAGGTCACCGGAACGGTAAAGCTCGGTCGCTACTCGGTGCCAGTGCGGACCATCAATGCGAGGACCGTTCCACGCAACTCTGGCGCGTTGTACGACCGGCGTTGGTCCGTGGGTGCCACCTTGCCAACCGGAACAACCGCTATCACTATCCGTCGAGGTGTCGTGGCAACCGTGAGTTCGGGGGCAGCAGTGCGAGCCCCACGCACTGCCGCCGGAAAAGTTCTACTCGTTCCTAAGTCACTGGCTGCAAACATCGCTCATGTTGCACCAGGCATGGTGGCCACCGTCTCCGTCACACCCACTGACGGCACTAGCGACCGACCAAAAACCGTATACGGCATGAACTCAACCTTCGCGAAACTTGAGGGCTCCCTCGTCGTCGGCACCGTCACCGTTCCGATTGGTGCACTTAACTATCACAACGTCACCGGCACGGAAGCCGACGCGTTTGACGCCAACTGGGCGCGTGGCGCCGTTCCTAAAGGTGCTGCAACGGTTGTCTACTCAAACGGCAAGATCACGTCGGTCTCACGCAACGGATCTAGCGCGGCAGTACCTGTCGGGAGCACAGTAATTCAACTTCCGGGCAAGATCGCCCGACGGGCCCGTGCAATTCATGTAGGAGACACCGCAACGTTGGACTTGTCCTTGAAGACGCAGTCAGGCGCAACGTTTACTGAGGCATTGGGCCACGGAAGTTACGTCCTCCAAGACGGAGTCATCCACGCCTCATGCACTTGGGCGGCGGAGACTTATCGGCCTCGCACTTTGCTGGGTTGGGACGACACCGGTCGCATCTTCATGCTGGTGTCCACGTCAGGTCGCCCGGACACCTGGGGCGGCTACCGCGTGGGCGGAGCCACCATCAATGAGATGACCACGTGGCTTAAGGCAATGGGGGCCACAAACGCAGTCAACTTGGACGGCGGAGGCTCAACAATTCTCGTGGCCAAACGCAACGGTGCTTTCCGTCGGATTGACCTGCCTAAGAAAACCCCTCGACGTCCCGTACCAAACGCAGTCGCATTCGTCGCCCGATAAAGTGACCTACATCAGTCCTTGTCTGTGACGACAGAACCCTTGCTTGGAATCCACCACGGATAGGGGAGACCAGCTAGCCGATTGACGATGTGGGCCTGTGCAATCAATAGAACCACGGCCACCATGAATACGAGTAGATGCATTGACGTCTCGATGACACCGAGTGCGACGATCATCGCTGTTGCTGCAGCCGGTGCATGCGGAATGTTGAGCCACACCATTAACGCGGCAGAGAGTCCCAGCGCAACGGCCACGGCTCCGGTCCTTGACCATGTCGCAACATCAAAGTCCGAAGCAACACCCATCAAGCCGAAGATGGCGAGCCCCACAACACCGCATACCAGTCCAATAAGTTGCCCACAGAAGACATTCTTGGGAGCGGCTTGCACGCTCATGGATGCGAAGAAGAGAATAAAGGCCGTCGGTCCAAGCGAGGGAAAGATAAAAGGCTCATTCGTCAACAACGCAGCGGTCGACAAGATAACCATCGCTATGACGCAGTTGACGAGCACATAGGTGCCCAGCAGGCCACGATAGCCACGGCGCTGCTCCGCCCGCTGTATCCCCATGCGCCGAGCGAGTCCACGAAGTGCGGGTGCTACCACGCCTCGCTCTGTGTCAGTCGGTCCTTCGGGCTGGTCCTCTTCCATGCGAGTCCTTTCTCTCTCACCGGACGCTAAGACTCCGGGACAGCCACCTTCTCAGACATCGGTATTTCAGGCGCCTTTGACAATTTGCCCGGCCACCATATTTTGCGCCCGATATCGAATGCCAGCGCTGGGACGAGAGTAGATCGAATGACAAAAGTATCGAGCAAGACTCCGATGGCGACCGCAATGCCAACCTCTCGAAGTGGCACAAGCGGCAGCACACCCAAAACGAGGAATGTAGCCGCGAGAATGATGCCCGCGGACGTAATCACACCGCCCGTAACGGTCAAGCCCTTGAGAATTCCAGGTCGGGTACCTAGTTTGGTGGACTCTTCTCGAACTCGAGTCATAAGGAAGATGTTGTAGTCCACGCCTAGCGCCACGAGAAAGACAAAGGCAAATAGCGGGAATGACGTATCTGCACCGGGGTAGTTGAATACGTGATTGAACAACAATGCGCAGACGCCCAGGGTCGCAAAAAAAGACAGCACCACTGTGATGATGAGGAGTACCGGGGCAACAATTGATCGCAGCAAAAGGAGCAAGATCACAAAGATGACGATGAGTACTAACGGGATAATGATGTTGCGGTCCCGCAGAGAAGCCTGATCTACATCTAGCTGCGCGGCAGTCTGCCCCCCAACCAAAGCATCTGCACCCGGAACAGCGTGCACATTTTCGCGCAATGTCACGATCGTCTGCTCCGCCTCAGGCCCATCAGCAGCATCACTCAAAGTCGCGACCAAGAGAGCGCGTCCGTCGACGACCTTAGGTTGAGCGTTGGGATCGGGTGGACCGTTCTGTGCCGTGCCAGTAAATGGTATGACCCCTGCGATGCCCGGCGTGCTCTTCACCGCTGCTGTGACGGCAGCAAGCTCGTCAGCATTGGTGACGATGTAGGCAGGAGTGCCGAGGCCACCCGGGAAGTGCTGAGTCAACTGCTCTTGGCCGATCACCGAGTCAGTCTCATTGACGAAGGATTCGGTTGTCGTAAGCCCGCTGGCCTTCAACGTGAACGTAAAGCACGCGAAGATCACCATGACAACCGCGGTTACGACCCACACGAAACGTGGGCGACGGCTCACACCGTTGGCAAGTTTCGCCCACACTCCCGAGAGTCTCTCGTCGGTAACGCCGCTACGCGGCACCTTCGGCCAGAAAGCCCACCGGCCCGCGGGAAAGCGAGTGCGTGAGAAAGGTCCCCAGGTCGGTCGCACAATGCGCAGAATTCCAAAGACGATCCAACACACGATCGTGATCACCGCAAGCAGCGCACCGACGGCGAGGAACGGGCTAAACGACATGTCGACAAATCGCGTGATGACGAAGCCGACGATGACCGGAACGAGTAAGGCCAGAATCGGCAACACGACGCTGGGGATGGCAAGAAGCGCTGGGAGGAACGTCAGCATTACTACTAACGCCGCGACAATGCCTGCGGCACCAACCGGACCCAAGGAACGGTTGGAGTTCAACTCGCTTATGAGCAGGCACATGAGGCCAATACAGACCGTCGCGGCGCTTGCCACAATCGGCTCAAGAACACCGCGCCATGCAGCCTTAATCGCCTGAGTGTGCACCTCATGGTGATGCAGTTCCTCGCGATATCGCGCCACCAATAGCAGCGCATAGTCCGTACCCGCGCCAAAAACGAGGACTGTGAGAATGCCTTGACTCTGCCCATTGAGTACGAGAATGTCGTTCTTAGCAAGGAAGTACACAACCGCACTAGCCACGGCGAGCGCCCACCCAGCAGAGACCAGTGGGATCAGCCAAAGGAACGGGCTGCGATAGACGAAAATTAGAATTACTGCGACAACAATCGCGGTTGCGAGCAGCAGAGTTGTATCAATTGCGCCGAATACCTTCACTAAGTCAGCGAAGATGCCCGCGGGACCCGTGGCATTGATAACAAGATCCGGGTAGTCGCCTACAGAGTCGCGCACCGCGTAGGTCACGCCGGCAAAGACAAGTTCGCCATTGCTGAGGCGCTCGCCGCCTTTATCCGCATCAATGGAGACATTGATGAGTACCGCCTTGCCATCCTCAGACGGGATGGGAACGATCGGAGCCGGGTCGAGGTATTCGCTGACCAAGCCTCCGCCCTCAACGGGAAGACTCGGGATCGCCTTGGCAAACGCGTTAGCCTGTGAAGTTTGAGCTGGCGTCAACACCTGACCATCTGGGCTACTTACGACTATCAGGAGCGGGAAGGCAGCATTTTCGATGAACTTCTGCTGCTCGTCCGAGACGACCGTGGACTCTGCGGAGGCCGGTAAGAACGATGCGTTGTCGTTCTTCTGCACTTCGCTCAACTTGCCGGCGAGCGGTCCAACTGCGGAGCCGATGATGAGCCAGCCAATAGCCACAATGACTGCGAGCCAGATCGCACCACGGGCGCGGGGAGTCTTTGCAGGAGTGGGTGTCTTGGTCTCGATGCTCATGGGCAAAGAGTGTCAGACGTCAGGGTCGCGGGCGAGGATTGGGGCAGCAGTCCCCCGGGCACACCTTGCCTGACCCCGACCGCAGCGATGCGGAAACCTTCGCGGCCAGGTCACCGACGAATCTCGGGTCAATGCCGACGGTCGGGACACGCCGGAAACCCACACCCAACGACTCCGCAGTGTCCGCTGCCTCGTGATCGAGGTCCCAGATAACTTCGACGTGGTCGCTGATGAACCCAATCGGCACGACTACAACTCCCGCCACCACTTCAGCCGCAGCCGATGTGATCGCATCGTTGATGTCGGGTTCTAGCCAGGGCACCTGCGGGGGGCCGCTTCGAGACTGGAACACAAGCGCGGAAGTGAGTTCTTCACCCAACACATCACGCACCTGTTCCATCACTGCGGCAGCAACTGTCTCGTGCTGGCGTACGTACGCGCCTCTCGCGTTTGGCGGACCCGAGGTCTCTCCCATCGCCGTCGGGATCGAGTGCGTGGTAAACAAGATGCGTACTGGACCAGTTAGCTCACGTACCGCAGACACGACTGCGTCTGCAACCGGCGATACAAAGCCCGGGAGTTCGAAGTACTGGCCAATCAGGTCAATGCTTAATGTGTCGGTCAGACCGGTCTCGGCTAGTGCGTCCTTGAGATTTTCCTGATACTGCCGACAACCGCTGTACGACGAATAGGCACTTGTTGTCAGGCCAAGCACCCGGCGATGCCCCGCCGCCGCAATCTCCCGCAACGTGTCAGCCAACATCGGTTGCCAATTCCGGTTACCCCAGTAGATGGGCAGATCTACATCAAGACTGGCGAGTTCATCGCGGAGAGCAGATATCAACTCACGATTCTGTGCATTGATCGGACTAACTCCACCCAGTGCGTAGTAATGATGCGCAACAGCTTCGAGACGTTCACGCGGGATGCCTCTGCCACGTGTGACGTTCTCAAGGAACGGCATCACATCATCTGGTCCTTCAGGGCCACCGAAGGAGATGAGAAGAATCGCGTCGTGGGTCATACGAGAATGTTCACTGCACCCGCGACGTCGACAAGTCGGCCAGTGAAGAACGGCACTTCCTCACGGACATGACGACGAGCGCTCGAATAGCGCAGATGGCGCATCAGATCGACGATGTCATGCAACGTCGGTGACTCGAGAGCCAAGATCCATTCGTAATCACCGAGTGCAAATGCGGCCACGGTGTTGGATCGCACCATGTCCCATTCACGCCCCATCGTCCCGTGCTCGACGAGCATCGCGCGACGCTCCTCTTCAGGCAAGAGATACCACTCATAAGAGCGTACGAACGGATACACACAAATCCAATCCTGCGCAGCTGCACCCGTCATGAACTCGGGAACATGCCCCTTGTTGAACTCTGCGGGGCGATGAAGTCCCATGCCGGACCACACAGGGACGAGCGCCGAACCCACCGCTGTAGCGCGGAACTCACGGATGGCCTCCTGCAAGACTGCCGCATCAACCGCATGAATCCACAACATGATGTCTGCGTCGGCACGCAATCCGGATACGTCATAGAACCCGCGGAGCGTAATGTCGCGACTCGCCCATTTCGCAACGAGAGCTGCCAATTCACGTTCGGCCGCCTCCGAAGGCACCGATAGCGCATCTCCTTGGCTAAATACCGACCAGAGGGTGTAGCGAATGGTGTCGTTGATCTCGACTGCGCGAACTTTCGGGGACTCAGACATGGTCACATTGTCTCCCACCTAGAGATTACGTCGGCAACCGAGGCCACCGCCCCGGCAATGCCATTCCCGCTGATTCCCGGCCCCACGACATAGAGACCCGGATCTCGCTCAAGAAGTTGCGCCAGCCGTTCACGCCACTGCGCATGCTCCGGTGAAGGGTGGCTCAAGGATTGTGGCCACGATTGAACCTTGCTGGCGAGGAGTTCGA
>WLOK01000106.1 GCA_009699315.1 Actinomycetota bacterium
GATGAGCGAGTTGGGGAAGGCGCAAGCCAGCGGGTTCCAGGACAGCCTCCAAAGATGGGCAGACAACTGCGCCACCACAACCCAGTGCCCATTCGGCGGCGACGGCAAGCAGGTTGTCGCGTCATTCACGCGCAAACTCCGCAAGGTCAACACCACCCCGATGCCTGTCACAGGTGGAACTGATCTGGGCTACCAAGAAACCATTCAGTTAGTTCAACTGGTCTTGGCGCAGGGCCGAGATGGCTGGCCGGTTGTCGACCTTGTAGCGATAGCGATGAAGACCCACGACGGCACGGACCTACAAGGCATCCGCTCGGCGGTGAAGGCAGCCATAAACATCAACCTGATCTCCGCAAACACGGCCATCAACTGCTTCGACCGGCCATCTCCTGGATCACAAGCGCTCGCCCTGAAGCGCATCCGAGCTTGGCAAACCGCAGCACCGACTTTTGCCTTCAGCATGGGTTGGGGTTCCATCGGCTGCGGGTGGTGGCCAGCGCGGGACCCGCAGGCTCCCGGGGATCTGCCCTTCAGCGGAGCGCCACCAATCCTTCTTGTGGGTGGCACGCACGACCCGAATACTCCGCTACCGGGGACCTACGCCATGCAAGAAAAACTCCCCGGGAGTCGAGTTCTTATCTGGGACGGTGACGGGCACGGTGCCTCCACGAAGGGCGACGACTGCGTGAACAACACACTCACACGCTTCTTCGTCAAGGGCAAACTCCCCGCTGATGGCAAAAGGTGCACTGCCGCTTAGCGAGTGGGTTGCGCCCTGCTAAATGGGTGGGCTTTCGCTCGGTGTGTGCCGGTCACCTGAGCGAATGACGAGTACGAGTCCTACCGCGAGCAATGCGACTGCGGGAAGCACTCCCCACGGTGGAACCTGCCCGAGCCAAATCGCCGCGATTGCCGTCGAGCCCGGCATCTCGAAGAGGATGGCGAGGGAAACAACCGTGGCTGAAGTGGTGGCCAGCACGCGATTGACCACCGTATGTCCGAGCAGTTGTGCGCCCAGGGTCAACGCGAGAATCCACCACCACGCCGAAGCCGGATAACCACCCAAATCTTGGCCGAGCGCAAGGCACAGCACGAGCAGGGGAATAGCAGCGACGGCGTAACACACGAACGTATAAGTGGGAGTCGATACGGATTGGCGCACTTCCGCGCCGACGCTGACGTATGCCGCTGCCAAGACGGCACCGGCCAGCGCCAGCCCGTCACCAATAAGCGAACGCGGATCGAGCGCGAAGTCCACACCGGTCAACACGAGCACTCCCGCGAGCGCTATCCCGATCCCGACCCACGCCTGACGCGGCACCCGCTGCCCTCGCGCTCGGGCGATGAGAGCAGCCCAGACGGGCTGAGTAGCCACTAGTGCCGTGGATGCAGCCACAGAGGTGAACCGCAGCGAAGGCACCCACGTGGCGAAATGCGCCCCAAGCAGAAGGCCTGCAGCGCCAGCGAGCAACCACTCTCGACGCGAAAGGTGGAGAAGCTCTCGACGGTGACGAATGAGCACCCAAGGCGCCGTCAACCCAGCCCCGAGCAAGCTTCGCCAGAAGGCAATAGCCAGAGCCGGGGCCAAGGTGACCGCGATTATCGGACCCGATGTGGAGATGGCAATGACGGCGACGGCCAGCAATCCGAGGTCGCGCCCAGAGGGCATGCCCATCAGCGCAGGAACCTGCGAGGCCCTCGATTGCCGCTCCACCGCCCCATCAAAGCGGATGCAGGTCCATTTCAGCGATACCCTCCTCATGTGACGAACGCAGCCGGAACGAGGGTCTTCCTCGCACGATTGGCGGGCGTGGGGGCTTTCGAGCCCAACGGCGATCAGGTCGGCCGCGTCCGCGATGTCGTCGTCATGCTCCGCGGCGGGCACCAGCCGCCGCGCGCTTTGGGGCTTGTTTTGGAAGTCTCGGGCCGGCGGCGGATCTTCGTCCCCATGACCCGAGTCACCTCCATCGATGCCAGCCAAGTCATCCTCACGGGCACGCTGAACATGCGCCGATTCGAGCAGCGTTCCAGTGAGACGCTCGTTATGTCTGAGCTATTCGATCGCCGTGTCGACCTCGTTGATGGCGGAGATGCGGTCACGATCATGGACGTCAGCATCGAGCAGGACCGCAGCCGCGATTGGCTCGTGAGCGAATTGTTCGTACGTCGCAGCGGCACTGGCCTGCGTCGCCGAGGTGAATCGACCGTCATCGACTGGAACGAGGTCAACGGTCTTAATCTGATTGAGCGAGATCAGGGCATCGAGAACCTCCTCGCCACGCTCGACAAGATGCGCGCGGCTGACCTCGCCAATGCACTCCATGACCTCACACCCAAGCGGCGCCTCGAAGTCGCGCGCGGCCTTGACGACGAGCGTCTCGCTGACGTGCTCGAGGAACTTCCCGTAGATGACCGAGTTGAAATTCTGCAGATGCTCGAAGTTGAGCGAGCTGCCGACGTTCTCGAGGAGATGGACCCCGACGACGCCGCTGACCTCATCTCCGAACTTCCCCCTGCCACTGCAGCTGATCTGCTCGAGCGCATGGAGCCCGAAGAGGCCGACGACATTCGTCGCCTGCTCAGCTATGGCGACTACACCGCCGGCGGCATGATGACAACGGAGCCTGTTGTCCTCTCCCCTGACGCCACAGTCGCTGAAGCACTCGCACGAGTGCGCAGCGCTGATCTTTCGCCCTCGCTTGCCGCACAGGTCTATGTCGCACGCCCACCCCTTGAGACGCCGACTGGCCGCTACCTCGGGACCACGCATTTCCAGCGTCTCCTTCGCGAACCACCTGGCACCCTGGTGTCCGCAATTGTTGAGTCGGATCTTGAGCCAATAGGTCCGCTCACTCCGATTGCTGAGGTCACGCGCTACTTCGCGACCTACAACCTCGTGGCGATTCCTGTCGTTGACGAAGGTGATCACTTGCTCGGCGTCGTCACGGTCGACGACTTGATCGACCACATGCTTCCTGAGGATTGGCGTGATACGACTTCCCGCGGTGCGGGGGTGACTGATGGCTACTAGTCGTCGTAGCGGGCTTGATCAGCCCAAGGAGCGCGGACGTCGCGTGCGCCCCGCAATTGATTCGGATCGTTTCGGCGCTTTGTCGGAGCGTGTTGCTCGTCGCATCGGGTCGTGGGGATTCATCGCGTGGATGACTGTCGCCATTATTTTGTGGGTGCTCTGGAACACGTTGGCGCCAGATAATCTGCGCCCTGATCCGTTCCCGTTCATCTTCCTTACCCTCATGCTGTCCTTGCAGGCGTCGTACGCCGCACCGCTGATTTTGCTTGCACAAAATCGTCAGGCCGATCGCGACCGAGTGCAGTACGCCGACGATCGTCTGCGCACGGAGCGACTCATCGCCGACACTGAATATCTTGCGCGCGAAATTGCAGCGCTACGGAGCGCACTCGGCGAAGTCACCACGCGTGACTACGTGCGTGGTGAATTGCGCGACCTATTTGAGGATCTACAGGAGTGGGAACGCAAGCGCGATAAGAAGCGTGAACGCAAGCTCGAGGCCGAGGACTAGGAATACCACTCCAGGCCTAGTTGCTTGACGAGTCGTCGCACGCACGGCACAGAAACACCGATGACGTTGCCCGGGTCGCCATCAACGCCCAGCACCAACGCGGCACCAAGTCCATCGAGTGTGAATCCACCAGCGACCTGCATGGGCTCACCGGTCGCGACATAGGCCTGCATCTCCGCGGTACTGAATTCAGCGAAGTGCACAGTCGTGCCCACGACCTCGCTGACGGTCACACCAGCGGCGGAGTCGATGAGCGTGTGGCCAGTCCAGAGGGTGCCCGAGCGGCCGCTCATAGCGACCCCGCGCGCGAGCGCCTCTTCGGGGGTCCGCGGCTTGCCAAGCCCTACCTGCTCGAACTCAAATACCGAATCACATCCAAGAACCAGAGCTGCCACCGGGAGTTGGCCCTGGGCAACTGCCTCAGCCTTAGCCAGGGCGAGCACCTCGGCTGTCTCTCGGGGCCCGAGCCCGGCCGCTACGGCCTCCTCATCGACTCCACTGACGATGACGTGTGGGTCCACCCCGGCCTGCTGGAGGAGCCGCAGTCGGGCTGGAGAGGCCGAGGCGAGGACGAATGGACGCGATCGCATGGGGACACCCTTTCACGCCCCGAGTCGGGGTCCTTAGACTTCTAAGTATGCATAGCGTCCTCATCGCCAATCGTGGCGAGATCGCCGTCCGAGTCATCCGTGCCTGCCGCGATTCTGGCCTGCGATCGATCGCGGTCTACGCCGATCCCGACCGCGACGCGCTCCACGTGACGATGGCAGATGAGGCATACGCCCTCGGCGGCAGCACCGCGGCCGAAAGCTACCTGTCGATCCCGAAAATCATTGAGATCGCGCAGCGCTCAGGCGCCGACGCAATACACCCCGGCTACGGCTTCCTCTCGGAGAACGCCGACTTCGCGCAGGCCGTTATAGATGCCGGTCTGACGTGGATCGGGCCATCGCCCGATGCGATCCGCTCACTCGGTGACAAGGTCTCTGCCCGGCACATCGCGCAGCGAGCGGGTGCCCCCCAGGTACCCGGCACCGCCGATCCGGTCAATGGCCCAGACGAAATCATCGCGTTCGCGAAGGAGCACGGTCTGCCGATCGCCATCAAGGCTGCCTTCGGTGGTGGCGGGCGTGGCCTCAAGGTTGCGCGCACACTTGAGGAGATCCCCGAGCTATTTGATTCCGCTGTGCGCGAGGCAGTTGCCGCCTTCGGACGCGGAGAGTGTTTCGTCGAGCGTTACCTCGACCACCCGCGTCACGTGGAGACTCAGTGTCTTGCTGACGCGAAGGGCAACGTTGTTGTCGTGTCCACGCGCGACTGCTCACTTCAGCGTCGTCACCAAAAGCTCGTTGAGGAGGCTCCCGCTCCGTTCCTCACTGAAGATCAACTTGAGCGCCTCTACTCCTCGTCCAAGGCGATCTTGCGTGAAGCGGGTTACGTCAACGCGGGCACATGCGAGTTCCTCATCGGCACCGATGGCACGATCTCGTTCCTCGAAGTCAACACGCGCCTTCAGGTCGAGCACCCCGTGTCCGAGGAAGTCACCGGATTCGATCTCGTGCGCGAGCAGTTCCGCATCGCAGACGGCGGCACGATCAACTACCCGGACCCCGAGGTTCGTGGACACTCCATCGAATTCCGCATCAACGGCGAGGATCCCGGTCGCGGATTCCTCCCCGCCCCCGGATCGCTGACGACGTTCAACCTGCCCAGTGGTCCCGGCGTGCGCGTCGACACAGGCTTCCGCACGGGTGATGTCATCGGCGGAAATTTCGACTCACTGCTTGCCAAGCTCATTGTGACCGGTCGTGACCGCAATGAAGCTATCGAGCGCTCCCGTCGCGCACTCGCCGAGTTTGAGGTTGACGGCATCGCAACTGCGCTGACTTTCCATCGCGTTGTAGTGGAAGATCCCGACTTCACGGATGCGCCGTTCCGCGTGCACACGCGCTGGATCGAGACTGAGTTCAACAACACTATTCCGGCCTACTCAGGTGACTCCGCCGACGTATTGGAGTCCGATCGTCAGACCGTCGTCGTCGAAGTTGGTGGTCGCCGACTTGAGGTGACCCTGCCCGGCGGCATCGCCGCATCGTCCGGCGGCGCTACAGCAGGGAGCAAGAAGCCGCGCAAGACCACGACCAAGGCGAAGGCCGCAGTGTCTGGTGACGACGTCATAGCACCCATGCAGGGCACGATCGTCAAGGTGGCCGTCGCTGATGGCGACGTTGTTGCAGCAGGAGATCTGGTCGTCGTACTCGAGGCCATGAAGATGGAGCAGCCGCTCACCGCACACAAAGCCGGCACTATTACTGGTGTCATCGCCGAGGTCGGCACGACCGTTCAGTCAGGGACCACGCTCCTGCAGATCAAGGACTAAGTCGTCACTGCGCTTCATAGCGATCTAGTTCTCGAGCCCGCCGCCGAAGACCAACACTGAAGTAACGCACTCACTGTCTTCGTGCGGTCAGATTGACAGAAGCGTGTGTGGTACTTCGAGAGCATCTGCGATTGCAGAGGCGCCACGGTCGAATGTCACGAACGAAGACCCAGAGGTTTGCGCCAAGAGAAGGAGGTGCACGTCTGTAACCTGAGCGCTGCTGTGAACGACGGCCCCAAGCGTGTTCGCGTGCAGGGCAAGGCTGACGTCGTCACGTAGGAATTTATGCATACCAAGAGCGCAGATTCGTCGCAGAATTGTGGCGGCTTCAGCAGGGGGCCGCGCATCGGGCGTCACACGGAAGTTGCTGGAGACTCGGACAAATCCGGACTCTGTGACGCTCGAAGTCGCCCACCCTTCATCGCTGTGAGTCGCGAACCAGTCGCGTGC
>WLOK01000107.1 GCA_009699315.1 Actinomycetota bacterium
CAGCATCCATAGTCAGTCCCACGCGCTCACCCGTCTGCGCCTCGCGGAAAGCAGAGAGCACGGTTGCGTCATCGAGCAGGTTGAGCGTGCCGAGTTCATCGGTGCGACCGAACACATCCCAGGAGTGCGGGATTCCCACGCCCGGCAGCAACGGCAGGTCCTCGTACGCCGGGAGCATGAGGGGCTCAGTGCGTCTCGCTGTCATTCGGGCAGGCCCGCCGCCAGTTCGCGAAGTGCCCCGACGTGACGCAGGTACATGTGCAATCCCATTTCCCACGTGAAGCCCAAACCGCCGTGAACCTGAATAGCAATCTCGATGACCCGCAACGACGCATCGAACGCGAACCGTGATGCCGCCACCGCGCGCTCCGGTTCGAGACTGGCCAGAATGGCAGCGGTTTCGGCCTGTTCGGCGAAGATGTGTGCGTTCGCCAAGTGGTGCTTGATCGCTTGAAAGCGTCCGATGGGCTGGCCGAACTGATGCCGATCCTTGGCATAGGCGACGGCATCGTCGAGCATGCGAGCCGCGCAGCCAGTTGCCTCAGCGGCCCAGACAACGCGCATTTCCCGAGCCGCATCCGCTGACCACGTGGAGAGGACGTCGACCTCCGCAATTCGCAGAGAAGGCGCGTAGTCGTCAGCATGACCAACCACTGCTCGGCCCACACTGCCGCCCGGCGATACATCGTGCAACACCTCGATGCCAGGCATGTCCGCGAAGGGAGCAACTGCGAGTGCACCCGTCGTGCGCGTATGCACAGAGAAGGTCACCGGACCATCGCACTCGCGCGCGCTGGCAGACCAGCGTTTAGCCATCAAGGTGGGAAGTAGCGGTGCAGGCACGATGGCGCGACCCCAGACGCGGGCCAACTCAACGAGATCTCGAAGACTCGCCCCGGCTCCGCCGTCTTCCTCCGCCACACCCAGCATGTCCCAGCCACCTTGCTGGAGCACATCCCAGGACAGCGGCTCGGCAACGGCGTACGCCGCGACCGGCTCATTGGACACAGTCCGGGTCAGAATCTCCGCGAGTGCATCTGATCCCACTGCGCCCACTTCGCTGAGGCCTAGTTCGCCAACGACGCTCATTTCGGAAGTCCCAGCACTCGCTCCGCAACAATGTTGCGCTGAATCTCAGAGGTACCGGAATAGATCGTCGCCGCCCGGCTCTCCAGATATTGATAACGCCAGTGATCGCGATGCTCGGAGCACGACAGCTTGGCCGCGAGGCTCGTGAGTTCTTGCCACAGCTCGCTCCAGAGCACCTTGAGCACCATCACCGAGCCCAGCATGCGCTCTTCGTCTTCCTCCCGAGCAACCGCCTTGCTCACCTGCCAGCGAATCAACTCCACCCGCAGTTCTAGATCCTGGAGTCGGTCCACGGCTTCTCCTGCTCGGGCGCAGCAGTCTCGCAGCAAAGTCATGTCGGCCCTGATCTCTACGTAGCGAGTCACGGCCTCGACCGCACCGCGTTCGCTGGAAAGAATCGCCATCGCCATTGCCCAGCCGTTGCCATCAGCCCCGACGCGATCCTCGTCCGACACAAACACGTCGTCGAACGTCGTCTCGGAGAAGTGCGCGCTGCCGGAAATCTGTCGAATGGGACTGAGGCTGACGCCGGGGGCCTTCATGTCGAGCAGGAGCAGCGAGAGGTTCTTGTATCGGGGCGCGTCTTGATCGGTGCGGACCAGGAGCAGACAACGTTCGGCCTGCCGGCTATAGCTCGTCCACGTTTTGCGCCCCCGCACGAGATAGCCGCCATCAACTTTTTGTGCGAAGCAGGCCACACTCGCGAGGTCTGAGCCCGAACCCGGCTCAGAGAATCCCTGACACCACACCTGCTCGCCGCTGAGGATGGCGGGCAAGTAGGTAGCTCTTTGCTGCTCAGTTCCATGCGCAATGAGCAAGGGGGCCGTGAGGATTTTCCCGATCCGTCCCAAACTATCTGGGGCCTGGGCGCGGGCAGCGAGCTCTCCGAAGAGGACCTCTTCGCGTAGCCCCAGACCTTGGCCGCCGTACTCGACCGGGAGGGACAGACCCGCAAAGCCGCCGGCATGGAGTTGCCGATCCCACTCCCAGCGAATCCGCGTCTCCTGCTCTTCATCGAGCGCCCCGCGGTTCTTTCGCCATTCATCCGGAACGTTGAGTGCTAGCCACTTTTCCGCATCAGCGCGGAAGTTCGCTCGCCGTGCCGCGACCGTCTCGGTCTCGGTAGACATGCATTCTCCTCAGGGTCTATTCAAACAACTGTTTGGTATCGTATCCTTACTGCCAACGGAAGGTCAACACAATTCGGAGCGGTTTTCGCCTCCGGGTGGCTAGCGTGAGAACCAGGCGATCTACGTCGGGAGTGCAAGGAGGAGGAGCCGTGGCGCACGAGACTCCGGTCGCGTTCATCACTGGGGCTTCGCGTGGCATTGGCAGCGCGACTGCGGTTGCACTTGGCCGCTCCGGGCACACCGTTGTGATCGGATACAAAAAGGATCTCGCCGCCGCCGAGCAGGTGCAGGCGCGACTGCACCAATTGGGAGCGCAGTCCACGGTGGCCCGAGTCGACCTCGAGCAGCCGTCAGACATTGCGGCAGTTATGCAGCACATTGGTGATCAGTTCGGTCGCCTTGATGTCCTCGTAGCCAACGCCGCAGCAACTGCAGTGAAGTCGATCATGGCCCTGGGCCCGCACCACATCAACCGGACCATGGCCATCACCATCAACTCGTTCGTCCAACTTGTCCAAGCGTCTGTGCCGCTCATGCACGGAAGGCCGGGTTCGATCATTGCTGTCTCCGGGATCGATACACAGCTTGCTACGAGCAATCACGGACTGTTGGGGGCCGCGAAGGCCGGCCTCGAATCGCTGGTGCGCAGCCTCGCCGTCGAACTGTCGCCTTGGGACATCTCGGTCAACGCTGTCGCGCCCGGTCCCGTCGACACCGACTCCTCCCGGCACTACGCCGGCGCACAATGGCCGGAGATGGAGCGGGAATGGATCGAGCGCACTCCCGCGGGGCGGGTAGGTCTGCCCGATGACATCGCAGCCATCATCGATTTTCTCGCCTCGCCAGCGTCGCGCTGGATTCGTGGACAAGTCCTTATTGCCGATGGAGGATTCACCCTCGTGACCGAACGAGTCGAACGCTTTAATACTCCCCTCGCAGGCAACGAATTTGGGAAGTGGGCATGAACAACTACACGATCGCCGACGTGCTCCGCAAGACCCGCACCAGCCAACGCGTCAACAAAGACCGGGTGGCTATCCACTTCCGTGACCGTGCGATCACGTACGAAGAACTAGACGAACGATCCGACCGCCTCGCGGCAGGACTGCTCAGTGCGGGGTTCCGCAAAGGCGACCGGGCCGCCGTGATGATGCACAACCGCCCGGAGTGGATTGAGATCTTCTTCGCCCTCGCGAAGCTAGGTGGCGTCCTCGTACCCGTGAACCACCTACTCCGCGAACGCGAAGTGCAGCACATCCTCAGCGATAGTGGAGCCGCCTGGGTTCTTACCGAGGAGCGCTTCTGGCCAATGTACGACGGACTACGAACGCCACAGGATGAGCGGTCATACGTCGTTATGGACGTAGTCGCTGAGGGCGCACTCACCTACGAAGATGTCGTCGCAAGCGGTTCGCGTGACATCCCCATTGACGTAGATGCCAACGATCTTTTCTTATTGCAGTACACATCAGGCACGACTGGACTCCCCAAGGGCGCGATGCACACCCATTCCACTGTGCTGTGGAATTCCTTCTACCAACTGCCCGAGTTCGGCGTCACCGTTGACGACGTCTACCTCATTCTGCCGGCACTTGGCTGGATCGCCGGGTTCCACGATTTTGCTCTCGCCACCTTGTGGTCGGGAGGCCAATTGGTGCTGCACCCCACGGGCAACTTTGATCCCGAAGACTTTGCGAACACGGTCGAGCGGCACAAGGTCACCACAGTGTTGTTGGTTCCTACCGTGCTACGACGAGTCCTTGGCTATGCGGATCTCGAACAGCACGACCTCTCGTCTCTGCGACTCGTTCTCAGCGGTGGCGAACCCGTACCCGTGAAAGACATCCACACCATGCACCATCGACTGCCGACTTGTCACTTGCAACAGGCCTACGGCATGACCGAGTTCCCCACCATGATGCTGTGGTTGTCTGCGGAGGATGCCGCGACGAAGGCGGGTTCGGTGGGCAAAGCATGCCGCGCCGCGGAGGTGCGCATCGTGAACGAGTCAGGTGATGACACAGAGGTTGACGAAGTAGGCGAGATTATCTGCAGGTCTCCCGCCTGCATGGTCGGCTACTACAAGGACCCCGAGGCCACCGCGGCAACTCTCGCGGGTGGCTGGCTGCACACCGGCGACCTCGCGCGTGTTGATGCAGATGGCTACGTCTATATCACCGGCAGAGCCAAGGACATGATTCTCACCGGTGGTCTCAATGTGTACCCTGCCGAGATCGAGCAATTGATCGAAGCACGGCCTGAAGTTCAGGAAGCGGCCGTGATAGCGGTTCCGCACCCGGAGTGGGGCGAGATAGGCAAGGCCATCGTCGTTCTCAAACCCGGACAGGAGCTCGAGGAGTCCACGCTGCTCGCGTCACTGAAAAAGGACCTTGCGTCATTCAAGGTGCCGCGCATCGTGGAGTTCACCGAGACACCACTCCCCCGCACGTTGTCAGGCAAAGTACGCAAATTCCTACTGTCGTAGGGCTAGGGCGCGATGCTTCGCCCGCCGCATACGGTCATTACCTGACCATTTATGTAGGAAGCGTCCGGTGAGGCGAGGAAAGACACCGCACTGGCTACGTCTACCGGTGTACCAATGCGACCAGCTGGGATCTTGGCCACCAAGTTCGCCAACACGTCGCTCGGCATCGCCTGTGTCATCGGCGTATCGATCAACCCTGGAGCCACAGCGTTCACGCGCACACGTGGAGCCCAACGCTGAGCGAGCGCTCGAGTGAAACCGACTAACGCCGACTTCGAGGTCACGTAGTTCGCCTGACCGAAGTTGCCCAGAGCAGCACGCGAACTCATGTTGACCACTGATGACCCGGGCACGAATAACTCCTCGAGGCCAAGGGTGAGTCGCATGGCGGCAATGAGGTTTACGGCAATGACCATGTCGAATTCCGCTTCGGACATCTTCAGTAGCCGTGCATCACGGGTGATGCCGGCGTTGTTCACGAGAAGCGCGAGGGGCTCGCCCACTCTGCCTACCGCGTCTGCGACCTTGGCGACACCCGCATCATCCGACAGGTCCGCGACGCACATGACGGCTGCCACACCGTCGGCAGTCATGCTTGCCACGACATCCTGGACGGCAGGATTGACGTCAACCAGAAGGACCGTGTAGCCATCGCCCGCCAAACGCCGAGCAATCGTCACGCCCAGTCCACCAGCAGCACCAGTGACTACGGCACATCCACGCGTCGCTGTCATGGGATCACCTTGCCGATGCTTGCCACGCTCGCATTGAGGACCTGACCATTGATCGAGGGAACCGCGCCAGCTGCAGAGAGAAGTTCCGGATCAGCCTCTTCGCCACGATCGACTGCGATGAGGTTGACGTGCCATCCTTTAGCGCCGCCCTCGAACATCAACGCACGCATGAGTCCGAGCAGGCCGCCCGCAACCGCTGCATCTTCGACAGATCCCTGTCCGATGAGATCAGGAGCATTCGCGATGAAGACGACCGACTCCGAGGACTCAATCGCAGCACGGGCGGACACGAAGGCATCGTGGAGTTGTGTCGCGACGTCAGTGAGCGAGGGCGCTGAAGCCTGCTTGATGATCACGGTCATGCCGGTCGCCCCGCAATGATGGTGACGAAGGTCCCCGTCTGCACGATCTCGCCATGCTGGTTCACGACATCGACCCGTTGTTCGACGATGCCCTGACCAGGCTTCGACGTTGGTCGTGACGCGACGATTGTCGTCACAACAATGACGGTGTCTCCCATGAATACCGGGCGCTTGAATGCCCAGTTCTTCATCTCGGCAAACGCCCGAACTACGCCGAAGAACACTCCACTCTGCTGGCGCAGACCCGTGGCGATCGACAAGACGAGAAGCCCATGTACGACTCGTTGACCGAAGGGCCCTTCGGCGGCGAAGGTTTCATCCACATGAAGGGGGTTGAAGTCACCGGAGAGTCCGGCGAAAGCTACGACGTCAGACTCGGTGATTGTCCGACGCTGAGTGACGAACTGCCTACCCACCGTCATGTCTTCGAAGTAGCAGCGTGCTCCGCCATCAGGAACGAGTGGATTCGGCAGGCCCTCAGGAACTTGGGCGTCAG
>WLOK01000108.1 GCA_009699315.1 Actinomycetota bacterium
ATGCCCTACGAGACGAGATCGGGCTTGCAAATCATCACGCTGCTGTTGTGGGGATTGCCTGGCAGGAGCCTGATGACGAGGCTCAGCAGGGTGTCTATGCAGCTTTCGCGGCCCAGCACGGCGGAGGGCGTACCGAACTTCACGTAGAGGTGGATTCGATCGGTCGGACGGGCGACCGCCGAAGTGACTTCGACGAGGTCTATGGCGACTGGTCGGAACTGCGCGAGCGTACGTCGAGTTGGGCATCTGCACCAGAGCGACTGGATTCCGATGTCGTGCGCGCACTCTCACTCGCGGAGAAAGATCCTGGAGCACTTGCTTTAGAGGAGAACCACGACCTGGCAGTGGCGCTCATGTCCGCCGACGGAGCTGGGCTCACTGCGCTAGCCGAACTTGCCGATGGACTGCGTCGTGAAGTGGTCGGCGATGTGGTCACCTACGTTGTCAATCGCAATATCAACTTTACAAACGTCTGTTACACCGGTTGTCGGTTCTGTGCCTTTGCTCAGCGGCGCACGGATGTTGATGCTTTTACGTTGGATCTAGACGAGGTGCGCAATCGGGTGCGCGAAGCAGCCAGAGTTGGCGCAACTGAGATTTGCATGCAGGGAGGGATTCATCCCGATCTGCCTGGCACGGCCTACTTTGATCTTGCACGCGCCGTTAAGGAAGCTGTGCCCGACATTCATCTGCACGCATTCAGTCCGATGGAAGTCGTCAATGGGGCCTCGAAGTCGGGGCTGTCCATCCGCGATTGGCTGCAGACGGCGCGCGAAGCCGGACTCGATTCCATCCCAGGGACTGCGGCAGAGATCCTCGACGATGAGGTCCGCTGGATCCTCACTAAGGGGAAACTTCCCACCGAAGCGTGGATCGAAGTAGTGACGACTGCACATGAGCTCGGCATTCCCTCTACTTCGACGATGATGTACGGCCACGTCGACCATCCCGGTCACTGGGTCGCCCACTTGCGCCTTCTCCGTCAGACGCAGATGCGCACAGGCGGATTCACCGAATTCGTGCCATTGCCCTTCATTCACACCAACGCGCCCGTCTACCTCGCTGGCGTTGCGAGGCCCGGGCCGACCCCGCGCGACAACCTCGCGGTGCACGCTATGGCTCGCGTGATGTTGCACGGGGCTATCGATCACATTCAGTGCTCGTGGGTCAAACTCGGCGATGAGGGCTGTCGGGCCATGCTCTCCGGCGGGGCAGACGACCTCGGCGGGACCTTGATGGAGGAAACCATTAGCCGTATGGCGGGGTCGGAGAATGGCTCTGCCAAAACGGTCAATGACTTACGCTCGCTGGCTGAATCCCTCGGGCGAACGCCCCTTCAGCGGACGACTCTTTATGGCCGATTGACCGATTCTGCGGAATCTTTGCCCACGAATTCTCTCCTAGGGCTTGACGTAGCAGGGGTGCGCACCCTGTAATAACATCGTTGTGATTTAGTTATCTCGTCGTTCCCGGCAATTCGTCTTGAGGAGGTTCCACGGTGGGTGAGATGCTTCCGCTACCGCTCTCCGATGTGGAAGAGCTCGCTTGGCAGGAAAAGGCGCTGTGTGCCCAGACCGATCCGGAAGCCTTCTTCCCGGAAAAGGGCGGCAGCACCCGGGAAGCCAAGCGGGTGTGCCTGTCGTGCGAGGTTCGATCCGACTGTCTTGAGTACGCGCTGTCCAACGACGAGCGCTTCGGGATCTGGGGCGGTCTTTCAGAACGCGAGCGGCGCCGACTCAAGAAGCAGGCAGTCTGATTCCCACTGAGTCCGACGGATTCGACGAACGCGAATCCGTCGCCGGTGACCTTGAGGAACTTCCCGACTGGGTTCAGCCAGGTGCGGCCCGGCTCCATCATGTGAGCGCTGTGGTGGTTGCCCACAACGGTGCCGCCTGGCTACCGACCGTGACCTCCTTTTTGGCCGAGCAGACTCGCCCCCCCGACTCGGTTGTGGGCGTTGATACGGGGTCGACCGATGGCTCATCAGTCATCCTCAGCGATGCTCTCGGTTCCGATAGCGTCATAAGGGCGAGCACAGACACGTCTTTTGGGGCAGCCCTACAACTGGGTTTCTCGTCTTTGCCGCCGCAGCAGAATGAAGACGTAATCGAGTGGTTGTGGATCCTTCACGACGACAGTGCTCCCGACTCGGCGTGTCTCGAACTACTACTGCGCGATTCTGATCTGCATGCGACCACCGCGGTCTTCGGCGCAAAGACCTTGGGTTGGCATGATCGCCGGCTGCTCCTCGAAGTGGGTTTCAGCGTCATGGGATCCGGGCGAAGAGTCACCGGTCTAGAGCGACGCGAACACGATCAAGGCCAGCACGATGATCGCTCGGACACTCTGGCTGTGGGATCCGCCGGAATGCTTGTGCGTCGTGATGTCTGGGAGGCTCTGGGCGGCTTCGACCCGGCCTTGCCGCTATTTCGCGATGATCTGGACTTTTGTTGGCGCGTTCATCGGGCTGGGCACGCCGTGCGTGTCGTTCCCGCTGCAATCGTCCACCACCGTGAGGCTTCTTTTCACGGGCGACGCTCGACTGGGAGCCGCCGCGAAGGTGGCGGCGGACCGGTGCGCCAGTCGCGTATGCACCGCGCTGACCGCCGTTCTGCCCTGCACGTTCTCTTAGCCCAAACTCCCGGGTGGCGGTTGCCTTTTACCTTCGTACGACTTGCGCTGGGAACCATGTTCCGGGCGCTTCTCTATGTCTTGGGCAAGGACCTGGGCCGCGCGAGCGACGAGTTGCGGGCACTGGGTGGGGTCGTTGCTCATCCAGGTCAACTCAATGCGTCACGACGCCGCAACCAGGGCCTTGCGTCGTCATCCTGTGTCCGGTGGTTGCGCCCTCGCGCTCGCACGCGTTTGCGGCATGCCATGGAGACCGTTGGCGGCATGCTTGCCTCCGGCTCCCGCGCAACTTCTGAAGTAGATGAAGACGACTTTCCTGACGATTCACAACCCGGTGTCGTCCGAAGAACATTCATGCGTCCGTCGGTATGGACGGCTTTGGTGCTTCTTGTAATTGCAGCAGCTGTGAGTCGCTCGCTGTGGTGGGGCTCAGGGTCGCTGTTCGGCGGCGGGCTGTTGCCCGCGCCAGAGGGCGCGAGTGACCTCTGGGCGACCTATACGCAGGGGTGGCACGAGCTCGGTCCTGGATCGACCACTCCTGCACCGCCGTCGCTTGCACTGCTCGCACTTCTTTCCAGCGTTTTGCTGGGCAAGGCGCCGTTGGCAATTGACCTAATCTTCTTGCTGGCAGTGCCTGCTGCAGGGTTCAGCGCGTTCTTGTCGGGCAGGGGCGTAATCGCCAGCATTCCTGTGCGTGTGTGGCTGTCGATTACGTACGCACTACTGCCGGTTGTCACTACTGCGTTGGGCACCGGCCGTGTCGGCACGCTCGTGGCTGCCGTGCTTCTCCCGCCTACTGTGCGCCTTCTCGCTCGGTGTGCTGGCGTGGGCGTTACGGGCACTGCCCTTCGCCCCGCGACCAACCGGACTGCGTGGTTCACCGCAGCTGTGCTTGCTGCGTTGGTGGCCTGTGCGCCGGTGTTGTGGGTGGTCGCGTTCGTTTTCGGCGGCGTTGCGGTCGCAATCGGGCACCGGGTGCGCAACCTTCTTATCGCAGTCCTTGCCCCATTGTTCTTGCTCCTTCCGTGGTCCTTCGAGGTCATTCTTCATCCGAGTCTGCTCTTGAGCGAGCCAGGCGTGCCGGTGCTCGATGGGCTCCCGGTCACACCATTGCGTGTTGCGCTTTTACAGCCAGGTGGGCCTGCACAAATTCCGTGGTGGCTCTTTGCCGGTCTCGTGGTGGCTGCACTTCTAGCGCTCCTACGACATGACAAGGTACGAATTACCCTTGCGTTGTGGTGTGTCGCGTTGGTGTCACTCGTCCTCGCAGTTGTTCAGACTCGTCTTTACGTAACTCTGCCCGCTATCCAAGCCCCGGTACCCACGTGGCCCGGCCCGGCGACTTTGCTCATGGGATTTGCGCTCGTGTGTGCGGCTGCAGTTGCCGGCGACGGTTTGCGCGAACGGATAGGTGGGGCCACCTTCGGCTGGCGGCAGCCCGGGGCTCTCGTGCTGACTTCACTGGCTGTTCTGACGCCTATCGCTGCAGTGGGCTGGTGGTTCGCTGAGCCGCTTGGACCGCTGCACAGAGGCGATCCAGCGCTACTGCCTGCCTACGTTGCGGAGGAGTCCCAGGGTCCCTCGCAGACGCGAACGCTCGCGATCACTCGGGCATCGGGCGGGGTCATGACATACACAGTGCTTTCCGGCGGGGGACTTGTTGTCGGAGATGCCGAGACTGCACCACCTGCCACCGCATGGAATGGCATGGATGCGATTGTGTCTGCTTTGACCTCTGGGCGCGGTGGAGACGAGGTCCGAGCGCTAGCTGCGCAAGGTGTTGGCTACGTGTTGGTCACAGACGCACGCGATGGCGACCCACTCATTGCCACTCTCGATTCAGAGCCCGGCATGCGCAGACTTTCGCGCGCACCAACCGGTGCGCTATGGAGCATCGCAGGCACCACATCACTCACGCGGGTACTTGCCCCCGATGGTTCTTCGGAGCCGGTCCTCAACGGTGTAGTGCCACCGGGTGAGGCCGGTCGAGTCTTAGTGCTCGCTCAATCCGCGGACCCTGGGTGGGAAGCCGTCGTAGGGGATGTGAGTTTGCCTGTCACCAAAGCGACTGAGGAATCCTTGATGAGCTGGGCACAGGCTTTTGGCGTCGGTCCTGAAGGCGCCACTGTTGACATTCGATTCGACGACGCGCAGCGGCAGCGTTGGCTCTGGCTTGAACTGTTACTCGTAGTGATCGTTATTGTCTTGAGCCTTCCCACGCGTACGTCACGTGACCCAGACGCTGATGATGCTGATCTTGATTCCTTCGTTCAGACGGGGGTTGGTGCATGATGCGTTCGAACGGTCGACGCAGAGCGCCGCGTGAACGCGTGTCCGTTGGCGCGATCAGTTTTTGTGTCGCCGCCGTGCTCATAGTCGGCGGTGCAGGTGCTGCTGTCGTATTCGGTGCGACCGCAACGCCCATCATGGGTCAGGTAGATCAGGCGCCCTCCGGGACAACCGAACCTGTTGCCTCGACAGAGCTTGTCTGCCCCGAACCGGGTGCGTCCAAGGATGGTGCGGTGCGGGTAGCCGCGGCCAATGTGGCCGGGCTGCCCGGACAAGATCGACCCGGCGCGGCCACGATCGCGTCCATTGCCAATCGCAGCGCACCCATCGCCGAACTAACCTCACCTGGATCTACGGCCGCAGTCGACATTGTGGGGGAGTCATCTCTTCCACTAGTGATCGCCGGCGACGGCGGACTTGCGCCTGGGCTCGTGGGCGCGCAGGTGGGACGCGACGAGACTTCGACCGGCCGCGGCCTTTCGTCGTCGGCCTGCGTGCTCCCGGGTACCTCCTGGTGGTTCATGAGCGGTGGCGCGGAGGTCGGCCAGATCACCCGTGTCGTACTGGTCAATTCCGAACCCGCTCCTGCCGAGGTCGATGTGGAGGTCTTCGGCCCAAATGGCCCCGTTGAACTTCCCTCGACCCGCGGCATCGTGATGACCTCGCGGTCCGAGACTGTGTTGCGTTTCGACCGCCTTATTCCAGGTATTGCGGCCGGTGCCATTCATGTGATCGCACGGTCGGGCCGTGTGGCCGTGAGCGTTTCTGACTCGCGATCTGATGGATTTGTTCCTAAGGGTGTGGACTTCATTCCACCCGCGAGTGAGCCTGCAAACACGGTATGGCTGCCAGGCGTAAGCGATGGAAGTGGAGCGCGTCAACTTCGGCTTCTTGCGCCGAGCGCAAATGCTGTGGTTTCGCTACGTGTGCTCACGGCGTCGGGTTCATTTGTACCCTCTGGACTGACCGATATTGACGTCCCTCAGGGCAAGGTCGTAAACGTGGATGTGGCCGGTGCTCTTCGCGGGGATGCTGCAACCATCAAGGTCGAATCCGATCAACCGGTCGTAGCGGGGCTCACGCAAACCTATGGCCTCGCAGATGTCACGGAATCCTCTTACACCGCTGGTTCGCCAGTAATGACCGGCGCTAGTGCGGTTACGGGATTGCCGGGAGGCAAGGCCGCTCAAGGTTCGACGCGCGTGGTCCTGTGGGTGACTGCACCTGACGGTGAAGCGCAAGTCCGCGTGACTTTGCTGCCGGCTGTCGATGGCGAACCCACGCCGTTTCGTGCAGGTAGAGAATTTACTATTCCTTCGGGGCGACTGGTCGCCATCGAACTCAAGGTTCCTCCGTTG
>WLOK01000109.1 GCA_009699315.1 Actinomycetota bacterium
GAGGGCACCAATCTCAAGGCATGGCTCTTTCGCATTCTGACCAACTCCTACATCAACACCTATCGACGCAAGCAGCGCGAGCCGCACTTCACGGGCACCGACGAACTTGATGACTGGCAGATGGTGCACACGCAGGCGTATGCCACGGGCCAATTGCGCTCTGCAGAGGCAGAGGCGCTGGATCGCCTTCCCGATAGCGAAGTCAAGCGGGCGCTCCAAGAACTTCCACCGGAGTTCCGCATGGCCGTCTACTACGCCGATGTCGAAGGTTTCCCATATAAAGACATCGCGGAGATGATGGAGACTCCCCTCGGCACCGTGATGTCGCGACTGCATCGTGGTCGCAAGATGCTTCGCGCGCTACTTGAGGACTACGCAGTCGAACATGGCTTCATCCCAGTAGGCGTGTCTGGCGGTGAGAGCGAATGAACCAGATCAATTCATTCGATCCGTGTCTTGATGTTCTCGATCAGGTTTATGAGTTTCTCAATGGCGAGATGGATGAAGTGCGGGTGCTGGTAGTTCGTCAGCACCTCGACCTGTGTCCGCCGTGTCTGCGCCAGTACGCACTCGAACAGGCGGTCAAGTCGCTCCTGAGTCGGTCCTGCTGCCAGGAGCAGGCGCCAGAGACCCTGCGAATCTCAATTGTGGCCCAAATCCGGGAGATTCGAGTGACCTACCGCTCCGAGGATCTGGCCTGATTGGGCCATGTGCGACGATAGGGCCTCACGAACTGAGGAGGACCCATGAGCAAGCGTGGCCGTAAGAAGAAGGACCGCAAGAAGAGCGGCGCCAACCACGGCAAGCGTCCTAACTCCTAATCTGTGGCGATCGAAGTTAAGGCCGAAATGGTTGCTTCGGTCTTCAAGGTCCTCGTCGTCGCTGGCGCCCCTGTGGCCGCTGGTGAGGCGATGGTGATTCTGGAGTCCATGAAGATGGAAATCCCGGTTCTGGCCGATGCGGCGGGAACCGTTTCTGAAGTGTGCGTTGCAGAGGGCGATGTTGTCCATGAAGGTGACGTACTCGTAGTTCTTGGTTGAGCGCTTGTTGCGCAACTAGCGCACAGGACGCGTGTACACCTCAAGTAGGACTTCTGGCGTCGGGCTGAAGTCTCGGTCGGGCTCTCGAATGAACCCAAGACGCGAATACAGCCGATGAGCGCCAGCATTGTGTGAGATCACACTCAGGACGAGGTCGTGAACTCCCACTGTGCGAGCGAGTTCATTGCACGAATCCATCAGTGCATCTCCCACTCCGGTGCCCCACGCGTCGACAGCGACCGCAAGAAAGCGGACCTCCCACTCGCCATCTCTGGCGACATCTGCATGTGGTGTGCCGGGTGGTGCAATGGTCACCGTGCCCACGAGAACGTCGTCTATATGTGCGACGAGGACATGGCCATGCTGGACGTGGTCGGAAACTGTGCGCAGATATTGGGCATAGGGGGTCCCACGGTCCTTCACCATCCCAGCGGCCAGGAATGCGTCTACACGTAAATTAGCTACGGCTTCGAACTCGGATTCTTCAATCTCGCGGACCTTCACGGTCTCATTGTGGCGTGACGCGGGCTTCCTGCACGGTTGTGGGGCGGCCAAGGCGTAGTCTGCTCATGTGGCGGGATTAGCGCACCTCGCACAGGAGCGAACAGACCTCAGCGAAGCCGATGTCGATCATCTGCACTCGCTCGTAGGCTCATGGGGTTTGCTCGCCGACCTGGCGTTATCCGACCTCGTCCTGTGGCTTCCCACGTGGAACGAGGCCGGCTATGTTGCGGCTGCCCTAGTGCGTCCGGCAACTGCTGCGACTGCTGTCCCGCAAGACATCGTGGGAGTGTTCATTCCGCGTGGTCAACGTCCGGAGTTGGATCGCGCGTGTTCCTTGGGGCGTCCCGTCACGAGTCACATGACACCGCAGGACATTCCGACTGCGCCCGAGGCGTTTCCGGTTCGTCGCGAGGGCAAGGTCATCGGAATCGTCACGCGTGAGGTCATCGCCAACCGGGCGCCGCGAGTCACCGGGTCAGTCGAGGAGGTATACCTCGCTGCCGCTGAGGATCTCTTCAACATGGTGTGTGATGGTGAATTTCCGTATGCGGGCGCCACTGCTACTGCTTCGTCAGCACCGCGGGTCGGCGACGGATTCATCCGACTTGATGCCGAAGGCAAAGTCTCTTACGCCAGCCCCAATGCACAATCTGTCTTTCGTCGACTCGGTTTGGCGACTGATCTCGTTGGAGTGAGCCTGGCTGTCACAGGCGTGCGTCTCTCTCATCGTCCGGGTCCTGTCGATGAATCCATTGGATTGGTCCTTGGCGGGCGATCAGCCGGCAGCGTGGAACTCGAAAATGCTTCGGGTTCTATGACGGCCGTCGGCTTCCCGCTCACGCGTCAGCGGCACGACAGTGGCGCGATGGTCTTGGTCCGTGATGTGACTGAGCTACGCCGTCGTGATCGCGCTCTGCTCACCAAGGAAGCGAGCATTCGCGAGATTCACCACCGGGTCAAAAACAATCTGCAGACTGTGGCAGCTCTGCTTCGTTTGCAGGCCCGTAGAGTCACGGCACCCGAAGCCCAGCTTGCGCTCGCTGAGGCGGTTCGCCGGGTCGCCTCTGTTGCAGTGGTCCACGACATGCTCGCGCATGAGCCCGGTGACACCGTGTCCTTTGACGAAGTAGTTGCTCGGGTCATTGGCCTAGTCCGCGAGTTGGCCCCCGCACATGCCGGAGATGGACCCGCAACGCAGATTGTGTGTGAGGGAGCAGTGGGTAATCTGCCAGTTGAGTTAGCCGCACCTCTTGCCATGGCGCTGTCGGAGGTCGTCGATAACGCGCTTGAACATGCTGGTGCGAGCCGCGTAGTTCTTAATTGCGCGCGAGCAACGGGTGAGGTCGTGGTCACGATCACTGACGATGGGTCGGGCGTAGCCAGTGCCATCATGCCTGGCCTCGGTTTGCAGATCGTGCAGACGCTCGTCAATGACGAACTCAACGGAAGTGTCGAAATCGGTGATGCGCCCGGCGGATCGGGCGTGCTGGTGAAACTCAGGGTGCCCGTTTAGGACTTTCAGGCAGTCGTACGCGCACGCATGCGCGCGTTGCGACGCTTCAAAGCTCGACGCTCATCCTCGGATAGGCCACCCCAGACGCCGGCGTCCTGACCAGATTCGAGTGCCCAGCGGAGGCAGTCCTCCACTACGTCGCAACTCCGACACACGGCCTTGGCATCCTCGATCTGCACCAGCGCTGGGCCGGTGTTGCCGATCGGGAAGAACAATTCCGGATCTTCGTCACGGCAGGCAGCCTGGTGGCGCCAGTCCATGCGTCCTCCTCAGTAGGCACTTGGGTAAAGTGCTTGTGCATTGTTTCACATTAACCCGCCGGCCCGAGGGGTGTGTCGAATCGGTCGGGGTCTGGCCTCACGTACAGGTGCGCGAAACCATTGGCAAGAGTGTCAGACATATGGTCTCGCCACAAGGTTGAAGCCTTGATTAGTGCCCCATTGTTAGTGGCCTCACACCCAAAGTGGCCGATATTCGGAATTTGGGCCGTTAGACGGCGACCTTCAGCACCGCCGGGTGGGATGCGAAGGCGACAGCCTGAGCGAGTCCTAGGGCCTCCCCGTCGACTTGGACCGCCACTGGACGGTGTGCGCGAATCTCAAAGGCTGCCTGGTCATGGAGTAGGGAGAGCGAGCGCGTGGTTGCTCCCCCCGACTGAGTCGCCATGCGCGTGAAGGCGTTCAGGGTCGTGAGCACCCCGAGATCTTGCCAGGCAAGCACGTCTAGGCCGGTGTCGAAGGAGGCGTCAGGGCATGGGTTTAGGGGCCGCGATCCGAGGTATGTCCACGGAGCGGTGTTCTGCACGATGGCGAGAAAGACCCCATCGATGTCCTGCTCGCCGGTGCGCATGATGCGTAGCGCAGCGCTGCGGCGATTAGTCCGTCGGAAGTACTCCCGCAAGGTAAGGCGTATGTAGCGGCCGGGAGTCGCGGCGACACCGGAGCTACGCTCGTCTTCCATCGCGTGGATGATCTCGGCATCGAGACCGAGTCCGGCGTTGGCAAGGAACCAGCGCGGAAGTTCACCGGGCATGGTCAAGGTGCCCAGACCCACACTGCGGGTCCGGCCATTCCGGAGCGCCTCAAGGATGCAGCCAGTGGCCTCGACGGGGTCTGCAGGCAGGCCAAGGGCGCGAGCAAACACGTTAGCGCTGCCCCCTGGCACCGTCGCAAGAATCGGTCCGTCCGGTGCAGGACCTCGAGACAGTAACCCGTTGACCGTTTCGTTGATGGTTCCGTCACCACCGAGGGTGATGAGCACATCGAGCTTTTCGTCGCGGGCGCGGCGGCCCAATTCGCGTGCGTGACCTGGTTGCGCCGTGGTTACAACCTCGAGGTCTACCGAGCCAGCCAAGGCGCGCACAAGAACGTCCGTGACTCGTGGTGACGTGGTCGTTGCGCGAGGGTTGACCACGAGGATTCCGCGCACGAGGGCCAGAGTAGTCGGGACTAGGCTGCCGGCATGCGTAAATCCCCGCCCTCGGCCCGCGGATTGCTCGTTGCGGCGCCCGCGGCGGCGGTGCAAGGACTCGCCGCAGCGGCATACGCGATTTATCTCATTGAAGAGGTCATTCGCGTGGGGGCGACGGGACCGGCAGACGTATCCAATGGCGCTGCCGAGACGATTTTGATTGTGATCATGGGCCTAATCGGAGCTGCGCTCATTTGGTGCTCCACGGGCCTGTGGCGGGAGCGACGCTGGGCACGTGCACCAGTCGTGCTGCTCGAGATCATCATCGGGATCGTGTCCTTCAATGCCATGACCAACCCCGGTTACCCGAGTTGGATTCGGATGGTCTTCGGTGCGTTATGCGTCATGGCTGTCGGAACGCTGGTGAGCCTGTTCTTGCCCAGCACAACGGCGGCATTCAACAGCAAGGACGCCTGAGGGCCACTAACGTTAGCGCTATGCCTACGCCTGATATGGCTGCTCGTCCTCGGACGGTCACCTTCGCTGCAATCATGATGCTCGTAGCCGCGATCGGTTATGCGGTGGGAGTTGTGGTGTGCATCTGGTTACTCGCCAATCCGCAGGACCAGTCGTTTTATGGGCGTGAGGTTTCAGATTGGTTCTGGGTGTTCCAAGGTGTCCTCGACCTTGCGCTTGTTTTTGGTTTTGTGTGGATTGCGCGGCTAGCTCTCCGCGGCGAATACGGCGCGGGTATGACGATCACAATGCTCGCAGCACTGAATATCTTCTTCAGCCTGTTCTCACTCTTGCACGTTTATGGTGCTGTTGAGTTGATTCTCTCCGTAGCGGTCCTGATCGCTAATCTGTCGCCACGTGCCCAAGCGTGGTACGTCCGCAATCTTCCTACTGCCGGTTAGGGGCTCTCATGTCAATCGGATACGACATTGACGGAGCGATCGTGGTTATCACCATCGATCGGCCAGAGGTCATGAATTGTCTAGACCCCGAGCACAATCAGATGCTGACGGAAGCCTTCGCGAGATTTGAGGCGGACGATGCGCTTCGGTGTGCGGTTCTCACCGGCGGAGGCGACAAGGCGTTTAGCGCTGGTGCAGACCTCAAGAAACTTATTCCGTCATTTCGTGACCAGGTGCGCGCTGGGGAGTCGCCGGCTTGGGAGCTTGGCGGCATCACCTGGACCGGCGTCGGTAAGCCCAAGATCGCTGCAGTCAATGGCTATGCGCTCGCGGGCGGCACCGAGCTCGCATTGGCGTGTGACATACGCATTGCTTCTGACGGCGCGACCTTCGGTTTGGCCGAAACGAAGTGGGCCATCATTCCTGGCGCGGGTGGCACGCAGCGCCTTCCACGCGCGGTCGGCCTCGGGCAGGCGCTCCAGATCATCCTGACCGGGGATCCAGTTGATGCGCAGACTGCGTTGCAATGGGGTCTCGTCAATCAAGTTGTCACACAGGATGAACTTTTGCCCACTGCAATTGCGATGGCCAAGACGATCGCGTCCCGTGGGCCGCTGGCGGTCAAGGCGGCTAAAGCGGCGGTCTATGCCGGTCTTGACATGTCGCTCACGGACGGATTGCAGATGGAGCGCGAGGTCTTCTTGGACATTATGCGTACGGAGGATGCTGTCGAGGGATCCACTGC
>WLOK01000011.1 GCA_009699315.1 Actinomycetota bacterium
CCGTCAATGATCATGCCGACGAAGAGGTTGCGCGCTTCACGCTTCGAGGCCCCGACGGGCTGATGGTGCAGTCCCTTCTCGGTGGCGGCGACGACTGGGCTCTCGGGCAGATCAGACTTGCCGCGCTTCTCCAGCAACATCACGATGAAGAAGTAGCCAAGGCAGCCAATACCGATGCCCAGCGCAGTCGGGCCAGCTCCGGCTTCGTCGTACGACACAGCCACGAGGTCGGTGCCAACTGCCGAGATAACGGCACCCGCGCCGAAGGCCATGATCAGGCCCATCGTCTGCGGCTTCGTCAGATTGCGAAAGCGCCAGACGAGCAGGGCACCGACGATCAGAGCGGTCTGCGCGAAAGCGCCAAAGATCGCTGCTTCAAACATGGCTTCCTCTCAACCTGAGATGTGCAGCCTAGCCAGAAACCTCTTCGATGAAGTGCAAAACCCCTGAGGTGTAGACATCTGCGTCATCCCACATGGCCATGTGGCTCCCGTTGGGGCAGTGCAAGGACTGTCCGTTGGGCATCTCGGCGGCCATAGCCCGCATGTGTACGGGATCCATCGTGTCGTATTCGGCACTTACAACTAGGGCGGGCACGGTGATGTTGTGTAGATCTGAGAAACGGTCCCACTCAACGAGGCTGCCGCTGGCGCCCAATTCACTCGGCCCCTGCATGAGGACATACACATCTTGGTTCATGTGATCAAACGACTGAACGACAATCTCGGGCCACTCATCAGCTGGTGCACGCAGAACGTGGTGCACGTAATGGTGCTCCATCAGAAGTTCTTGATATTCCGGCTCGGCATACTGCTCCGCGGCTTCAAGCTCCTTGATGCGCGCAAGGGCAGTCTGGTCCATTGTTGGCATGAAGACCTCGTGCGCGTAACGGTTGTAGGCCGGGATAGACGACATCATGTTCGAGATGATGATGCCTTTGACGTTGGCGCCGTAACGAAGCGCGTATTCCATAGTCAAGATGCCACCCCAAGAGTGGCCGAGTAGAAAGAAGTTGGTGTGGTCCAAGCCCAGAGCAATGCGCACCTGCTCGACCTCATCGACGAAGCGGTCGAGATCCCACAGAGACGTGTCGGTGGGCTGGTCACTTCGGTAGGACCCGAGTTGGTCGTATTCGATCACCTCTATGCCCGCAGCTACGAGACTGGCGGTGAGGCTCTCGAAGTACTCCGCTGAGGCGCCAGGGCCGCCATGGAGAAGGAGCAGCCGGGCCTTGGGATTGTTGCCTGTGGTTCGGGTCCAGACCTCGAACTGGCCAACTGGGGTGCTGATCGGGATCCGACGCTCGCTCATATTCGTGAGCCTAGGGCAGCAGGCGCATAAGAAATGGTCGATTATGGGTAACCCAGATGTATGAGCGGTCAACGATCTGGCAAAGCACGGGGAGTTGGCCTAGGGCTCCGAGAACCTTCCACGGATAGGGCGACTTCAAGAGGGCCCGTGACACTGCACGGCCCCCGGCGTAGGTGCCGCTGGGATCGATCCACTGAACCGCCGTCTGGCAGTCGTGTTCCGTGAGGCCAAGTGACTCCAGATCAGCCTCTTGCCAGGCCAGAAAATCGGCTCGTGGTCGCACCCGGCGCCTCGCGAAGTCTGCGCCAATGCGGCAGAACTCGCAATCGCCATCGAAAATGACCAACGCCTGCACAGGAGGAATCTAGCGCCGATGTGCTTCGCGGACACATTCTGCGTACCTTAGAGAGGTGACAGAGAAGCAGGTCTATGAAGTAGTGCGCCAGTGCAGGGGATACGAAATCCGGCGGTATGCCCCGCACTTGGTCGCGGAGGTCACGATTGAAGCCGGTTTTGAGCGTGCTGGCATGGCCGCCTTTGGCCGCCTTGTCTCCTTCATCAATGGCGCTAATGGCACGCAGACCCGGATGGCGATGACGGCGCCGGTGATTCAAAGCCCTGCTGCGCGAGATAACCAACACGTGATTGCCTTTGTATTGCCAGCAGACATCAATGCAGCCGATGTTCCCCAGCCAACCGATGGGTCCGTCACAGTGCGTGCGTTAGAAACCGAAACCGCTGCGGCCCTGAAATTTTCTGGCCGTTGGACCTTTAGTTCATTCGAAAAGCATCGTGCACGTCTACTGGCTGCGCTTGAGCGTGATGGTGTCGAGGCGACTGGTCCGGCTCGCTACGCGCGATTCGATCCGCCGTGGACACCGTGGTTCATGCGTCACAACGAGGTCGTTATTCCGGTTTAATTCGGCTATGACGCAACGCAGGTGGATCTTCGCCGATCAGCTGGGACCACACTTCGTTGATCCCGATGAGAACGTAGTGCTCATCGAGTCGCATAACGTGTGGCGGCGGCGGACGTATCACCGTGCGAAGGCACTTCTGATTCTCTCTGCCTTGCGGCATCGTGCTGCCGAACTCGGCGATCGGTGTACCTACCTGACAAGTGACACCTATGGGGAGAGTGCTCGCGAACTCGGGCCGCTGCGGGTGAGCGATCCGACCTCGCGCGGGGCACGCCGACTTGTGCGTCAGCTTGGTGCCGAGATCGAACCAGCACGCGGCTTTCTCACGGACGAGACAACCTTCAACGAGTGGGCTGAATCGCGTGGGAAGAAGCGACTGCTCCAAGAGGATTTCTATCGATCGGTGCGCACACGCCACGGGATCTTGATGAGTGGCAACAGGCCGGAGGGCGGCCAATGGAACTTCGACGCCGATAACCGTCAGCCGCCCCCCAAGGGGCAGGTGACTTTGGGGTTACGTGCGCCGTGGCTGCCGACCGAAGACGACATCGATGCGCAGGTGCGTGAAGACATTGCCCGTCTTGAGCGCAGTGGCGTAACTTTCATCGGCAATGCTGGCCCGCGTGAGTTTGCTGTGACTCGCGCAGAGGCGCTCATCGTGCTCGAAGACTTCGTGGCTCATCGGCTGCCATCATTTGGTCCATTCGAGGACGCAGTTATGGCGCAAGACCGCACGATGGCGCACTCACGTTTGTCGGTGCCGCTTAACCTCGGCCTGCTGCGCCCGTTGGAGATAGTCGAGGCCGCACTGGCGGCATACGAGAGTGGCGCTGCCCCGCTCGCCAGCGTCGAAGGTTTCATCCGCCAAGTCATCGGCTGGCGTGAGTACGTGTGGCACCTTTACTGGTATCTCGGCCCGGACTACGCGAAGTCGAATGTGCTGAACGCGACGACGCCGCTGCCAGTGTGGTTCGCCGAACTTCGGGCAGAAGACGTGAAGGCTCGTTGTCTCTCTCATGCATTGGCAGAGGTACGCGACCACGGCTGGAATCACCACATCGAACGCCTCATGGTCCTTGGCAACTGGGCATTGCAGCGTGGCTATGACCCGCTGGAGACAGCCGATTGGTTTCGTCGCGTTTATCTCGATGGCTACGAGTGGGTGATGGCTGCCAACGTGATTGGCATGGCGCTGTATGCCGACGGAGGCGTCATGGCTACGAAGCCGTATGCATCGGGTGGGGCCTACATCAAACGCATGACCGACTTCTGCAAGGGCTGCGACTATCGCCCCGACGTACGCGTGGGTGAAAACGCATGCCCGTTCACCGCAGGCTACTGGGCGCTGATTGACCGGATTCGTCCACAACTCGAGGGCAATCACCGCATGGCAATTCCGCTGCGGGGCCTAGAGCGGCTGGCCGACCGCGAAGCGGTTATCGCCCAGGAGTCACGACGAGGTGACGACGCTCCGTGATTGCTTTGACAGAGCAAGCGAATGAGGCCGTCTCTATGCTCCAGAGAGCGCCCCTGCGAGTACCTCTATGGTGTAGCGACCGGCTTTTCGGGCGCGCTTGAGTTCGGTGATCAGCGAAGGAGATAAAGATGTGTACTAACTTCAAGGTCCCGGTTGCCGAGGACGGAAGCGTTGTTGTTGGCCGCAGTCTCGACTATCCAGCACAGTTCCCTGTCTCGCTGTGCGTGCTGACGACCGGCCAAAGCCGGAGAGCTCTTGGACCCGTAGACGCCACGGCAGCCAAGGAATGGACGACACGCTTTGGCGTCGTGGGTCTTGCACTTTTCGGCCAGGAAGGCCTGATCTTTGACGGGTTGAATAGCAACGGACTGTCCGCGCACACGTTGTACATGGTTGGCGGATTTTTCCATCCAATCGAGTTCCGTGGTGATGGCACTGATGTCTCACAACTTGAGTTGACGTCCTATTTGCTGTCCACTTGCGGTTCTGTTGCGGACGTACGCGCCGCCGTTGCCGAGATCAATATATGGGGATGGGATGGCGGGTTGCCCTTCATGCCGCCTGTCCACGTACTTGTGCATGACGTCAACGAATCAGTGGCGATCGAGTTCCGTCCCGATGGCGTTGTCGTCGTCGACAACCCCACCAGCGTGGGCACCAATTCGCCTTACCTCGAATGGCATTTGCTCAATATGAATAACCACGTGGGATTCAGTTCCGTCAACCCAGACGGCCAAGCCATTGCTGGCGGCAAGATTCGACCGATGGGCGCTGGTTGGGGTCTTCACGGACTGCCGGGTGATTACTCGGGGCCGTCACGATTTGTGCGTGCGCTCGTCTTCACGTCTCTCGCGGATACGCCCGCGACTGGCAAGGATGCAGAGATGCTCGCGCTACATATCCTCAATGCATTCGATATTCCTGCTGGTGTGGTGAAAGAGCCAGGGCCGAATCACTCAGTCTTGAGTGAAGTTACTTACGCCGACACAATTTGTAACCTTTCGGAATTGCGATTTGCTTATCGTGCCCTCAATGACCCAATTATCTACGTAGTCGATCTCAAAGAGACCGACTTCACGGGTGATCCGCGAACCACGCCGATATCGCGCGACGGACAGTTCACGCTAATAGAGATCTAAACGCTAACGGTCGCGCCTTCAGATACGCTGTCGGAATGGTTGATCACGCCGGTTTGCGCAAGGATTCTGCTGCTCTATTGGGCGTGCCGGTACAAGCCGCCGCACTCTTCGTAATCGACATTGGTCGACTCGCCCCCACCGTGGGCGGGATTACTGGGGCCGTAGTCGCCGACTCCGTAACTGAGCTCATCACCGACAACGTGTTGGCTGATGGACTTGCACAGGGTGTGGGTTATGTCGCCGGTAGGCATGCGGTCTATGTGAACGCGGCAGGCGCGGCTGGACTGACGCCCGTAATGATCCTCGCGGTGACCGATGAGTTCTTCTCCTTGCTTGATTGGAACGGCAACGTCCGCTCGGGCACTGGTCCCACAATGGTGTTCGCGCGCTTTGAACGAGCGAATGTACAGGTGAGTGCATCGAAAAGTGGGCCAACTCACCACATCACGTTGACGCAAGGTGATGTGTCAATCAAGGTGCAGTGCAACATCGGCCTGCTTGCCCCAGGTAAAAAAGAAATGCGCGATGTTCTTGCTGCGCTGGGAGTGCAGTAGCAATCTCGTTCTGACTGTCAGTCCCCCCTGATAAAAATAGAGATGTCAGGCGAGCGTGTGTTTGCCGGCACTGGGGGACTACATGACAAATCTGATTTTGGTTCATAGCGACGCCTACGTGGATTGGGTGTTCTCAGACTCTCACCCCACCCAAGGGCGTCGATTCAACAATGCCCGCGAGCGGCTCCTCGAGTTCGCCTTGACCAATGGGATTGAGGTGCTCGAAGTTGAGTCCGATCACTTCCCAGAGCGCTCACAACTCGAACGTGTGCACTCGACGGCTTATGTTGCCGCTGTGCTCGATGAGGGTAGGAGCGGGGAATGGTCCGGCGAGCGCCACGAACTTGGCCACATCGCACATCGCATGGTCGGTGGCACGATTCTTGCCGCTGACGCGCTGGTAGCAGGCCAGGCCCTCACCGCGGTTCACTTTCCTGGCGCCAAACATCATGCGCAACGCGATCACTCTAGCGGCTTTTGCGTATTCGCTGATCTGGCGATCACGGCAAAATACCTGCTCGATGGCAACTCTGGCGTGTCTCGCATCTCCATTATCGACATTGACGCCCATCACGGCGACGGCACTGAGGCGCTGCTTCGTGAAGATCCCCGCGTGCAAACAATGTCGGTTCATGACCGCACGATCTTCCCCGGCACCGGTCACGCAGACGACACTGATCGGGAGGTGTTCAATGAAGCCTTGCCGTACGGCTCAGGTGATTCTCAACTCACGGTTGCTGTCGCACGCTTCATTGGCGAGGCTCAACGATTTGCACCCGACTTGCTCATGCTTGCCCTCGGCGCAGACGGCCACGACTCCGACCCACTATCGACGTTGACCTATTCCATCAACGGCATGGTCGCCGCGGTGGGCATGATCCGCGAAGCATTCCCCGAACTGCCCATCCTCATCGGAGGTGCGGGTGGCTACCAGCCTGACGATGTGACCCCAGAAGTGTGGGCCCGCATGGCTATTGCTGCGTGCGCGTAGTGGGTGGGAGCGCGGCGAGCCGCTGAAGCTGCTCGACGATGACGGTCGCTGCCGCGGTGGACGGGTCTAAGAACTCGTAGTGACCCACGTCCGCGAGTTCTACGAGCGCATCCTTGCTGTCCGCAGCCCGGTATCGCGTGATGTATTCCCTGGTGAGAGAGATCGGTACGACCCGATCCGCGACTCCGTGCAACACGCGAGTGTGAGTAGCCGACAATTGCGTGGGCGTGAGCTCCATGCGATCCCATACTTCAGGTATTTCATCAGGTGAGCCGCCCAGCCAACGCGCAATCGCGCCCTCATCCCATCCGCCCTCGGCGGTGCGGCGCAAGTCCGTGACGGGAGCGAGCGCCAGCGCTGCGTGTACCCCGGCAACCTCGGCGGCGAAGTAGGTCAGATAGCCACCTGCACTGTGCCCAGTGACCAGCACGCAGGTGCCAGCGGGTGCCATGGATACGACGTGTGCAGTTGCGGCTCGAACATCGTCGGTGGTCTCAGTAGGATCCGAGCAGGACCCTTGACGGCGATAGTCGATATTGGCAACCAGCATCCCCGACGATGCGAGTCTGCGAGATAGGGGTTCGTTGACACTCCGGTCGTATTCCGCGGCGAAGTAGCCACCGTGAATCGACACCACCCAAATCGGTGAACTTTGATCTCCCCACAGATCTATGACCTGAAGTGGATGCTCACCGTAAGCCAATGCAACCGAGGTAGCGGGGAAGTTCTGCTCGGCGGCTGCTGACATTTGCTCGAACCACTCGCCCAACTGAGCATCGTCAAGTTCGTCTAGTGACACGAGTCCTTCGATTCGGGCGTCGGGACATCGAGCGCTGGATTGCGACGGAAGAAACCGAATGGCTTGAGCATGAAGCCAATCCGCTCCACTGGCATGACTGGCCAGTCTTCCGGTCGCGCGAAGTGAGTGGTGCCGAAGGAGTGCCACACCACGATGGGTTGCTGATGGAGTTCACGATCTTGCTTCATCCACCTCACCAGGCCATCACCCCCGCTGCTCAGATTGGGATAGTCCCCCGAGGGGAATCGTTCGTCGGGGGAGTAGCGCGTCACCCACAACGCAGTCTTGGCGAAGGTGGCTCGACGCGCAACGCTTGAGTCGGCGTCGGCGATCATCATGGCTGTCTGTGCGGGAGAAAGCTTGAAGGCGACAGGGGACCCGAAGTCATTGGACTGCGCTTCGTTGATGATCTGCCACGTGCGCGCACTGCCAAGATTGGTGTCACGGCGTCCTTGTGATTCGCGTTCGACGACAGTGGTTACCTTGCGTATTGCGTTGCCGTGTGGGTTTTCGGGGCCCATCGGCACTGGGACGGCATCGACCTCGACCACTGAATTGAGCGGTCCATCGACGGCCGGATCAAGGCGCACACAGAACATGTGCTGATGGTGTTGTCCGGCAAGCTCGGGCGCGACGCGACCGAGGTAGGGAGAGTAGTCACCCGGTGCAAGATAAGCGGTCTGAATGATGCCGGTTAACTTCACTTCGCACTCGATGGTGCCGTCTTGATAGAAGTACCAGAAGAAGCCGTAGTCGTAATTGCCCACCGTTGCCCAGAAGGAAATAACTAAACGACGGGTACGGCGCACCCAGTTGCCGCCATAGCGCCAGTTGGCACCTCGCCAGAGCACTCCGAAGTCCTCTTCGTGAAGACAGATCGAACGCTCGAGCGTGTAGGGCTCGCCCTGACCGTCACACATGTAGGTGTCGAAGTAGTAGATGGAACCGAGGCAGTCGCAACCGAGAGTCAACGAATTAGCGAGTGCCCCTAGACCATATTCACCGACGTCGAAAGCACTGCGCCAAAAGTGTGAGGGTCGCGGATCGCCATAAGGAACGACCATCTCTGCGAATGCTGCACGGGAAAGAATCGAGCGCTTGGTGCCTTCGTCGTCATAGACGATGTCATGCAGGACCATTCCCTCACGTGCGTTCATAGACACACGGAAGGACCACTTCTGCCATGAGACCTCCCAGCCGTCGACCGTAAAGCTGGGGCCTTCGGGCTGGTGAATCTCTAAGGGCTTCAGGTCGAGACGTGGACTGATGCCGTTGTCGTCGTGGAAGTTTGAATCCTCTTGTGGGATCGGTAGCACTTCGTCATCGACCACCGCGAGAACTCGCATATTCGTGAGGTCGACGTAGGTGACCAACCCGTCAATCGGGTGGGCATAGGCATTGTCTTCCTTGTTGCGAGCAAGGTAGGAGACAGCGCGAATAATGCGAAGGCCTTTTTCGTTCTCAAATCCGAAGTTGCCGCCGGACATCGGATCGACCTGGATCAAATCGAAGTCTTCGACGCCTCTGCGGCGTACGGCGGTTTGCCAGTCCGGTGATTCCTTGACAATGCGTTCCACGTCCATGAACTCATCAACGATGATCGGCGGCTGAGCGGTGATCCCTTGTGCAGTCAGATCTTCGTGTCCGACCACTTGCCCACCGGGGACGACCACGGTCCATTCTTCAGTGTGCCGACTGTTCTGATTCAAAGTGACTACCCGAATGCGTCGCTCCCGTGGAGGCGATTCAAGCAGGCGGGCATCTCCGCGTGGTGGTTCTTCCAGGAGCATCAGGGAGAACAGGAGATCCTTGCCGTCGCTTGCATGCGCTCGTACGGCTGCCGCTGCCGCGTTAATCTCACCTGGTGTCAGTGAGTCCAGCGGATGGCTCGGTGGTGCCTCTGGGTCGAAGACTCGTGCGATGTAATCGGACATGACGAGACGGTACTCCCTAATGCCAGCGAACGCAGGTGCAAACGAACTCGGGGGACTAGCCGCCTAGATCGGCTGAGTAGTCCAGATCACGGCCAGAACGAAGCCGAATCTCGGCCACGATCCAACCCAGAATTGCAGCGATCGGGATGGCGAGGAGCATCAACCGAGCAGACTCAGGTGTAGCGCCAATGATCTCGTAGTTGGTGATTGCGATGATCAGGACAGCCAGCATGCCGATAGTTGCGAGGATCGGCGCGATGATGGTTGTCCACGGGTTGGTCTCGACTCGGGTACGCAGGAAGAACACCAACACCGCGATGCTGACAGCACACAGCGAGATGAGCAGACCCACGGTGCCTAAGCCGACGAGGTAGGCGTAAGTGACCGTGAAGGGATCGGCGCCTGAGAAGGTGAAGGCACCGAGAACGATGGCAATCACGATCGTCACCGTGATAGAGGCCACGATGGGGTTGCCCCGACTGTTCGTACGACCAAGTCCCTTGGGCAGTGCGCCTGCACGGCCAAGTGCGAAGAGGTAGCGAGTGATGAGGTTCTGGAAGCCGATGAAGAGTGCCAAGAAGCTCAGGATCACGAGGTAGCCCAGCAGCTTTGCGAACGTCTCGCCGAGTGCCGTCCCTGCTACTTCAAAGAAGAAGCTGCCGATGCGATCCGGCGGGATAAGTGCAGCCTCAGTGCCGACCTGCACCGTCATCAACCACGATGACACGGCGTAGACGACGATGACTAAGACCAGAGATACATAGACAGAGCGGGGGATGGTCTTGCGCGGAGTGCGCGCTTCTTCGGAGAAGACGACTGTAGCTTCTAGGCCGCTGTAGCAGACCATTGCGAGAAGCAGTGCGACTCCGAAGCCGCCACCAAAGACGAGCGTCGGGTTGAACCCGGCAAAGCTGTATCCGTCCGGACCACCCTGAACTGCAAGAGCGATATCGAGCACGATGATGGTCACAGCTTCGACAGCGAGAAGTATGAGCAGCAAACGCGCATTGAGCTGCACACCCAGCAGTCCCAAGGCAGCGACGATCACAAGGAAGCCGAAGGTGACGAGTCTGTACTGCTCAGGGATGCCTAGAACATCTGCAGCCACTGCGCCGGAGATGGCATAGAAGGCCACGATTGACGCGAAGTAGAAGAGGACCGTGACGTAGGACATCGCGGTAGCGGCACGTTTGCCGAAGGCTCGATCGACATAAGCAACGAAGCCTCCCGCATTGACCATGTGCCTGCTCATTGCGACGTAGCCGACGGCGAAGAGCGCGTAGATGATGCCGGAGACGATGAACATCGCCGGGGTGGCTGCACCCTGGATCGCGAATATGACCGGGATGCCAGCCGCGAGCACCGAGATCGGTGCGACCGCTGAGATCACCAGAGCCGAGATGGAGGGGACCCCGAGTCTTCCCTTAGCCAGGGTGTTGGACGTCCCGGTGCCATCAGACGAAGTGGGTGTTTGGGCGGTCATGGTGCCTCCTAGACGTCGCTACGCAAGGTGCATGATGGCCAAAAACTAACAGGAATTAGGAGTATGTATGTCAAATAGGGCGATTTCTTTTGCAGGCGTGTTGCTTGGCTCACACCCGTGATCTTGATGAATCAGGCGTGCAGGTCGGCGCCTGGGGCCAGTTCCACGACGGCGCAAGCACCGGCTGTGGCGGCACGCACGTCGGCGACCCCTCCTCGGACGGGATACAAGACCCGCTGCCAAGTGTTCATATCGCGGCGTGGATCGGTGGCTGTGGCGACAATGGTGCGAGCCCGAGCGAGCCGTGCCGCGCGTGCGACAACCTTTGTGCCGGCATTGACGGGCATGACCACCGCGGTCACTGACTGGCAGGGCAGCACGGCAATGTCGATGGGCGCGAGGCTCTTGGCGACGCGAGGGGTGGGCTGGTGCGGCTCGATCCAGATCCGGCCCGCGCTGGACCCATCAGGATTTACACCGTCAACGACGTAGCCGACCGCGATGATTCCTAGTGGCAGTCCGGTGCGCGTCACAATGACCTTTAGCTGGCCGCCGTCGCGACAAGCGAAAGTGAAGGTCACCCCAGGTGTGATTGCACGTGTTGAGGCGCAACCGGCTTTTCGTGCCACGGCTGCTGCCTTTGCTGGTCCGTAGATAGGTGTGTCTGCCAACAGCCGTAAGGTCTCGGGCCTCGCGTGATCGTTAACCGACGTACACAACAAGACAGCCGCGATCTCACATCCATCTGCACGAACGTCAGCAAGAGTGGCGAATCCCGCGGTGTGCTGGCGATCAAATGATCCAGTGATCGGTTCGGAGGTGAGCCATGGATCGATCAGAATGCAGGTGCCGCCAAAAAGTATCTGCCAGCTCTGGTAGTCATCAAGGCGACACAGGGTGAGGTCTGACATGGGTCATACATTAGAGATTCCTGACGCGGATCCGGTGATTGGCTAGGGCTGCGTGCGTCGACGGTAATAGGCGCGCCAGATCAGTCGATGCAGGGGAATCCACCGGGGGATCGAGCGTAGCCCCGGGATGAACGGCACAAAGATCAGTAGAAGCATAAATACACCGATGATGCTGAGGATGTAGATGTCTCCATTGGCCGTCAACGTTGCCGCAAATCCGGTTTCGTCCGCGCTATTAAAGATCGGCAGCTGGTACCAGAACGAGAAGGGCATGAGCCACTGTTGTCCAGGGAAGTTGCCCGTCTCGTTCATCATGCCCCACAGATCGCCTTGCAGATGGAACGCGGTGCCCGCATCGTCTAGGTAGGAACCATCACCGAGGAACATAATCTGCTTGGTGCTGTTGGTATTGAAGAACTGCCCGGGAGCAGGGAGCACGCCATCCAGCGCGCCCGAAGTCGCCATGTGGAACAACCCGGCGGTAAGCGTCGTGGTGGGTCCGTAGTCGCCATCGGGCACCTTGTTCGGATCGCCGTCTGCGCCTTCGGGGTCATTGATGGCCGTGTCGAGATTGGTTGCCCACGTCATCTGCTGGTCGGGCGTTGCCGCATCCCACTGTTGAAGCGCAGTCATGACGCCTTGTGGCTGCTGCTGGGACTTCAGCGGAATGATGACAAAGTCGTTCACGGGATCAATCGGCTGAGTGACGCCTGGCCATTGCGCGGGCGAGATGGGACCGATCGCCTGGCTCTCGCCGGCGTTGTAGGGCGGGCCGTACGAAGCCGAGTCAGAAGTGCCCGCAATCTCCGCCACCGTGGTGACGATGAAGTTTTCCGGTGCACTCGTAGCCCAGCCCTTGAAGGTGAGCGCAGGCTCATCAGGTGAACTGAAGATCCATGCCAACCCGATAGTAAGGATGGCTACTACGACTACTGCGATCGTGCCTTCTTTGACGATGTCGTATTTGCGTTTCGGGCCAGCCCATGGCTGACGCTCGATTTCCCTTTGTCGCATAGAGACGCTCATGACTGCATCTCCTCAACCCTGTTGCGCTCTTCAACAAGAGCGGCATCGATCGGTGGTACTACCCCACGCAAACGCACAAAGAGCACATGAGCGACCACGATGATTGCGATGACCGCGGGTAGCAGGAAGATGTGCACCATGAGCATCTGGCCGAGGTTGGTGACGCTGAAGTACGCGCCAACTCCGGTGGCATTCAAACCATCCTTTGCCTCGAAGGCGACCCACTGCGAATCAAAGTTCGTCTGAACTGCGTATCCACTAAGGCCGGCAGCTATCGAGATGACAAAGGCGATGACACCGGTGATCCAGGTACGTGCGCGATTGCCGCGCCAGGCCGCCATCCAGAACTTGCCCCAGAGGTGAATCACCATGAAGAGAAAGAAGAGCTGCACAGACCAAAAGTGCAGACTGTTGACGAAGTGACCGGTAGATGACTCATGCCACCACGTGGGGCCTTCGATTGAGAGAATTGTGCCCGAGACGATGATCATCGCAAGAGCAGCAATCGTGAGGACGCCAAAGACATAAATCCACGACGCGACATAGGCCGGTTGCGTTTCCGGCATCAACTTGTCGTAGGGCAACGCGCGCTGCGCAGACTTGCGAATCTTGCCGGTCCACGTGGTGGGGACGAACTCTTCTACAGACTGCTCGGTGCTCATGATTCATCTCCGGTCGAGTCTTTTCCATGACTGCCAGGGAAGGGGAGTACGAAGGCGAGGGCGAAGAGAAGGACCATTACGCCTATGACGATCAGATTGGGTATCGAGATGGAGAACCAGCCCCACTCGATGAACGTGGGTGTCGCAACTGGCGGATCTGTGATGCCTAGCATCTGGACCACCGTTCCTTATGACGAGCGAAAATGCTCTTATATTTATGACGTTAGCCCTGCGACTAGCCAGAAAGAGCGTTTCTGCCGAACAGTGTGGTCAATGTGATCGGTCAGACAACTAAATCACGCTCAGCAGGGCCCTCCGGCCCGAGAAGTGGGGGTTGGGCGTGGCTTCCGGGAATCTCAGCGGAAGGTCTGTATAAAAGGACGAGACCCCTCGAAGTATGAGTTCGAGGGGTCTCGCATCGGATCTCTCCTACACCAACTGCCCTTGCGGGCTTGCCCTTCCGGGGTGTCTCTCCTCCGGGCCGCCGCACCCGTCAGACGGGGCGCCATCAGTGCAGTTCTTCGATCCGCGGGCCTATCTTCCAGCCGACCACCGCAGACACTCCGCGGCCCGCAGGTTGCCCTGCGCTCTCCCCTTGCGGTTCGAGGACCTTCTTTTCCACCCGATCTCGCCGTTACCAGCTCGACAAGACATTTCTATATGGCTATTGCAAGCACCGCAAGGGGATGTCGAAAAGTTTTTGAAAAACTTCTGACCCTTGTGTTACTCCACGTCAGTCACGTACCACTCGCCACATCCGTGACGTGATTTTTACTGACCCCGAGTCACCGAGACGTTCTACGTCTCTTTAGTGGGCGTTAGCCGGGAAGCGGCAGGTCAGGCGATGGTCTTGGGCTTGGAGCCCACGACGAGGTATTTGCCAGAAGTCTTGACCTTGACTGACTTCAACTTCTTCTTGGCTGGTCCCTGACGAACCTTGCCCGATGCGGTGTAGGTGCAACCGTGCTCGCGGCAGACCCAGACATTGTCTTGCCAGCTGACGAGTGAGTTGCCATGGGTGCAACGAAGCGAGACGGCGCGGTACTTGGATGCCTTGGTGCGGATCAGACCGACGAGCTTGCCGTCAACTCTCCCGACATTGACCGAACCGCCGACGAACTGCAGGCCCGCGATCTTGGACGGATCGACTCGTACGCGGCCGTCTGCCATCGCCGCAACACCATCGGAGATGGGGGCAGCAGACGCGGAAGAGGAAGCCGCGATGCCAATCGCAGTTGCTCCGATGGCCACTGCCGCAGTGGTGAAGAACGCTCTGCGACTGAAGGGGGACTGTTCAGACATGACGGCATCATAGGGCAGAAATAGCGACTGTTGCAGCCCTAGGCGCCACTTTCTCTCTAGGACGGCCTCAATGGGAGGATTTGGGGGAGTTGATCAAGTGGAGGGTCCTGTGCTTCCGACGTACGAAGAGGCTGCCGCCCTGCCCATGGGCAGAGAGCAACAGATCCCCCATGCCTATATCGATCGCAACGGGCATATGAACGTGCGGCACTACATCGGCGTCTTCGACGACTGCGGGTTCCCGTACCTAGATCGCTTTGGCATTGATCACGACTATGTCGCGCGTGAGCACAAGGGTGTGATGGACCTCGAGAACCACGTCCGGTTTATCGCCGAGGTACTTGAAGGGGAGCGGGTATCAGCCCACCTTCGGCTGCTCGACGTCGGACCTAAGTCCATGCACTGGATGAACTTCATGGTCAACCACACCAAGCGTGCTGTGTCGGCCACTCTGGAACTTCTTACTGTGCATGTTGACCTCGAAACCCGACGGGTAGTGCCTTGGAGTGCCGAGTCGTTGGCGGGCATGTCGGCTCAGCTGGAGTTGGATCGCGCCCTGTCCTGGGCGGCCCCTTCGTCTGGCTGCATGGGCATAAAGCGCTGATCGCAATCGGTTATGAAGCGAGCGAATAACCCGCTTCATCGATGGCGGCTGCGATGTCATTAGCGGACAGTTCGTCAGCGCTCTCGATGGAGACATGCCCGGAGTCAAGATCGATCTCAACTGAGTGAACACCGGTGATCGCAGAGAGCTCTGCGGTGACGGCGTTTACGCAGTGAGCGCACGTCATCCCCACGACGGTGATCTCAGTTCTCATACGAGCATCGTCTCAGCGCGCGGTGGCGAGCGGTGCGTGGGTCTGCCAAGGCGCGGCTTCTTCTAACTCGTACGCGACCTGCAGCAGGCGAGCCTCGTGCCCACGTGGAGCGGAGAGTTGTATGCCAATCGGGCGACCATCACGGGTGCGCCCCAACGGCAAGCTGATGCCCGGCGACCCTGTGACATTCTGCGCCGGCGTGAACGAACTGAACTGGAGTAGTCGCACCATGTGGGTGCGGAAGTCGACGTCTGGACCGAGATAGCCAATCTCTGGCGCGGGGTAGCCCATAACGGGTGTGAGGACCAGATCGAAGTTCTCAAACATGGGGTCGGGGTCGGTCGCAGCTTTGCGTAAACGCCTGATGGAGATAGGCATACGTTCGGCTTGAGTGGTGAACATGCGAGCGAGACCTTTGGTGATGGGCTCGGTCTTGGTGCCGTCGAATCCCTGCCCAAAGACTCGCGACCCGCCGTAGCGCAACGTAAACGCGAGCATCGCCCAGTAGCGCAGGAAGTCATTGCCGAACTTATCGGCGAACGGCATCACGGTCTCATCTACGTGATGACCCATGCGCCCGAGTAGCAAGGCGGTGGACATCAATGCACTCGTCGTCTCCGTGTCAACGGTCAGGCCACGGATACCGCCACGGATCATGCCGATGCGAAGGCGCTCCGACGACGCACTCTCGACGAGGCCGATGGCCGCCAGATCAGGATTCGCATAAGCCTTTTCTGCCTGCGCGTAATACAAGGCTGTGTCTCGCACAGACCGGGTCAGTACGCCTTGTACTGGCAGCTTGATGGGTAGTTTGTCGAGGTCGGGACTATCGACAATGCGACCGCGAGTGGATTTCAAGCCAACGAGCCCACATGCCGCGGCGGGAATACGAATCGAACCACCACCGTCATTCGCGTGTCCGATCGGCACCACGCCAGCCGCGACGAGTGCCGCTGAGCCGCCGCTGGAGCCACCGACGGAGTAGTCGGTGTTCCACGGATTGCGAGTGGCGCCAAAACGTGAGGTCTCGGTGCTCGCGGTCAGGCCGAATTCCGGCAGGGTGGTTTTGGCGATGGGTGCGAGACCTAGGGCGCGGAACTGGGCTACGAATGCCGAATCGGCTTCCACCGGACGGTCGGAAACCGCCCACGAGCCATGCAGAGTTGGGTAGCCCGCGATGTCCTCGTTGTCCTTGATGACGGATGGGAGTCCTGCGAAGGGGCCGGAGAGGTCGCCTTCATCGCCCACCTCGCACACGACCGCGTTGAGGCGCGGATTCACTTCGGCAAGGCGGGTTCGCGCCGCTGCGCGCAACTCGGCCGCCGAGACCTCGCGCGACTTCAGGCGAAGGAGCAGCCCCACCGCATCGTCGGTTCCGAGAGCATCATCAGCCACACTCAGAACCTAGGCCTCCACGAGGATTACCGCAATCGCCCCAATAGCCCCGGTCACCTATGCTCAGGGCGTGAAGTCCGCCGGTTCGCCGCTCTTGCAGGCCATGTCCGAACGCGTCGTAGTGGCCGATGGGGCGATGGGCACGATGTTGCAGGCGCACGATCTGTCCTTGGAAGATTTCGAGGGTTTCGAAGGCTGCAACGAGATCCTCAACGTCACGCGACCTGATGTGGTCGCTTCGGTTCATGACGCCTATTTCGAGGTGGGCGTTGACTGCGTCGAGACCAATACCTTCGGCGCAAACCTGGCTAATCTCGGCGAATACGGCATCCCTGAGCGCATCTATGAGCTCGCCCGCGCGGGTGCGCAGATCGCCCGCGACAGCGCCGACCGCTGGTCGAGTGACAAGCCCCGCTGGGTGCTCGGCTCTGTGGGCCCGGGGACGCGCCTTCCGACCCTGGGTCACGCCCCATACGCGGACCTACGCGATGCCTACAAGACTCAGGTTCTCGGCCTCATCGATGGCGGCGCAGATGCGGTCCTTGTCGAGACCTCGCAGGATCTGCTGCAGACTAAGGCCGCTGTAGTTGGCGCACAGCACGCAATGGCACAGACCGGCAAGTACATGCCGATCTTCGCGCAGGTGACCGTCGAAACCACGGGCACGATGCTCCTCGGCACGGAGATCGGCGCGGCACTTAATGCCCTTGAGGCACTCGGCATCGATGGCATCGGTCTCAACTGCGCGACCGGCCCGCAGGAGATGAGCGAACATCTGCGCACTCTGTCGCGTCAGTCGCGCATCGCAATTACGTGTATGCCCAATGCTGGAATGCCGATCCTGGGTGCGACCGGTGCGGTCTACCCCCTTTCGCCGGATGATCTGGCAGACGCGCATGTGCAGTTCATTAACGACTATGGAGTCGGTCTAGTCGGCGGCTGCTGTGGCACGACCCCGGAGCACCTCGCGGCAATTGTGCAGCGCGTTGCAACGTTGACACCCAAGCTGCGTAACCCCCAACCCGAACCAGGCGTCTCATCGCTGTATCAGACGGTTCCGTTCCGTCAAGACACCGCGTATCTCGCGATCGGTGAGCGTACGAATGCCAATGGTTCTCGGGCCTTCCGCGATGCGATGCTCGCCGAGAACTGGGACGACTGCGTGCAGATCGCGCGCGATCAGATCCGCGATGGTGCACATCTACTTGACCTGTGTGTCGACTACGTAGGCCGTGATGGTGTGGCCGACATGCGCAAACTCGCGAGCGCGTTCGCCACATCATCAACGTTGCCGATCGTTCTCGACTCGACTGAGCCCGCTGTTATTGAGGCGGGGCTCGAGGCCCTTGGTGGTCGCGCCATCGTCAACTCGGTTAACTACGAGGACGGTGATGGCCCAAACTCTCGATTTGCGCGGATCATGCCGCTAATTCGGGAGCACGGTGCTGCAGTCGTGGCGCTAACGATTGACGAAGAAGGTCAGGCCCGCACGGCGGAGTGGAAGGTGCGTGTCGCTGATCGATTGATCAAGGACCTGCGCGACAACTGGGGCATGCGCGTCGAAGACATCATGGTTGATTGTCTGACCTTCCCGATCGCAACTGGTCAGGAAGAAACGCGTCGTGACGGCATAGAGACGATGGATGCGATCCGCGAACTCAAGCGTCTCTACCCCGAGGTGCAGACGACGCTGGGGCTTTCCAATGTGTCGTTTGGTCTCAACCCGGCCGCTCGTCAGGTACTCAATTCGGTATTTCTGCACGAGTGCATGGCAGCCGGTCTTGATTCGGCCATCGTGCATGCGAGCAAGATCCTGCCGATGAACCGCATCCCAGAGGACCAGCTCAAGGTCGCGCTGGATCTGGTGTACGACAGGCGTGAATACGACTCCGATGGCAACGTCACCTATGACCCTCTGACTCGGCTTCTAGATCTATTTGATGGCGTCAATGCTTCGGTGAGTGCGGAAACGCGTGCGCAAGAACTCGCAGCTCTCCCGCTGGCGGAGCGGCTACAGCGCCGCATCATTGACGGCGAGCGACAGGGTCTCGAAGGCGATCTCGATGAGGCGCTGGCCGAGCGGCCTGCATTGGCGATTGTCAACGACACGCTGCTTGCCGGGATGAAGACAGTGGGAGAGCTGTTCGCATCGGGTGAGATGCAGTTGCCATTCGTTCTCCAAAGTGCCGAGGTGATGAAGACCGCAGTTGCCTACCTTGAGCCACACATGGAAAAGACTGACGAGGCGGGCAAGGGCTCGATGCTGCTGGCCACTGTTAAGGGCGATGTTCATGACATCGGCAAGAACCTCGTCGACATCATCCTGAGCAATAACGGCTACACGGTGCACAACCTCGGCATCAAGCAGCCGATCTCCGCGATTCTCGAAGCCGCCGAAGAACACAATGTTGACGTCATCGGCATGTCGGGCCTGCTCGTTAAGAGCACCGTGATCATGCGGGAGAACCTCGAAGAGATGAACATGCGCGGCGTTGCCTCGCGATTCCCCGTGGTGCTCGGCGGCGCGGCCCTCACGCGCGCCTACGTCGAACAAGATCTCGCGGAGATTTATGAAGGCGAAGTGCGTTATGCGCGCGATGCCTTTGAAGGCCTGCGTCTCATGGATTCTCTGATCGCGGTGAAGCGCGGGGTGCCGGGAGCGGAGCTGCCTGCATTGCGCGAACGTCGTGTGCCCGCCCGCGCCCAATCAACTGGGGTTCCCGAGACAACAGACACGGTCCGCTCCGATGTTGCGAGCGACAACAGCGTTCCGACGCCGCCGTTCTGGGGAGCTCGTGTCGTACGCGGCATCTCGTTGGCGGACTACCTGCCCTACCTCGATGAGCGGGCGCTCTTCATGGGCCAGTGGGGTCTGAAGTCGATCAAGGGTGGTCAGTCCTACGAAGAGATCGTCGAGATGGAGGCGCGTCCGCGTCTGCGGCACTGGCTTGATCGGATTCAACGCGACGCAATGATTGAGCCGGCGCTCGTCTATGGCTACTTCCCCTGCTACGCCGACGGCAACGACCTAGTCATCGTCTGGCATGAAGGTGATCGGAAGGGCGAGGAGCGCCTTCGGTTGTCCTTCCCGCGTCAGCGTCGCGACCGGCGCCTGTGCCTCTCGGACTTCTTCCGTACCAAGGAGTCGGGAGAACTCGATGTGGTGTCGTTCCAGATCGTCACTATGGGGCAGGTTGTTGCCGATGCGGCTGCAGTGTTGTTTGCAGCAGACGCCTACCGCGACTATCTCGAACTCCACGGGCTCTCGGTGCAGTTGACCGAAGCGCTCGCGGAGTTCTGGCACGCGCGCACTCGTGACGAACTGGGTTTTGGCGTTGAAGACTCTGGTGACATGGACGCTCTCATTGCGAAGCAGGCCTATCGCGGTTCGCGCTATTCATTCGGTTATCCCGCTTGCCCCGATCTTGAGCAACAGACGCAACTTGTCGAGTTGCTTGACCCAGATCGCATCGGCGTGAGTCTCTCCGAAGAATTCCAGTTGCATCCCGAGCAGTCAACGAGTGCAATCGTGGTGCATCACCCCGAAGCGAAGTACTTCAACGCGACCTGACGCTCATACGTCGCGAAGTGCGAGTGCTTCGTAGACCTGACGAGTAGCACTAGAACGATTCAATGTATAGAAGTGCAACCCCGGCGCGCCCTGAGCGAGAAGCTCAGCCGCTAGGTCGGTAGCCACGTCAACGCCCAGTTGTTGCACCGCCGCAGCATCGTCGGAAATAGTCTCGAATTGCTCAGCGAGGTCTGCTGGGAAAGCAGCACCCGATAGTGCGGCAAATCTTTGGATCTGCGCGACATTGGTGACGGGCATCAGCCCGGGGATGATCGGCATATCGCAACCGTGCGTCGCAGCGCGCTCAACGAGATCGAAGTAGTCAGAGGCACGGAAGAAAAACTGAGTAATCGCAAACTCCGCGCCCGCATCCTGCTTACGCGCCAGGACCTGAGCATCCTGATCGCGCGTGCTGGACTCGGGGTGTCCATCGGGGAATGCCGCGACACCGATGCCAAAGTCACCGGTCTGTCGGATGAGTTCGACCAGTTGATCGGCATGGTCGATGCCGCCTGGCGTGGACACCCAAGGGGTGCCTGGTCCGGCGGCCGGGTCGCCGCGCAGCGCAAGCACGCTGCTCACCCCGGCGGCGGCATACTCCGCAAGTATTTCTTCGAGTTCGGTGATGGTGCTGCCCACGCAGGTGAGGTGAGCGACCGGGGCTAGTGAGGTTCGGGCTGCCATCTGGGCAGTGATGCGGACGGTGCGATCTCGCGTCGAGCCGCCGGCTCCGTAGGTCACCGAAGCGAACGTTGGCTTAAGGGGCTCGAGTTCGGCGAGGGCCTGCCAGAGTTGCTGCTCACCCTCGTCGGTTTTGGGCGGAAAGAACTCAAAGGAATACGTCCGGCCGCCCTTACGCAGGGTCTCGCCGACGCGATGCGCGGTCGGGGGAGTATTCATTGCCGGGAGTCTAGTGCTGTTTTGCGGCGGGCGATTAGCCGTTGGGAATCAGGTTGATGGCGCGGCTCAGCGTCACAACGATCGTGACCAGCGCGGTACTGGACTGCACCGTGAACAGGACCTTGACTCGGTGAGTCAACGGCATGGTGTCCGTCGGGCTGAACGCGATGATATTGGTGTAAGCGGTGTAGAGGTAGTCGAGGAGACTGGGCTTCCATCCGGCCTCACTCTCCATCCCTTGCTGTGGGAAAACAAAGTCGGCGCGCTCAACAGTGCCTTCGTACCGCTTGCCTGGGCCGCCCCCATCAAGCCACCAATACACCAGGCCAAAGCTCATGACATTGATGATCAAGACGGCGAGGCCGGCCAACAGAAGTGCGACACCGGAAGCCGACGAACCCCTCAGCAATGACAGGAGAAGCAACATGGCATTGGTGACACTGGCCGCGACTAGGAAGATGAGAAATAAGTTCATGGCAATCCGCACGTACTGCGTCTCGCGGCCCGCGACAGCGCGCAGGCTCAAGACGATCGGGATGCCGACAAGCTCGATAAATGGGATCAACCACACCGGGCCGACGGTGTCAGCGCGCGGTAGCGCGAGTTGAATCCCGGCGATCAAGCACACGATCAAAGCCAGAATCACGACCGTGGCCCACGAAGTTCCCGCAAACGCACGACTTCTACTCATAATCGAAACATTATCGCCAAAGCTTTCAGAGGGCGTCACACGACCGGGCAGATGCAGGCACAATGTGGGTGTGAACATCTCCGCGAAGGCCGATTATGGGATGCGGGCGCTCCTTGAACTCACCGGGAGCTACGCCGTCAACCCCATGGCGTGGTTAAAGGGTGACGCCATCGCGACAACTCAAGATATCCCCATGAAGTTCCTTGAGGGGATTCTGCGCCAACTGCGGATGTCTGGCATTGTCGCGAGTCACCGTGGTGCTGAGGGCGGTTATCGCCTTGGTCGTGCTCCCGAATCCATCACAGTCGCTGACGTGATTCGCGCACTCGATGGACCGCTCGCGGCTGTTCGCGGTCAACGCCCAGAAGACATCGCATATCACGGCACCTCTGAGAATTTGCAACAAATCTGGGTCGCCGTGCGAGGAGCTCTTCGTGGGGTTTTAGAGAGTGTGACCCTTGCGGATCTCGCAAGCGACCACATCCCTGACGGCGTGAAGTCCTTGCTCACCCAGCCTGGGGCTTGGGAGCGTCGCTAGCTAAGTCTCGTCGCATAAGATGTCGACATGTCGAATGCGATGGACGAGATGTTCGAAATTGAGCGTCGTGATTCGATCCTGATTCTGCGAATGAACCGCCCTGATCGTCGCAACGCGGTGTCTCAGGGTGTCTGGCTTGGTCTACCCGACCTAGTAGCCCGCATCAATGCAATGGATGACCTCCGGTTGGTCGTGCTGACGTCCTCGACGCCCGGAATGTTTTCCTCGGGTGCTGATCTCGTCGAATTTAAAGAAGTAGGTTTTGATGTCGAATGGAGCATTAGCAATCAGCGTGCGGTTGGCGCTGCGCTCCAGGCACTCGCCGAGTGCGTGCACCCCACGCTTGCGGCGATTGATGGCCCGACTATCGGTGCCGGAGCGGCGCTCGCCATTGTGTGTGACTTCCGCATCGCGACGCCCGGATCGATCTTCGCAATCCCGCCAGCAAAACTCGGGATCGTCTATCCGCAATTCGCCACAGTCGCGCTAGTCGCGCTGGTGGGCGAACGCCATGCTCGCTCACTGCTCTTGACCGCCCGCACTATCGCGGCAGACGAGGCCGCGCAGATGGGGCTGATTGATCGCATAGTTCCCGATCTGGAGTCGGGAGTCACCGCCGTAGCAGCAGACTTTTCGAGCACGAGCCCGACGGCAGTTCGTCTGCTTAAGCAGTCGATCAGGCGGGCCGTGAATGATCCGACTGCATTGAGTGATGATCTGGTGCGCGCAGCTGTGACGTCGGCGGACTTTCGAGAAGGCGTACACGCGTTTATCGAACGGCGCCCCCCTGGTTTCGCCTCAATAAGCGGTCAAGACTGAGCCGGTAGCCGCGCTCCCGCGAGTCATAACTCGCTTTAGTTACCTATGTGACGGAATAATCCTTATGTGAATCCGTTTACGGCAATTGGTGTCGGGCTAGGTGTCGCCGCCCTCGGGGTGGCGAGCTTTGCGACCGGCATCGTTGTCAACGAGCGCCTCACCGTTGAGCCCACCCCGGTCGTAGCTCAGCCGGTTGCGGTTGTGTCGACCATCACGCCGCCGGATCCTCGTCCCGTGGTTCAGGTTCCCGACAGGCTTTGGCCCCCTCACACGATCCAGGCGGCGCATGTCTACCACCCGGGATCCAAGGCGATGGTCAGTTCGGTCACGCCGTTTGGTACCGGTTCGTTCGGTGTGGGCATCACCATTTCGGTGACCTTCTACTACGCCGTCGAGCCGGCGATGCGCAAGGCGCTGGAACGAAATGCTTTCGTGAAGACCTCTCAGCCCATCGGTACGGCGGGCTGGTCGTGGCCGACTGACCACACCATGGTCTTTCGCCCGCAGAATCTCTGGCCTGATCACACCGACGTCGAGTTCAGTACTAATTGGATGCAGCAGGGGCTTACCGAATACGATCCGGGCCGCAACTTTCACATCGGTCGTTCGTTGATCTTGCGTGTCTCGTATGACACTCAGATGGGCATTTTGTATCGCGATGGCAAGAAGATTCGCGAAGTTCCAGTCTCCATGGGTCGCCCGGGACTCGAGACCTGGTCGGGTTACATGACCGTCATGGAGAAGTACGAACTCAAACGCATGATCAATCCGCAGTATCACTATGACGTCGAAGTGCCGTACGCAATGCGGCTGAGTTGGGACGGAATTTTCATCCACGCGGCGCCTTGGAATGAAGCCAATCTCGGAGTCGTGGCCACGTCCCATGGCTGCATCAATGTGTCATACGAAGAGGGCAAGTGGTGGTTCGAGAACTCCCTCATCGGGGACGTCGTCACTGTCACTGGGCCAAGTATCAATACACCGATCGCGTTTGCCGCTGGAGCCGTCTGGAACATCCCCTGGGGCACGTGGGTCAAGGGAGCCGCGGCGGCTCCGTGAGGCAGCCCCAATTCAGCCTTTACCTTCCCTAAACCTTCTCTGGGGACTCCCCTTCCCCGGCATGGGGTCTCATTGGTTATGTAGGAACGGCATGAGGCCACATTGAGGCACCTTGAGGCTAGGAGAACCACATGAAGCGCACTTCCCGAATCGCCATCGCTGCACTCGCGGCGACAGGCGCCGTGGCAGGAGCAACCGCTGCGATCGCCGCACCGGCGTGGTTCAACCCGGCCCCCAATCATGGCTCGACTCTCGTCGCTGACACGAGTGCTTCTGGCTCACTATCGGCTGCTCCAACGACCAGTAACGCGATTGCCACTGAGGCTCCCGCGACAGATGCGTCCGCAAGCGCAGCGCTTGCTTCCTTGAAGCAGCGCGAACAGGAACTTCGCGATCAGCTTGCCGCGCAGTCTGCGGGGTCGCAAGACACCGGCGAGACGGCCGTCAGCAACGAGACACAAGGTGCACCCGCCGATCCGACCCAGGAGCCGCAGAATCAGGACTCGCAGACTCAGGCGCCTGATCCGACCCCGAGCGCCGATCCTTCGCAGGGCCCGGTGGTAGTGAAGCCAAAGCCCCGCCCCCCGGTCCCCCACACAACCACGGGCGCTTCTGGTGCGTACCCCGGTCAAGGTGGCGACGGCAATGACGATGACAACGACTACGGCGATCAGGGCGGCGACGATCAAGGCCGTGACGACGCAGGCGACGGCCAGGTTGATGATGACAACTGGTCCGGCGACAACGAAAAGCCACGCACCGACCAGCCAGCCCATTCCGGGCAAAAGCCACCACCCCCGCCTTCAGGTGGAGAGGACAATGACGATGACTAGAGGTTCTAAGGCGCGTTGGAGCGCCGCACTTGTCTTGGCTCCGGCTGCCGCCGCACTTTTCGCAGGCACTTCGGCTTGGGCCGCTACCCATAACCCACTGGCGACAAGTGCCCCTGCTGTCAAGCCGGCTACAACCGACGCAGCCGCGTTGACAGCAAACACCACAAATCCGGTGGTCACGAATCCCATCGCTACTGATCCGGCTACGCAGGCGCAGATCGATGCGCAACGTGCGTTGGTCAAAAAGCTACAGAAAAAGGTCGCTAAGGCCGCAGCAGCAGGTGGTCAGACTGTTCAGGCCTGGACGCAGAGCGTGTCTAACGGCTCGACGTCTGGTGGTTCGACGTCTGGTGGTTCCACCCAAACACAGCCAGCCCCTCAGCCAGCTCCGCAGCCGGTCGTTAAGCCCGCACCTCAACCAGTGCCTGCTCCCGCTCCCGCACCGACGACCCAGGCATCCACCGGTGCCTCCGGTGGGTGAGGTCACCGCTTCCAAAGTGCTGCGTCACGAGTTTCGCTGCATGGCGAGCACCGTGCGCATCCAGATCATTGATCCCGTTAGCGATGCACAGGTGCGAGTGCAATCTGCAGAAGGTGTTTTTCACGACGTAGAAGTGACGTGCACACGTTTTGATCCGATGAGTTCTTTGATGCAGGTCAATAGTGATCCTAAATCTCGGCACGTCGTCCCGGTCCTGCTCTTCAATGCGCTCAGTGCGGCTCATGAGGCTTACGTACGCACGGCAGGCCGATTCGATCCGCGCGTGCTCGACGATTTGGTTCGTGCGGGTTACGACCGCAGTTTTGAATTTGCAAAGCCAGGAGATGAGGTCGTGGCAACCACACTGGCTGAGTCGTGGTGGTCAAGATCGCGTCGACGTGAGTGGAAGCCGAAGTTTGACAAGGATTCTTTCGCTGTCTCGATCGGCAATCGGGCGATCGACCTTGGTGGCATTGGCAAAGGCCTAGCTGTTCGATGGGCCATGCAGTCTCTGGCTTCCGCGGGCGCTGCAGTGTTGCTTGAAGCGGGCGGCGACATCGCGACGACCGGTCGTGGTCCCGATGGCCATGGCTGGCGAGTGGCAGTCGAGAATCCATGGAACGTCGAAGGGGATCCGGCCGTAGTCCTCGATGCATCAGATGCGGCTGTTGCGACATCTTCCATTCGACTGCGCACGTGGACGGTCAATGGTGCGGCCCAGCACCATCTCATTGACGCCCGCACGGGTCGTCCAGCTCAGTCTGGTTTGCAGTCGGTGACCGTGGTCGCGAATGACACAGCGTGGGCGGAGGTCTGGAGTAAGGCCGCCTTTATTGAAGGCAAAGCGGGTATTCGTGCATTTGCTGACGAACAACGCCTCGCCGTCACCTGGATCGACGACAATGGCAACGTCGGCATCAGCCGACGAGCGCAAGACCGAGTTGTGTGGAAGGTGTCCCGTGTCCACGAATGACGCTAAGAATGACACCGACAACGACTCCACCTCGCGTGCTCTGGTCCGAGGTGGAGCGACTTTGTTGTCCGCGAGCATCACTGGGCTATTGCTCGGCGCTGGCATCGCATGGATTGTTGGCAACTCCATGGGCACGTGGCTGCTAGGACGCTCGGCTGGCATCACCGCCTACGTCCTACTCACGATCGTGACGCTTACCGGGCTGTGGCTCTCGCACCCCAAGCGCTATCGCTGGCGTCGGCCTTCTCCACCGACTCGCATCCGCATTCATATTGTGTTGACCGTTTTCACCTTGGTCTTTCTGATCATGCACATCGTCGCTTTGGTGATGGACCCCTACGCAAAGGTCGGCTGGATCGGGGCTGTCTTGCCCTTTGGGTCTGGGTATCGACCCTTGCCGGTCACGCTGGGACTTATCTCGGTGTGGGCCGGACTCATTGCCGGCATCACCGCTGCCTTGGCTGGGCGAATGGGTCGCTGGTGGGCGCCGCTGCACAAAGCGGCAGGTCTCACGTGGGTACTGGCCTGGCTGCACAGTGTTCTCTCGGGCTCTGACACGACTGTGATTGTGGTCCTGTACATCGTCACCGGAGTGATGATGCTGGGGATGGCCATCTGGCGTTATTCCGCCAAGACTCCCGCGGACGCTCAGGCGGAGTTTCATGCGGAGGTGACTCGGTGATGTTGGTCGACTACTTCGTCTTGTCGGCACCTGCGGGTCAACGCGAGGACTACAACGCGCACATCCAACGCAATGGTGTTTTGGAGAGGTGCGATCGTTCTCTGATTGATGCTGTTGCTGAGGTAGCACTCACTGGCCGTGGGGGTGCGCATTTCCCGGTCGCACGCAAGTGGCAGCCCGTTCTTCAGGCGATCTCTACAGCTGCCCGATTGACAGTTGTCGTCAACGCTGCAGAAGGTGAGCCTTCTTCTCGTAAGGATGCCGAGATCATGCGACGCAATCCACACCTCGTCCTTGATGGCGCGGTCGCGTTGTCGCAGTCCTTGGTCACCGGCACCTATGCCGCAGCGGACATCGTGGTCTGGTTGCATGAAGGAGATGACATTTCGTTGTCTTCTATTCAGCGAGCCATTGATGAGCGTGCTGGTCTAGACGAGCCACCTATGCGGGTATTGCTCACACCAGCTCGATACGTGAGTGGTGAGTCGACATCGGTCATTCGTGCCGTGCAGTCCGAACGTCGCACAGGCAAGGCGACTGCGTTTCCGCGATTCACCGTCGATCCCGGTCGACCTTGGTTGCAAGACGACGCCGATGGCAATCCGATCTTGGTACACAACTGCGAAACCATGGCTCGGATCGGTCAGATCGCGCGCGTAGGAGCGCTCGCCTATCGAGCAACATCGCTGGTGACTGTCACGGCCCCCGGTGGCTTGCGGGTGCTCGAAGTTGGTCCTGATACGACTTTCGCAACCTTGTTGGCTTCCCTTGGAGTTGTGACGCCAAGCGCTGTTCTCCTCGGTGGTTATGGCGGTCAATGGGTGGAGTGGCTACGTATCGCGGACCTAGCAGTTGACCCCGACGCGTTGCGCACGCATGGTCTTTCCCTCGGCGCGGGCATCATCATCCCGCTTGCTCCCGAGGAATGTGGGCTCCAGAAAACTGCGGAGATCGCTGCATGGATGGCTGGGCAGTCGGCGAAGGCATGCGGTCCCTGCACCTTTGGTCTCCCCGCAGTCGCCGAACTGATGACGAAGATTTCGAAGAAGGCAAAGGCGCGTGATCTGCGTGAGCTTCACGAGGTCTGTGGGCTCATCCCAGGCCGCGGTGCTTGTCGCCACCCCGATGGGACAGTCCGGATGGTGACCAGTGCACTCGAAGTCTTTGCTGAGGATCTTGACCAACATACGCATAGCCGTTGTCTGGCCCACCCTCGGAAGCACCGACGATGACTGACTCCATGACGGTCATGACCAACGTCATGCTTCGGATCGACCCCCAGGCATGTGATGGCATCGGCATGTGCGCACACCTCGCGCCGGATCTGATCACTCTTGATCGCTGGGGCTACCCCATCATCCCGACAAGAGTCCTCGATGTCGAAGAGGTCTCGCAGGCGACCAAGGCAGTTAAAGGCTGTCCGAAAAAGGCTCTGCACCTCATCGCCAACAAGTAATTAGGCGCTGGGTCGGCATCGAACCACAGAATCATCTAGCGTCTAGACCATGAGTTCACGCTCCGGGACCAAGTTGGTCATTGCTTTGTCGGTGGCGGGTTTCAGCGCAGTCGTAGCGATCACACTCATCGCCGCGGGACTGGCTCGAAACTCAGGGAGTCCGACTCCCGCTCCTGTCACGTCCTCGGCTTCCGCGTCTGCGTCCGCGTCACCCACTGCGTCACCCACCGCGTCACCCACTCCAGCATCCACGCAGACGCCCTACGAGCAGTTGCTTGGCCAGATGCTCGAGATCGTGAAGGTCGATGGCGCGCAGGCGGCCTATGACTTGCTCAAGTCGGCATCTTCCGCTGCTCCGCAAGCTGCCGCGTTGTGTCCGCTAGTTGCCTTGGCGCTATCCAATGTCGTGGATACGCAAATCGATTGGCAATCTGCCTGCTACTAACGCACTGCCCTGCATACGTCGGGAAGTTCTGCAATCGAAGTGAGTATGTGTGTCGGTCCAGCGCTTCGAAGTGTTGGTTCATCATGCATTCCGGTCAGCACACCCGCCACCACTGATGCACCGGAGTTAAGCCCGGCATGAATGTCGCTTGCGGTATCTCCGGCCACGGCGACGTGGTCAACGCTGTCGATGTCAAGAAGCATCAAGGCAGTCAAGATCATGTCTGGCGCCGGACGGCCCCGCCCTGCAGGTGTGTCCTGCGGACTGATGACGAGGTCTACTTGTGCCCGCAAGTCGAGCGCATCAACAAGGAGATCGCGAGTCGCCGGTGCGAATCCAGTGGTGAGACATATTTTCATTCCTAACTCACGCATTTCACTAAGTGCTTCGAAAGCACCGGGAATCAGTGACGCGACTCCGCCAGCGACGAGTTCAGCGTAGGCGGCTTCGAATGCCGAGTTAGCGTGATGGGCGCGTGCGACTTCGCCGGTGATGGCGGTGAATACCTGAATCTTGGACTGCCCCATTGTCGCTGTGACATATTCGAGCGTTGGCGAAGTGAGCGGAATATCGGTGCGTTCTAGCGCCCGGATGAAGGCGGCCATGACCAGGCCGTCATCAGACACCGTGGTCCCGGCGATATCGAGACAGGCAAGGCGCAATGGAGTTGGCACGTTCTTGACGGTATCCGGTGCCGGTATGTTTCCGCCTATGAGTTCCGCAGACCTGAATATCGCCAGTCACCTCGTTCGTCGTTTCCGGGAGCGAGGCGTCGACTGTGGTTTCGGAATCGTGGGCGATTTCGCGTTACGCCTGTTTGGTGCCCTTGAAGATGAAGGGTTTCCCATCCACGTCACGTGCGACGAGCAAGGGGCTGCCTTCGCTGCGGATGCCTACGCTCGCCTTCGCGGATTTGGCGTGGCCGCCGCAACTTATGGCGTTGGCGGTTTGAAGATGGCCAATGCAGTCGCTGGGGCTTGGGCCGAACAGGTGCCCCTGCTGATGCTGAGCGGTGCGCCGGGAGTTGCGGAGCGCAAGGGCGAGCCGCTGCTGCATCATCGAGTGAAGGATTTCGACACTCAACTGCGGGTGTTTAGCGATTTGACGGTCATCCAGGAAGTGTTGGACAACCCCCACACCGCCGCAGATCAAATCGATGCTGTGATCTCGCGAATGATCTCTGACCAGCGGCCTGGCTACATTGAAGTACCTCGCGACATGGTGGGCGTGGCGATCGCGCCTCCGTCAGGGGACTTGCAGATTTCCCTGCCTCCGGTAGACAGCGAACGCCTCGCCGCCGCCGTCGAGGATGCTTTAGAGCAATTGATACGTGCTGATCGTCCGGTGATCCTTGCCGGTGCACTTGCGTGGCGACG
>WLOK01000110.1 GCA_009699315.1 Actinomycetota bacterium
AGTTGCCCAAGAGCCCCGCGGCCAAAATTTTGCGACGCGAAGTCAAAGTGATTGAGATAGAGCGTCTGACTGGCGCGAAATGACCGGTCTCCTAGGTCGTCCCGCATACGTCGTCGATGTCGTACGCACACCATTCGGTAAGGGTCGACCTGGAGGCGTGCTCTCCGAGGCCCATCCGGTGGACCTCCTTGCGCATGTGTTGACCGCTCTGGTTGACCGTACGGGCGTCGATCCCGGTGCTGTTGAAGACGTCATTGCCGGATGTGTGCAACAGGTCGGCGAACAGTCCGGCAATATCGCGCGCCATGCAGTTCTCGCTGCGGGTTGGCCGTACTCAGTACCCGGCGTGACTCTCGACCGGAAGTGCGGATCCTTCCAGCAGTCCGTGGAGTTTGCGGCCCAAGCGGTTGCATCCGGTGCGATGGACGTCGTCGTCGCGGGTGGCGTCGAGATGATGAGCCGCATCCCGATGAAGACCAACCGTCTCGATCGCGACGAACTCGGACCACGCTTTCGCCAGAGCATGCCCGGGGGCCTCGTTGGTCAGGGAATTTCCGCGGAGTTGATAGCCGCGAAGTGGGGCGTCACGCGGGAGCGGCTCGACGAGTTTTCCGCCCGTTCGCAGCGCCTCGCCGCTGAGGCTCGGGATAAGGGTTGGCTGAGCAATCAGATCGTCCCCGTGCAGGTGGGCGACACGCTCGTCAGCACCGACGAAGGCATCCGGGACACCACCACAGTCGAGGTGCTGGCAGGCCTCAAGACGTCATTCGAGCGTCCCGATATGGCCGAGCGCTTCCCCGAGATCACCTGGACTGTGACTGCGGGCAACTCTTCACAGATCACCGATGGTGCATCGGCTTCGCTGATCGTGTCTGAGGATGCGCTCAAGCGCTTCAACCTCACACCAAGGGCTCGGGTCGTTGCCACGTCTGTCGTGGGTGACGATCCCATCTTGATGTTGTCGGGCGTTATTCCGGCCAGCCGCAAGGCCCTTGATCGAATGGGGCTGACGGTCGACCAGATGGACACGGTAGAGGTAAATGAAGCCTTCGCCTCAGTTGTGCTGGCCTGGATCGACGATCTCGGCGCTGATGCGGAGCGCGTCAATCCCTGGGGCGGGGCTATCGCATTCGGCCACCCTGTGGGTGCATCCGGTGGCAGACTGCTAGCGAACCTCCTCGGTCGCCTCGAGCAGATCAACGGCCGTTATGGGCTGTGGACGATGTGCGAGAGCGGCGGCATGGCAAATGCCACGATTCTGGAAAGGGTGTCTTCATGAGCGACCTCACTGATCGCATCGCACTGGTAACAGGCGGTGGTGCAGGAATTGGCGCTGCATGCTCGCGGAGTTTCGCGGCAGCGGGTGCGACAGTTGTCGTTGCCGATCGCGACCGGGCGGCTGCCGATGCGGTAACAGCAGGCATCCTCGGCAATGGCGGTAAGGCAACAGCCGCGACGGTTGACGTCGCCGATAGCGCCTCCGTAAACGCACTCGTCGACGCCATCGTTGCCCAACACGGTCGCCTTGACATCGGCGTCAATAACGCCGGCATCGGCGGAGCACAGTTGGGCATCGCTGAGCTCACCGATGCTGAGTGGGCTGAGACCCGCAGCATCAACCTTGACGGTGTCTTCTATTGCATGCGTGCCGAGATCCTGCAGATGAAAAAGCAGGGTGGCGGTGTCATCGTCAACATGGCTTCGATTCTCAGCGTGGTGGCGTGGCCTGGCGCAGCGCCATACATCGGTGCCAAGCATGGCGTCCTGGGTCTGACTCGCAGTGGCGCGATTGACTATGCCGCCGATGGCATTCGCGTCAATGCGGTGGGCCCTGGATTTATCAGTACAGATTTGGTGAAGAACGGTCTCCCCCCAGAGACCTATGACATGCTCGCAGGCATGCATCCGATCGGCCGGATGGGAACTCCTGAAGAAGTTGCAAAGCTCGTGCTCTTTCTTGCATCTGACGATTCATCCAACATGACAGGTGGCTACTACCCCGTCGATGGGGGCTACACCATCCGCTAGGAGGCTTCACAATGTCTGATTCCATGCCCCCCGGTTTCTCCATGCCGCTCGGCGCATCTCTATACCCGCCGCCGCCCTACGAGTTCCGTCGCGCCGACCAAGCGTGGATTCAGTACGAGGTTGACACCGAGGCGATCAAGCAGATGCTGCCTCCCGGCGTTGAACCCGACAGTGACCCGGCCGTGTGCGAAGCGTGGGTGTGCTGGTATTCATGGTCGACCTTAGGGCCCTACCACGAGGCCTACATCATGGTGCGCGTCGTCGTTGATGGCGTGCGTTATTGGTATCAGCCGGTCATCTTCACCGACAGTGAAGTCCCCCTCGCTGCTGGTCGCGAGGTGTGGGGCTTTGCAAAGAAGCTCGCTGTCATGAGTTGGGATTGGGGTGGCGCCTCGCGCGGTGGCACCCGCAATGAGCAGCTGCTCTTTACCGTGGAGCGGCCTGCGGGTCAGCGCATCATGACGTTCACGATGGCACCCGAGGCGCCGTACCCACCGTCTGAGCGCGAAAACCTTCCTGTGCTTAGCTTCCGGCATCTTCCGCCCAGCGAGCAGGGTGCACCGCCAGCCGCGTCAGAGTTGGTGCGTCTCGATGTTGCTGGTGCTCTCTACAAGTCAGCGGATGGCACTCCGGAGTTCTGGACCGGCCGTGGTTCGGTCTCCTTTGACGCCCGCAGCACCATCGATCCGTGGCATGTCTTCACCCCGACCAAGATCCTCGGCGCCTACTGGACTACCGCCGACTTCAGCCTGCCTTTGGGCACGGTCGTGAAGGACTACCTCGCGTAGTGGATATCAACACGTGGTTCAACCAAGCCAACACCTATCCGGCACCGCCATGGGCGTTTCGCGGTTCGAACCAAATTGCCATTAACTTCGACGCTGACGCTGAAGCGATCGCTGCATTGCTCCCGCCCGGTGTGACGATGGACCTCGAGCCCGATGGCTCTGCACGATGCGAGATTCGCATCTGTTGGTATCCCTGGTCGGTCTACGGTCCGTTCCATGAGTGCTACGTGCTCGTGCGCACCCGGCACAAAGATGAGACCGTCTGGTTCCTGCCACTGATCATGACCGACAACGACATTCCCACATCCTGCGGTCGTGAGGTCTGGGGATACGCCAAGAAGTTGGCCACAATGTCGTGGGAGTGGGGTGCGCACACCGGCGGACAGGTGGTCTTCACCATGGAACGTCCCGCGGGCGTGCGCCTGTTGACCGCTACCTTCGCACCACATCGCCGTGCTCTGCCGACCGAGCGCGTCGGTCACCATGTCATGAGTCACCGCCACATCACTGGTGGCAACGGCAACACGACCAGCGAACTCATCCTCGTCGGTGGATCAAAGGCGCTGCACGTGAGCGCGAACGGCGAACTTGATATGTGGGCTGGCCAAGGCAGTATCAACGTGCCCGGTGCCTCAATCGATGATCCTTGGCACTTTGTTAAGCCCACTCGCATCAACAACGCCTACTGGATGATCACAGACTTTGCCTTGGAGCCAGGGCGTGTGGTCGACGACCTCACACTGGTTCGGTGAGGTTCTCCCGTACGGCCATCAATTGCTCTTCAGTAACCCCGCGCGCCAGCAGGTAACTATCTACGCCGCCGTAGATACGGCGCACTTCTTCCAGGAACCTCGTGATGTTGGTGCCCTGGGTCAGGCGCATCTCTGGTGGGAGCAGGCTAATGCTGTCACCGTAACTCTTCAGTGTGCGCAGCCGGTCTAGAACTGCGTCGACATAATCCGAGCTCAATTCGTATTCGGCTGCGATGTCTTCGTCCGAAGCACCCGCAACTGAAAGCAACATGGCCACCGCAACACCAGTCCGGTCTTTTCCGGCAGCACAATGAATGACGGCTGGTACGGACCCTGCTTCAGCCAAGGCACGGAACACGCCAGCGACTGAATCAGGCATGGTCGTCAAGTAGCCCAAATAATGAGGCACCATCGGATCTTTGCCGGTCAGGATGGGTGTTGCATGGCCCTGATCCTCCGAGCGCGTCCCAGCAACATCGAATGGCAGATGGTGGTAGCCAACGTCCCGTGACTCAAGCAAGCCTCGACCTTCGATGGCAACTTCGTAGTCAAGGCGAAGATCGATGATCGTACGAAGCCCATGATCGTCGACTAGTAGCTCCACGTCACGAACGGTCAGGAACTGCAGAGTGTCACTTCGAAAGAGCTTGCCCTTGGCTACCTGCCGGCCTTCACCAGCAGGTAGCCCACCCGCATCGCGGAAATTAAGAGCACCCTCAACCTGCGTCATCCGGCAAATGAACGAGCCGTGCAACCACCGTCAACAACGAGCATGGAGCCGTTGCAGTAGGAGGAGTCGTCCGATGCAAAGAACGCATTCGCGGCGGCGATTTCAGAGGGGGCGGCAGGACGAGCGATCGGAGCCAGCACACCGGCGACCGCAGGATCAGCGAACAGCGGGGTAACCGCTTCGACCATGGGGGTGTCCACAAAGCCGGGGCACACAACATTGCTACGGATGCCCTGCTTGATGTAGGTGATGCCGAGTGAGCGCGAGAGGTTCACGATTGCACCCTTCGCAGCGGTGTAGGTGTGTCCGTCGTAGAGACCAGTGACGCCGGCCATGCTGGCGACGTGCACCAAGGAACCCGAGCCCTGAGTGATCATCTGCTTAATGGCCTCACGGCTGCAGGAGTAGTACGGGTAGAGGTTGATCGACATAACGTCGTTCCACCACTCCGGTGATGTCTCGTGCAAAGCCGCCATAGAACCAGGATTGTCGATGCCGTACTGCCAGCCCACGCCAGCATTGTTGACAAGAGCATCAACACGGCCGTAACGCTTCACCGTGTCAGCAATGAGCGCTACGGCGCTGCCGTCTTCGCGGAGGTCTGCAGCGAAGATGTTGCCGCGTCCACCCAGAGCCAAAGCCGAGTCCAGCGCCTCTTCAAGAGTCGCCTTGGTGCGCGAACAGCCAACAACAGTGGCGCCTTCGGAGGCAATACGCTCCAGTGTGGCGCGTCCGATGCCGGTGCTGGCTCCGGTAATGACAACGACCTTGTTATCGAGACGACCCATTGCGCTTCCTCCTGATGATGTTAAATGAATTTCGGAGCCCTACGGGGCAACCTGGACCTTGATTGATACATCCTTATCGAGCTGAGTACGGAAAGCCTGCTCGATGTCGTCGAGAGCAAACGTGTGCGTGATAACGGGAGCCGCCTGAATGCGTCCACTAGCGAGAAGAGAGAGCACCTGAGCAAATTCGCCACGGTAGGCAAATGTTCCGGAGACGCTCATTTCCTTCTGCACGATCTGGTTAGCCGGAACCATCACGTCGCCTTCGTAAAGGGCGGCAATGCGCAACTTGCCTCCAGCACGCGTCATAGAGACGGCCTGGTTGAGCAATGCGCCCACGCCGGAAGCTTCGATGACGATGTCTGCTCGAGCACCGACGCCATAAGCACCAGGACCCGTGATCTCCGTGACAGCCTCCAGCGCATCGACCTCGCGGCCGTTAATGGTGATGTCAGCGCCGAGTTGGGCGGCGAGCTTGAGTCGCACTGGCGAGATATCGATGCCAATAACCCGGCCTGCGCCAAGAGCCTTGAGCATCTGCACCGTGTTTAGTCCGATGCTGCCAAGGCCAAGAACTACGCAGGTGTCCGAAGGACCAGGAGCGGACATCTTCGCTGCATGAAGCGCAACGGCAAGGGGTTCGACAAGTGCCGCAGCAGCGTCATCCACGTTGTCGGGGATCTTGAAAAGATTGCTGCCAAGAATCACGTTGGGCACTCGAACGAATTCGGCAAAGGCGCCCGGAAGGCCGTAGGCAACACTCTCGGCCAAACCGATCTCGCACAGATGCGATGAACCCTCGAGACAGCGAGGGCAGCGACCACAAATCGTCAACGGCATGACCGTCACTCGATCACCGATCTTGACGCCCTGGACTTCCTTGCCCATTTCGACAATCTTGCCGCTGAACTCATGACCCATGACCTGACCGGGGGCAACAAAGGCGCCCTCGAGGTAGGAGTGCAGATCGGATCCACAGAT
>WLOK01000111.1 GCA_009699315.1 Actinomycetota bacterium
CCGTGAGAGCAGTTTCTTCATCAAACGGCAGGACCCAACGCAGATGCTCCTTATTGCCCGCAGCACACCAGTAACCCGCACCAACATCAATAGACGACAGACGTGCGGTAGGAATCGCCGACTGGCTCACTCGCTCCAGCGAAGCGACCACCTCAGGGGTGCGCTCAGCATCTGGGTCCGCCATCCAGAAATCAAAGTTGGACTCCACGCTGACCGCGATCGGAGTTTCGGTCAGCACGTCCTGAAGACGCGGGCCCGGACCCGGAAGACCAACTGGGGGCACCGGTGCACCGGGTTCGGTGTCGAGCGCGCGCAGAATCGCCTCAGCCGCATCTCGACTCGGATCGCCCGAGCCCGTTGCAGTCTGTAGGGCCAACAAGATTTCGCCCGAATCTCGCACCATCGCTGGCCACGCCAGCGGCAGCACCGTGACCAGCGTCGCTTTACGATCGCCAATGCCGGTATCCGACTTCAGGTGCAGTGCCGAAGTAGCTGCTGGCACAAAGTTGCGCAGGGCGACCCAGTCACATTCCCCGGCCAGCCCCTCAAAGGGTCGAAGCACAAGGCGGCTCCCCCGATCGGCCTGATCGCGACCGTGGCAAGCCTTGTAGCGACGTCCGGATCCACAAGGACACGGCTCACGCATCCCCACGACTGGGACATCTTCGGATGCAACTTTGGGGTTCTGGACCTTAGCCATGACCAGCAGCCTAACGGGCTGCCGTACGGCCAAGGTACGCGAGCATCTCGCCCGGTCGATTGGAGATAACTGCATCGACACTCAGCGATAAGCAGAAGTCAAGATCCGCTCGTGTGTCAACCGTCCATACGTGTACGAGACCACCGCGCGCATGCACGTTGTCAACGAGTTCGGGGTGCTCGCGGATCAGGGCCAATCCCGTTCCCGCGATCGTCGCGTGGGCCGGAAGGCGTCCGTCCAGTCGTCGTACGGGTAAGAACTCTTCGAGATAGACCAGCGGCACGTTAGGGGAGATTGCATGCGCCCGTGCGAGACCTCGAGCTGAAAACGACATGATGCGTACACGCTCCAGCGGAAACTTCATCCGGCCTAAGAGCGCAAAAGTTGCTGCCTCGAGTTGCACGCTAAATCGATGCGGATGCTTTGTCTCAATCGAGATGCTCATGGGCCGGGAGCAATCGAGTAATAACTGCAGTAACGCTCGCAGAGTAGGTACTCTCTGGCTCTCCTCTTGCGCACCATCAACCCATCGCCGTTTTGTGTCGCGAGGCGCAACGCGCTCAACAGGTGAACCCGGGATGCGATCAAAGTCGAACTGCTCCAACTCCTCAAGCGTCATGTCAGCAATGGCGCCAGAACCGTTGCTAGTGCGTTCAATGGTTGAGTCGTGCAGCAAAACAAGGTGGCCATCGCGAGTCAAACGCACATCACACTCCACGCCATCTGCACCCAGATCAATAGCCCGACGATAGGCGGCAATGCTGTGCTCAGGGAACTCTTGGCTCGCTCCGCGATGCGCAATAACCAGTGGTCCCGAAGCCATGCCTCTATCGAAGCACGAAGTCCTTCACTCGGAGAAGAGGACGCCCGGATTCATTACACCATTCGGGTCCCAAGCTGCTTTGATCGCACGCATCACCGCAATCTCGTGTGGAGAGCGAGAGAGTGGGAGCCATTTCGCCTTCAGTCGGCCAATGCCATGCTCCGCCGAAACACTACCGCCGCACTCAGCCACGGTATGCAAAATCAACTCAGCCACACTTTCGTCGTTGGCGGCTGGACCGCACACCTGCACATGGAGGTTGCCATCGCCCGCATGACCAAACATGCCAAAGACGACAACTCCGGGATGTGCGCGGACGCGGTCATTGAGCAACTGTGCGCAGTCGGCAAGCCGCGACAGCGGAATCGACACATCTAGCTTGTGTGGTGCAGCCAAACCCCGCTGGATGCAAAAGGCGCTGTAGGCCTCAGTATGTCGCTCGCGCAGACTCCACAGTTGTTCCTGATTTGCGGCATCGACCGCGATGACGGTGTCGCGCTCAGACAACTCATCTGCCACAAATCCAGATGCGTCACCACCATCAGCGATCTCAAGGAGAAGAACCAATTCGTGCTCTTGAGAGAGTGGAGACATTTGGCCGATGAGCCCCAAAGTGATCTCGAGCCCGAAGCGATCCATCAGTTCAGCGGCACGCACGCGAATCCCCGGACGTACAGCCGACGAAATAAGTCGAAGTGCAGTGTCATAGGAATCCGTACCGATGAGGGCAAGGCTGGTGCGGTCCATCGGTCGGTGCAACTTCACTCGCACGGCCGTAATAATTGCAAGAGTTCCTTCACTGCCAGTTAGCGCACTAGCCAGGTCATAGCCAGTGTTGTCTTTGGCTAATCCGCCGAGGTGATCGATCAGCGTGGGAGAAGTGAGCGGCAGGGCAGCTTCAATGCCGGTGACCTGTGCTCGAGTCATGCCGTAGGCAATGACATGAATTCCACCGGCATTCGTTGCAACTGTGCCGCCGATAGTCGCCGAATCACGAGCAGCAATATCAACCGCATATTCCCACCCAACAGCGCGAGCCGCGCGCTGGACATCCGCGAGCGTGGCACCGGCACCGGCGGTCACTTGACCGGACAATTCATCAACCGACCCGATTGTGTTGAGGCGGACCATCGAAATGATGATCACGGGCGTTGAAGCATGCAGATCCGGGACTGCCCCGAGTACCAGACCCGTGTTGCCACCCTGAGGGATGACTGCAACTTCGTGGTTTACGCAAATCGACAACACAGCGGCAACTTCTCGTGCATCGGCGGGGCGCACAACTGCCAGAGCCAGGCCACCTCGGTGTCCGGTCCAGTCGGTGCAGTAGCCAACGAGCACCGCCGAATCAGTACTTACGTAACTTTCTCCTGTGACCTCGATGAGTTCATCAATGAGCGCCTTCATCACTCGCCTGCCGTCGCACTGTCCGCTGCTTGAACCTGCGCGTAGTACGCCTCTTCATCGGCCTTGCGCGGATAACGCCACCAGACCAATACGAAGGCGATCAGAGTGACCGCGAGCGCCACCACATATGCGATGGTCTTTCCTTCAGAGAACGCCTTGTTAGCTGCAGAGACAAGCTCTTCAGCATCGGCTTGTGGGAAGGTTTTGGCGACTTCCATAGCCCCTGCGTACGACGAGGCGATTTCTTGTGCGGCGCTCGAACCGAGCGCTTGCGCTTGTTCAGGGGGCAGGTTCGCGAAGGCTTTGCTGAAATAACCCGAGTAGACGGTGGCGAGCAGAACGCCGAGCACCGCCTGCATCACCGCACCGCCAAAGTCGCGGGTGAGATCAACAAGTGCCGATCCCATGCCTGCTCGCGCCTTGGGCATAGAAGCAGTGAGTGAACGTGATGCGGGAGTCACCGAGAGACCCACACCCATTCCGACGAGCGCATACGCCAAGAGAATCCAGAAGATACTCGTCGAGGATTGCCACAGAAACGCCATAACAAGGAAGCCGGCCGCGACCACAAAGAGCCCCATCAGGAATGCCGGCTTAGAACCACGCTTCTCGACGATGCGCCCGCTGACAGCGCCTAGCACCGCCATACCGATAGCGGAGGGAACGGCAGCGGCGGCGGCAGCAAGCGGGGTATAACCCAAGACGTTCTGCATGAACTGTTGGCCAATGAACATCGCCGCGATCAATGAGCCAAAGGTGATGACTCCGGCGACCCACGCAACCCAGACCACGCGGTGGGAGATGAGCGAAAGCGAAAGCAGTGGGTTGCGCGCCTTAGCTTCTCGCCAGAAGAACAGCACACCACCCACGACCGCAGCAATGAGTACGCCAATCAAGACCGGGCTCAAGCCCTGCCCGGCGATTTGGATGGCAACCACCGCGCTGCCAATAAAGACAACGGAGAGCACTCCACCTAGGTGGTCGACAGATGACGAATGGCCTACTGACTTCCACGGCAGTACGAAAAGACCGATGACTAGGGCGAGCACATCTAGTGGAAGCGTGATGAGGAAAACCGAGCCCCACCAAAAGTTCTGAAGCATCACACCACCAAGTAGCGGTCCGATGGCTGCGACTCCGCCACCGAGTCCACTCCACAAGGCGATAGCGCGCACTTGCGGTTTGCCAGAAAACATCGACGTGATCAATGACAGTGTGGTGGGAAATAACAAGGCAGCTGCAAATCCGCCAAGGAACCGCGCGATCGCCAGCGTTTCGCCGTTGGGCGCATACGCGGCCATGAAGCCACATGGCACGGTTAAGACTGCGCCAGCGACAAACAGCAACTTGCGGCCGTACCTGTCTCCGATCGCGCCGAGATAGAGAACTGAGGCCGCAAGCCCGAGCGCAAAGCCGTTAGCAATCGCCGTCAGTTGACTCTGACTAGCCCCGAGATCGCGGCCGATCACCGGCAACGCAACATTTGCAATGCCAAGGTTGATGTTGGCAACGATCGCGCCAGTGACGAGCGCGACTAGGACCAGAGTCGCCTTCGGCGGCGAAAGGTCAGGAGCGCTCATAACTGCCTAGGCTAGTGCTGCAGCCTTGCGCTTCTTGACCCGCTCAACAACGATGAGCACGACGACGACCGTGACTCCGCCAATGGCGACCCCTGCAGCCAGCAACGAGGGCGCACCAAGGAGCTTCATCGAGGTCGCGAGCAACAACACCATGAGCAACCACTTCAGAGCATGTCCGTCATATCGACTGGACATCCGTGAACCGATCCACACGCCGGGAATCTGGCCGATAAGCAGCGATGCCGTGACAATCCAGTCGACGGTGCCAAGGCCGGCATGAGCGATAGCACCGGCCGCAAGCATGGGCACAGCCTGAGTGAGGTCGGTGCCCACGAGTACGGACGGGCGCAAGAGCGGATAGAGCAAAAGCAGAGACGTTACGACCAGAGAGCCGGAGCCCACCGAAGTCATGCCCACGACCACGCCTACGACAAGTCCGAGAATGACGGTCGGCGCGATTTTGACAGGCGATGTCGGCCCCAGGAGCTCTTGCACTCCCGCGATTCGCGTGGCACGAGCTGCGACAAAGGTGCGGGCGACCATTGCCGCGAGGGCGATGAGGAGGACGATGCCGATCCACAACTTGATCGTGGCGTCCATACCCGGGCCAGAGGCGTATTTCGCGAACAGCCAAGTGCCCGCCAGAACGCCGGGCACCGAACCGATCGACAGCCACATGACAAGGCGCCAATGCACGGTGCGCTCGCGAATGTGCACGATTGAGCCGACCGGCTTCATGATCGCGCTGGCGACCACGTCGGAGGACACGGCCGCGGTCGGAGAGACACCGAAAAGCAACACGAGCATCGGGGTGACGAGCGCGGCGCCACCCATTCCGGTGAGGCCCACCATGACACCGGCGACAAGTCCGCCTAGGGAAAGACCGGGGTTCCACCAGCCGAAATCCATGCATCCTCCGAAAATCCCATTGTCTATTAGTTAAGTAGATAATACATGGGATTTCTAGTGCCAGGCTGCAGGATCCTTCGTAAGTCGATGAATGTTTTCGGGCAATTGCCCCTCAACCACATGCGCGACGGTTACTGAGTCCAAGATCTCGCGCTCAGCAGCTCGCAGGGCCACCCAGACCTCCTGCAGTCCGGCGGCTGTCCCTTCGTAGTGCAGATCCTCTGGGCGCGTACCCGCGACCTGAGCAAGCGCACCGTCCACAGCCCGGATAACGGCGGCGAGAGAGATTGCATCGGCGGGCCTCGCCAAAGTCCAACCGCCCTCAGCCCCACGACGGGCATGGACGATGTCCGCTCTTCGAAGATCAGCGAGGATCGCACCGAGATAGCGGGCCGGGATGTGCTGGCTCTTCGCGATCTCATCAGTCGTCCGTGGTTCGCCATGGGCAGCGGCGATCTCCAGCACTGCTCGCAGCGCATAGTCGGTCCGACCAGCAAGTCTCACAATCTGAGGATAGGGCGCGTTGTGCGTTGCACCATGATGTGGGCGTAGCGTGTTCGCATGCCACAGATTGAGTACGTCACCGTCGCCAACCACGCTGAAGCAGTCAATGGGCTGCTGTACCTGCA
>WLOK01000112.1 GCA_009699315.1 Actinomycetota bacterium
CCCAAAGTGTGGGTTTCCCCAGGTCGCAGGGAGACTGCCGCCGCACCCACATTGCCTCCTTCGACACACACGAAGGACTGCCACCCATCGTCAGGTAGATCGACCATGGTCTGAGCCTTCTCCGCCCATGGGTTCCACACGATCGTCGAGGCGGAGTCACGTGTGCTGATGTGTAGGTCGCGCTGAAGTACCGGATCGTGTATGACTACATCGGTGGTCGATGTGTAGACCCGGTCGGTCTCACCCACGAATTCGACCGGCCCCACTTGTCGACAGGCCGACTGAGCGACCTTGTCGAAATAGTCAGCACCAGCCAGCCCATCGATAGTGACCTTGGCACTATCGCCCACACGAAGGTACGCGTGCAGAGCTTCCTCGAAAACAAACGGAGAGTCCCCTGTGTTGGTGATCGTAAGTGCCAACACGAGTGCACGCCCGGCCCTTATCTCAAGTGATGCCTCGTAGGAATGCGACCACTCAGCACTCGTGACATCGGATGAAGAGAACGTGAACCGCACGGTAACTTCGGATTGATCGGAATGCACCTCTGCGAGGTGCCACTGTGCCGTGCGCGCAAAACCATGTGGCGCCGCCATGAGTCCGCTCACACCTGAGCCGAACCACGGAAATATCACGGGAATGCCACCGCGAATCGCATCGCTAGTGTCTAACCGTGCGGTTGGACTGAGATACAACACATCCGTCTCACCCGCTGGAGTCCAGGCCACGAGGTGCGCTCCGTGGTTGTAGACCGACAACGACGCGGCCGCACACGTGTTTGTGTGCGGCCGCCCCAGAGCGTTCATGAGTTAATCGTCCGAGTCGCGACCGTGTCCGAAGCCATGACCATGATGATGCTCCATCGGCACCGGAACTGGGCGAATGCCGTTGTCGTATTCGTAGGATTCGTCACCTGGAGTAAGCAGAGCGACGGCTTCTTCCATGGTGGATCGGAACTGCGCCTGGACTTCCTGCCCGGCTGAAGTCCGACCGTTGCGAGCTGCAGTCAGGCCCTGTCGGTAGAACTTCCACGCTCGGGCGTTACCGGCGGTGGAACCAGACTCACCAAGGCTGTCGGCGAGACGCTGCACCACCACGTCAACAGCTTCTTCGTATGTCACTGCGACTGCGCGAAGGGCAAGCACCTTGGACTTCTCCGCGACAGTTCTTGCGGCCCGGAAGTCGCTGCGACCAGCCGCGACAGTCTCATCCGTTACCTCAAGATCGAAAATCTCGTAGGCGGCGTCCTGATCGAGCGCGAGATCACGCGTCGCGGCGTCAGTAGCGCGATTGAGAATGCGCTGTTCGTCCCTTGTCGCTGCAACGAATCCACGCCAGATAAGGAGGCGGGCAACCTGCGACTTCGTGCTGGCTCGATCTTCACGGTAGGCAGCGAGCTCGTCCGCGATGGAGGCGTTGTACGTCGACTTCGCCTGTGCAATCGCATCATCAAAAGTCGCCTGGGTGTCGGCGAGGGCCACCTCTAGATCAGCCTGTGCCGTACCCGCGGGATCCATGCAGGGGTCGACCGCCCAATCGATCTGCCAGTCGTCGTCCTGCCATGAGCCACTCCATCCGCCAGCCCAACCTGGCTGGGCACACAGCGCGGCGATCGGATCATCGATCGGGCCCCACTGTGGCGCACCGATGGGCGGACGTGGTCCTTGATGTGCAGATGCGGGCGCCATCATCGCGATGCCAGCGCCCGCAGCAAGCGCGGTCGATGCGGAAGCGATGATGACCGTCCGCGCGAGTCGTGATCGAGCCATTGCGTTGCTCCATTCGTCTGGGTACCTCGTGTGTCGGTGTACCTCCTGAAAAATGACAGGCAATTGCCAGGCAAAGCAACCTAAAATGCCCAAAACGCCTTGCCCTTACCGGTACTTAACCGAACGCTTAGACAGGTTGACCCTTGGCTACAGAAAGGAGCTACACGACACAGTCTTGCGTTGAGACGCGATCAGGACGAACGCAACATCGCAATCGCATAGAGCATGATGCCGGCAGCGACACCTGCATTGAGCGATTCATTGCCAGCGACCATCGGTACCGACACAACAACATCGCACGTGTCGCGCACGAGCCGCGACATACCTGACTCTTCGCCACCCACGACAACGATCAATGGACCGCACGCGAGTTCGGGATCCAAATCCGGCAACTCCACATCACCCTCTGCATCAAGCCCCACGATGAAGAAACCATCTTGGGCTGCTGCCTTAAGTACGCGAGTGAGGTTGGTGGCGCGTGCCACTGGCACGCGCGTAAACGCGCCAGCACTGGCCTTCCACGCACCGGCAGTGACCCCAGCGGCCCGACGTTCGGGAACTATCAGCCCTCCCGCGCCGAATGCAGCAGCCGAACGTGCAACAGCACCGAGATTGCGCGGATCAGTCACGCCATCAAGCGCAACAAGCAGGTCTGTCTCTTCCAGAAGGTCATCAACGTGCGCGTAATCGTATGCCGGCACCGACAGTACGAGACCTTGATGAACTGCACGAGACGTCATGCGGTCAAGCTCGGCGCGCGTTGACTGGATCATCGACAGTCCACGGTTGCCTGCCAACGCCATCGCCTCACGTACGCGATCGTCCATGTCTGCATCGATCTGCACATGTAGGGCGATGGCGGGAACATCCGCTCGCAGCGCTTCGACCACGGCGTTACGCCCCGCGAGTGCCTCGGCACCCTCCGGAGCTGCTCCGCCGCCGCGTGTGGAACGACGTCCAGCAGCATCTTTTGCTTCAGCTGAACGACGGGCCCGACGTTGAGCGGGATGACCCGGGCGCACTGTCGCCTTTGGAGTTGGCCCCTTGCCTACAAGTCCACGACGACGCTGACCACCAGAACCAACGACCTGCCCCTTTTTGGTGCCGTCCTTGCGCATAGCGCCTCGACGTTGAGAATTGCCCGCCATGTCAGCCCACCGTCCAGCGCGGCCCAGCGGGAGTGTCTTCAATGACAACGCCCGCTTCGGCCAGTTGATCGCGAACGGCATCTGCCGCCGCGAAGTCCTTGTTTGCTCGAGCATCAGAGCGTGCCTGAAGTGCGCCAGCCACGAGCACACCGAGTGCCTTATCGCGCGAATCATCTGCCGTCGCGCTCGTTGACCAATGCGATGCATAGGGGTTAACGCCTAAAACATCGAGCATGGCGATCACGCTCTCGGCGGCAGCGACAGCCGTGGTGGTGTCACCTTCAGCGAGAGCGGCGTTACCCGCGCGCACAGTGTCGTGCACGACAGCGATGGCACCAGGAACCCCAAGATCATCGTTCATCGATGCATCGAATATTTCGGGGCGCACGCCCGTGACGAGCTGACGGCCGGCTGCCTCAGTTGCGCGCCCGAGGAAAGCCTCAACGCGTCGGAATCCGACAGCGGATTCCTCAAGTGCGTCATAGGAGAACTCCAGCATCGAGCGGTAGTGCGCAGAGCCAAGGTAATAGCGCAGTTCGATCGGGCGTACGCGCTTGACGACCTCGCTCACGAGCAGTGAATTGCCCAACGATTTGCTCATCTTTTCGCCCGAGGTTGTGACCCACGCATTGTGCAACCAATAGCGCGCGTACGCGTCTCCAGCCGAGCAGGACTGGGCAATCTCGTTTTCGTGGTGCGGGAATACCAAATCAATTCCGCCACCGTGGATATCGAACTCAGCACCTAGGTACTTCGTCGCCATCGCAGAGCACTCGATGTGCCAGCCCGGGCGCCCCGGTCCCCACGGTGTGTCCCAATAGGGCTCATCGGTCTTGGCAGCTTTCCAGAGCGCGAAGTCGTGCAGATCACGCTTGCCCAAAGTGGCCGCATCAGCAGAGGGCATGATGTCGTCGAGTCGCTGCCCGCTTAAGGAGCCATAGGACTTCCACGAACGCACGCTGAACCACACCGTGCCATTAACTTCGTAGGCATAACCGCTGTCGATGAGTCGCTGCATGAGAGCGACCATCTCTGGAATGTGCCCGGTCGCTCGTGGCTCATAGGTGGGCGGCAAGCAACCAAGGACGTCGTAGGCCCACGTGAATGCTCGCTCGTTGCGCATCGCCACAACCCAATACGGCACGTCTTCATGCGATGCGTTGTGAATGATCTTGTCGTCGATGTCAGTGACGTTGCGAATATAAGTCACGTCAAAGTTCAAGGCCATCAGCCAGCGCCGCAAGATGTCGAAGGACAACCCCGAGCGAATGTGACCCACATGCGGCGGAGCCTGTACGGTCGCGCCGCACACGTAGATGCCCACGCGACCAGCCACTAACGGCTCGAAGGGGCGCAGGGTGCGGGTGTGGGTGTCGTACAGGTTCAGCACGCTGACACCTTATGGGGTGCAGACATCAGGCCCTGACCACAAGGGCAGTGGCCATGGCCGCTAAGCCCTCGCCTCGACCGGTCAGCCCGAGTCCATCGGTGGTCGTCGCGGATACGCGCACGGGAGCGGCGATCGCGGCGCTCAATACGGATTCGGCTTCCACTCGTCGAGCGGCCATCCGCGGACGCTCCCCGATGATCTGCACAGCGACATTGCCAATCTCAAAGCCCGCTGCACGAACTCGTTGAGCGGTCTCGCTCAAGAGTGTGACGCCCGACGCACCCGCCCATTGCGAGTCTGATGTACCGAACTGACTGCCGAGGTCGCCGAGACCTGCCGCCGAGAGCAGCGCATCGCATGCGGCATGAGCAGCTACGTCACCGTCTGAGTGCCCGGCCAATCCGTCGCCGTCCCACTGGAGACCAGCGACCCAGAGGGGACGCCCCGACTCGAACGGGTGCACATCGACACCGAGGCCGATTAGCGGCAACTCACGAGCGGCCATCAGAGGACCTCCGTCGCGCGAGCACAGCCTCAGCGAAGACCAGATCGATCGGACGAGTGACCTTGAAGGCCTCCTCGTGCCCTGGGATCACCAGAACCTCGACGCCCAGACGCTCTACGAGACCAGCATCGTCGGTCTGTGCTGGGTCATCGGGATCGACCATCGCATGCGCTTTCCGCAGTGTCTCGCGGAGAAAACCCTGAGGCGTCTGGATTGCTCGCAATATCGCTCGATCGGGTGTGCCAGAGACGCGCGGTGGACCTGCCACGGAGTCATCGACAGTTTTGACTGTGTCGGCCAACGGAAGACCCGGGACAACCGCCGCTGCCCCATTGCGCACCGCCGCGATCACAGCATCCACCAGTTCGACTGGCACCAAGGGTCGAGCCGCGTCGTGAACCAACACCACATCGACCTCAGGGCCCAGCCCAATAAGAGCTCGGGCCACAGACTCCTGACGAGTTTCACCACCGGACACCACGGAGAGCTGAACACCCTCAAGGTGCCCGACAATGCCGCGCACATCCTCGACATCTTCCGGCGGCGCCGCAACCACGATGTGGTCGACGGAGCGCGATGCAGCGAGAGCACGAACAGCATGCAGGAGCATCGGGCTGCCGTCGAGAAATCTCAATGCCTTGGGAGCACCCGGACCGAGTCGCTCACCGCGACCAGCGGCCGGGACAATGACTGCGACCTGACCAAACTCGGCCATCACGCAACTCCTAGGAGGTCAGGACCTCATCGAGGATGGTCTCTGCCTTGTCCTCGTTGGTGTTCTCGGCTAGAGCGAGCTCGCTCACCAGAATCTGACGCGCCTTGGACAGCATGCGCTTCTCGCCAGCCGACAAGCCACGCTCACGATCGCGGCGCCATAGGTCACGAACGACCTCGGCAACCTTGATGACGTCACCGGAGGCGAGCTTCTCGAGATTGGCCTTGTAGCGACGCGACCAGTTGGTCGGCTCTTCGGTGTATGGCTGACGGAGGACTTCGAAGACACGATCGAGTCCCTCAGCGTTGACCACGTCGCGCACACCGACCAAATCGACATTGTCGGCAGGGACTCGGACCGTGAGATCACCTTGAGCGACCCTAAGGACGAGGTATTCGCGGTCGACGCCCTTGATGGTGCGGACTTCTACGGCCTCGATCAGGGCGGCCCCGTGGTGCGGGTATACGACGGTGTCGCCGACGTTGAAGGTCATGTAGTGAATCCCCTTTCAAGGA
>WLOK01000113.1 GCA_009699315.1 Actinomycetota bacterium
ACTACAACCGCTCTGGCTGGAGCGCACCGGATCTATGCTTGCGCTGGCCGATATCCACCACGAATCCAGCAGGGCCCCCGCGTCCACTTGCTGGTCATTACTCCGAGGTACCTACGCTCATTCTCTCCGGCGAACTCGACAGCATCACCTCCGCTGCTGAAGGCAATATGGTGAAAGCGCAGTTCCCGAACTCCGCTCACTTAGTTGTCGCGAATTCGACGCACGTGGTGGGTGGGGCAGGGTCAACGAGTTGTGGTGCGACCCTCGTTCGGTACGTGGTGCGTAGTGGTTCACGAGATATTCCGGAGGCCATCGCCCAATGCGCGCAGGACGTACCTGCGGTGCGTGCCGTCGGCCGTTACCCAGTTACGTACGTCAAGACTCAACTTCCACCAGGTACGCCCGACACAACGCGCAATCGGCTTGCAGTGACAGCCGTCAACACAGCTGCCGACATTGTCGATCGCTGGTTTCAGTCGGGAGAGGACTATGGATCAGGCTTACGTGGTGGCATCTGGTCGTACTCCGGCTACCCAAAGGTGGAATTCGACCTTGAAGGCGTCAAGCTCGTCGGCGATTTGCCGATGACTGGCTGGATCACGTGGAATGCCACCAACGGCAATCTTCATTGTGCGCTGTCATTTCCCACGACGTCCGGCGTGAGGCGGGTAGATGCCACCTGGAACACGATTAATTCAGACGCCCAAGCAAGAGTGACCATAAGTGGGGCTTCGGGCTCCTTCAACCTTGAACTTCTCGCGCCTTGACCGAGAGACAACTTTTGTTAGCTGACGGTAAGTCCGCGTTTCAAGGGGAGTGCTAAGAGCAGTTGGCAGATCAGTAGCACTCCTAATATTCCGTAAAGTAGTTCCCATGAATGGTGGGCACTGAGCAGAATTCCCATGAGCACCGGACCAAGCGCGCCAAGAATGTACGACACCAAAAAGGTCAGGGCTGTGAGACGGGCGGCGTCAGCGGGGGTGGCCGAATATTCGCTCAAGAGAGCAATCCCAAGTGCGAATGTGCCGCCTATGCCGATTCCTTGAACACTAATGAATACCAACGGGGCTATCTGTGGCATAAAGCCAACGCCTACGGTTCCGACAATGCCCATAGCCATCACCATGATGAACAAGGTGCGTCTACTCGCGAATCTGTTCATAAATCGTGGCAACACCAAGGCGCCAAACATTTGCGCGATACTCGATAGCGCAAGCAGGAAGCCCGCGTTTTGCTGCGTCCAACCGCGCTCGCTGAACGACGGGGCCATCCAGGCCAGCAGGCTGTAGAAGATGAATGCATTCAGCCCGAGGTAGCCCGCAAGAGTCCATGCCAAAGGACTCCGCCAAGGGAGGCCTTTCGCAATAACCGGCGGTGCGGCTGGTTGTGCTGCGTCATGTCTGCGTTGTCGCAACGACACGAGTATCCAGAGGAGAACACTCGCAAAAGCTAGGGCTGACCAAGAGGCCATCGCTTCCGCCCAGGAGCCTGTGAGATGCATGAGGGGCACCGAAGCAGCCGATCCAATGGCCGCACCAAAGATCAGTGCGGCTGAGTACAGCCCAGTCATTGCGCCAATGCGGTTGGGGAACCACTCGCGAACAAACGCCGGAGCCAACCCAGCGCCGATGGCAATGCCTAGACCCGCAAAAACCGCACTGATAGGAAGTAGCACCGGCATGGTGTCGGCAAAGAGTTTCAGGCCACTCCCCAACAGGATAAGGACCAAGGCACCTGTCGTCGTGGGAACTCTTCCCCAGCGAGCCGCGATGCGAGGGACAACCGGTGAAAGAATCGCCATGCAGAGAATCGGAATGGACGTGATGAGTCCAATCGCTGCATTGCCCCACCCGAGATCTCGCTGAATATCTGTCGTCAGTGGAGGCAAACTCACGATCGCGGGACGAAGATTGAGTGAAAGAACGATCAGTGCCGTAGTGGCAAACCCCGCGCTAAGCGCCTGACTGGCATACCGCTGCGGCTGACCAGTAAGGGACACATCACTAGTCTCCCCTGTTTCGATCGAGAACTTGTCGAAACTCCGGATAGGCACATGATTCTTAGCCTGAGTTCAGTGCTACGGTCGCAAATATGACTTCTAGACGTACTGTTTCTCGTGCCAGCTCCCCTGGCGGCCCAGAGGTGCTCGAACTCACAGAGATTCCCTTGGAGGATCTCGCTCACAACCAGATCCGTGTACGGGTCCTCCTTGCTGGAGTCAATTTCTGGGACGTGATGCAACGTCGCGGAGACGTGCCCCTACCGGAAGATGGAGTTCCCGGAGTCGAGGGTGTCGGGATTGTCGAGTCAGTGGGTGCCGGGGTTTCCGCTGATCTGGTGGGACAACGAGTCGTCTGGAGCAAAGTTGGCTCAAGCTACGCATCCCACGTACAAGGAGCCGCCGAATTCTTTGTCCCCGTTCCTGACTCACTCAGCGATACCGCAGTTGCTGGTGTACTCATGCAAGGAGTCACTGCGCAGTACCTTGCCACTGACACGACAGATCTCCAGCCAGGAGACATTGCCCTTGTCACAGCAGGAGCTGGTGGTGTCGGTCTTCTGCTTACCCAGTTTCTCCAATCACGGGGTGTTGATATCATCGGCGTGGTGGGGTCGAGTGCCAAAGCGGGTGCAACCCGGTCCAATCACACACTGATCGACTCCGAGAATCTCGCGGGCGAGGTACGCACTCTCGCGCCCGGTGGAGTTGCGGCCGTGTTCGATGCCGCCGGCGGAGATTCAGGTCGGTTCTTCGCGATGCTTCGGCCACGCGGCATTTGTGTTCTCTATGGCGCTGCAGGTGGGCCCATCTCCCCGATCGCGCCAGGCGACCTTGGGGCTGGCTCCTTTTACGTCACACGGACAGCCGGACGCGATTATGCGGCCGCTCCCGGTGAGTGGCTTGCTCGTGCTCAAGACGTCTTGTCACACGCGGCCGTAGGCGAATTGGTAGCCGACGTCTCCGAAGTGCTCAATCTGGCCCAAGCCGCCGAGGCGCACCGAAGTCTCGAAAGCCGAGCAACTACCGGAAAGATTTTGTTGCGTGTTAGCGAGTAATTGCAGGGAGGATTTCTCGCTCACTCCACCACAGTGATTGCATGCGTCGGGCACGCATCAATCGCACGGCGTACGTCCTCGATCGACGCATTCGGCACACCACCCTCCAGCACGATGGCCTTGCCTGTCTCTTCGCTGAAATCGAATACATCGGGTGCCTCGACAAGGCAGTTCGCATAGGCCTTGCAAGCCATCAGATCAATGGTGATTTTCATGGGAACTCCTTGTGAGTGACTAGAAGGGCGGTGCTACGAATAGTCCCGAGTCACGCGGACCCAAGAATGGTTCAGCCTGTCTCGGACAGGCCGTGCCCCACTGGTCCGACCATTCTGGAATTGTCGGATGCACGGTGGGAACCCAAGTCGACCAATCTTCGATGTATTGCAGGGCGGTGGTGTACTCGACGACAAAGCCGCCACGATCTTGGAAGTAAGAGAATGTGTTGTCGCCTGGCCCGTGACGACCTGGCCCCCATACACAGTTTTCACCCGCACGCATCAAGCGGCCGCTGGCGCGCATGTATTCATCGAGGCCGCGGCTTTCGTAGGCGACGTGATTAATCGAGGGATACGCGCCACGCGCGAGGGCCAGGGCATGATGCCAGTGGCTATCCACCGCGAGGAAACCCATCAGATCTGCCAATCGATCAGACAGACGCATCCCGAGCACATCGCAGTACCAAGCGATCATGCCTTCGAGGTCAGGCGTATTCAAAACCACATGCGAAAGCTTGCCTGGCATCCACTCACGTTCGAGAAGAGCGCGCGCTGCGACTGGCTCAACCTCAGCGGCGATTTCCAGAGTGCGACCCTCCGGGTCAAAGATGCGTAGCCCGTAACCGCCTCCGGGCAGGTCGACAAGCCCCGGCCCCGAGATGATCTCGATGCCCCTACCGCGGAAATCCGCCGCATAGGCATCCACATCTGCTGCTGTAGGTACGGCAAAGGAAACCAAATCAACGCGTTCTGACTCAGTCTTGCGCAACCGAAGAACGTAGGGATCAGTGCTGCTCACCGTGCCCATGAAGGCGACATCTTTGCCAGACTCCCGTTCGACGAGTCCCCACGTGTCGCGATAGAACTCCACCTGCTCAGCGAGATTGGGAACGCCTAGAGCTACGTAACGGACATTAGTGATTCGACAATTCATGAGCACCTCACCACGTCTTCTTTGTCGGTTCTTGGTATCCCAGATCAGCAGCGTAGACGTCTGTTCGACGATTCTCGAAGGGGTCGATTCCAGGACCCCGATGTCGCGCGCGCTGAACATCGTCAAGATCAAGTTTTACAACAGCGATTGCCTCATCCGTAGACGAGAGGGGACCAGCAGCGGCCTCGCCATACGGAGTAGTGATTATGGAGCGTCCCAAGAAGGTTGCCTGGTCCGCTTGGCCCACCTGATCGGCGCAGACTAAAAACAGTTGATTCAAGTTCGACTGTACGAGTGCGCCGTCTACCTGACCAATTCGTCCATCGGCGGGTGTCGACTTATCGAACCCCCCGGTCCAGGCAGTAGGAACAGCCACAACCTCTGCACCACGCAAGGCCAGGATGCGAAGGGTCTCGGGGAAACGCAGGTCGTAACACACTTGTACCCCGACTCGTGCGCCATGGATCTCCACAATGGGAAGCCCGCGGTCTCCGGGGCTGAAGACCTTCTGCTCTGCCCCGAAGAGATGCAACTTTCGGTAGATATCAAGAATTTGGCCTTTGGGGTCTAACACCACTGCTGAGTTGAATACCTGATCACCGCTTCTCTCCAAAAATCCAGCAATGACCCCCACATTCAGCTCGGCAGCGAGCCGCATCCACGTCGACAGACAATGTCCCGGATCACTCGCTGACTCAGCGAGATCGGTGAAGTTCTCAGCGCCGGGCGCATAGGACGAAGCAACCAGTTCTGGAAGAACCACGAGTTGAGCACCCTGTGCGGCTGCCACTCGGATGTGTCTTTCCGTGAGACTGGCGTTAGCGACCGGGTCCAGATACGCCGAAGCGCACTGAACCGCGGCCACTGTCAACGAACGCACCTAGTAGGTCCGAGTCGACGTCACGTTGTGCGGATAGCGGGTGTGTACGGCTTCGGGCCGCACGAAGTCGCCTGATGCAATGGCGTCAATAACTTCCAAGGGGCCCACATCGAAGAACGCCATGATGCGACAAGGGCAACCTTCGCCACCCTCGATCTTCCACGGGAATGCACCGATGATGCAGCGCTGATTCAGCACCGCCTCAATGTCGCCGCCCACATTCTCGGCATGGATGCAGCCCTGCGGGAACGCGAGATGGTGCATCGGGAAGAGATCTTCCTTGATGCGTCTCCCGGAGAGATGGTGAGTGTATTCGTACTCACCGAAGTACTCAAGACAAGTCATGCCTACATGCTCTTCAAAACGCTTTGCGATATCAGGGCGCATGTGGCGAATCGTGGTGTTCATCGGGTGATCACCTGATCCAGCATCGATTCCCCACCACTGGATTTCCATTTCCATCATCCACTTGGCGAGCTCAAGTCCACCGCCAGGATGCATCGTGAAGTAACGCACAAGATCTTGTTGTGGCTGACCGGTGTAGTACTTGTGGTAGCCGGTGTGGATGATGAGGATGTCGCCCTTCTTCACCTCTACCTTTGAGGTGATCATTTCGGGCGTGATGATGTCCCAGTCTCCAACGCGATCTGACACGTCGACGATTACGCCTTCGTGGATCAGCTTTGTCAGCGGCAACGACGCCATGTCGGCGCCGCCATCAGCTGCGTGGATGGGGCCGTCAAGATGCGTGCCCGTATGCAGACTGGTCTCGATGCGCTGTGACACGATGCGATTCGTCTGCAACGTCTGGGTGTAATAGATCTGGCATCCGGGGTAGCCGACCCATCCAGGCGTATGAATGCCCCAAGTGTGGGACATGTCGACGATCTTCATTTCATTTCCTTTCGTCAGCGCATGATGCGCAGGGAT
>WLOK01000114.1 GCA_009699315.1 Actinomycetota bacterium
GGTGGTGAGGGCACCACCGACGGTGTAGTCGATCGAATACAAATGAGTCCCCGTGATGGTGGCATTGGGGTTGCCGATCTTGACGACAAGGTAAGCACCTTCAACCGACTGGGACGCCTTCGCAGGTTTCCCGTCCTGAGTCACCGAAAGCACGTTGATGTCGTAGTACTGGCGGTAGCCGTCGGGGAGTTCGCTGTAGATCGGGATTGCACGGAAGACACCGTGCTTGTAGTTGCCGTCGAAGTCCCACGCAAAAGTCTCGGTGAGATTAAGCGTCGTGTCAGCGTTAATCTGAGCTTGCACGGTGAATGCCGTGATGTTCTCCGCGGCCTGAGCGGGCGCGGAGATTGCGATCGGCAGAGCCGTGACAGTGAGGGCGACGGCGGCAACCGCCCAGCGCTGGGCGGTGCGCATTAGAACTTGACTTGGGGTGCGCTGCGGCGGCCCTCATCTGGCTCGTTGTACATCTCGCGCACATCTACCTTCGCCATGCCCGTGAACCACATCGATGGGATGGTGCGTACGGCTGTGTTGAGTGCGACTACCGAGTCGTTGTAGTACTGACGCGCGAACTGCAGCTGTCCTTCGATTTCGCTGAGCTGTCCTTGAAGTTGCTGGAAGTTAGCAGTGGCCGTCAACTGCGGGTAGGCCTCAGCAACAGCGAAGAGTTTGCCCAAGGCTGCGGTGAGCATGCCGTCAGCGGCGGCCTTGTCTCCCATCGACCCACTATTAGCTTGGACGCTCATTGAACGTGCCTGCGTGACAGCGGTCAGCGTGGCACCCTCGAAGTCCTTGGCGCCCTGCACTGTGGCCACCAGATTGGGCACCAGGTCGGCCCGCTTAGTGAGCAGGGTGTCAATATCGGCGAAGGCACCTTGGCTGAGCAGATCCAAGCGCCTGAGTTTGTTGAACTGCCCCACGACGATGAGGGCAAGGATGATGAGGATGGCGACGATCACTATGACTGCGATGAGGGCTCCCATAACTCGAGTGTACGTCCGCACCCGGCCCTATCGGTTGCCTCAGGTCTCCAGAAGTCGGTATTTTGTAGGCTGAGGCTAAAAGCGGCCCCGCCGCGACCTAGGAGGGTCCATGAAGAGGTCTTATCGACTTGCCACCTTGGGTGTCTGCGCGATCGGGTTGAGCGCTGGTCTATTGACCCCCGGCGTTGCTAGCGCCCGTCCGACCGACCCGGTGACCGGATGCTGGGAGGAATACGACTCCGGTGTCGTGGGAAGTTCTCCGATCTCATTTGGCATGCTCCAGAACGACATCCCGCGGGGCATCACCATCAGCAAGTGGTTGCCCGCCGCAAAGGCGGCTAAGTACCGCACTGACACAAAGGCCCGTGTGAAGGTTGGCGCCGATTCTTATAGCCTCGTGACCCCGGAAGCTCCGGAGGTATGGCTCGGGCAGCGCACTCCGTACATGGACGGCGGCACGGTTACCGATGCCAAGCAGATCCTCTCCGGATCGAGTTTCAAAACCGACCACTGGTGGGGTTCCATGGACAACGTGGGTTGCCAGACCAACATCATGTATGCCATCGGACAAGGCAAGAGTGATGTTGCATCGGCCATCGGCTACAACGGAAGGCCCGTGCGTGAGGGTGTCGAGAAGTGGTGGGGAATTCCCAAGGAATATTCCTATGAAGGCCCTAAGGGCTATGTGAAGTTCACCTGCCGTGGAACCCCTGGGGCGAGCGACTCTGGCTACTCGTGGAACAAGATCAACTCCGGCGCTGGATTCACCGGCAGCGACGCAAGCAAGGGAGTCGATCCCAAAGCTGGCAAGGCGCCTGCCTGCCAGGACGAAGTGTTCAAGGATTCCCGGGTCCGCCACTTTTGGGACATGACGTACTACGGCAACACGGAGCCGCGTACTGCTCGCGGATGCACTACTAGTTCGAGTAACAGCACGCTGGGCTGCTACCAGTTGATGTACCAAGGCCCATGGAAGCGTTCTATTCGTTTCGAGACTCATGCTTGGGCGCCCGCTATGAAGACGCGGATTTCTTCGACAGCGACAATCGTGATTCCTGCGAAGTACTCCACGGAGACTCCGAAACGCTCGGTGACTCGCAGACTGTCGTGGCGTATCACGGATGCGAATATCTCTGGCTCATGGCCAAGTGGCTATCGTCAGTCACGCTTCACCAAGCCGAGCAAGCCTTCTGATTTCGAGTTGCCTTCTCCGTACACAATCCCCGGTGGCGGGCAGTCTTTCCTCCTCTCGGGCTGGGGCAGCATTGCCGATGCGCGGCAGGTCATGGAATACCGGCTCACCGCTGACACGGATGGCACGTGGAATTGGCCGGTGGATCCGGTGACGGGCGAGGAAATGGAACGTCCTTCCGGCACGGTCAAGGTCGGCTACCAGTTGGGCAACTTCGATGACAATTCCGGTTCTTGTACGAGCGGTGAGTACTGGAACGATCTGAAGCCTTCACGCAACGACGCCTGCATCCAAGGCTTTGTGCCCACGGTGTGGGCAGTGCCCACTGATCAAGGGCAACGTGAACGTCGAGTGTTTCCCACGGGCAAGGATGCCAACGGCAAGGACGTGACCTCCTCGGCGTACTTCACGTGGACACCGATTCCCGGCCAGAACTGGATGGACTCGCAGTTGAAGGTGCAAAACGTCACGACTGATGCACCTCAGACGGTGAGCGCAAACGTCACCTGGACGATCCGGCTCGCGGGTGAAATCGACTCCGTGGCGTGAAACCTGCTTTTGTTCTCGCCGCGGCAGCGGCAGTTGCTCTCGTAGCAAGTGCTCTGCCCGGCGAGATCACAGCACCAGCTCAAGCCGCAGCGCCCACGGTTGCGCCAGGCAAACTTCGTGGCAGCATTGCGGGCGTCGAGACGCTCGGCCCGATCGCGGTCGAAAAGGCGACAGGCCCACTTGTCGCAGAACTACCTCCATCGGTCGCGACTCTTCCCGATGGCAAAGTCTTCAATCCGCAATTTCCATTTCTCAATGTGCCCGATCGCAAAGACGATGTGTCCGTCGACGTCAAGATCTTCGATGTGTCGATCGGGCAGGCGAGCAGCGTCGATAACAACTACGTCTGGTCCGGCACTTTGAACAACGGCTGGGCACGCATCACCACAACTCTGACTCCCGGGCATGGTTACGCCGTCTTTGGATTTAATCCACAAGCAGCCTCCTGGCAGGCACTGGGCAGTTTCGCTGTCGCTGCATCTTCGAAGCGATCTGGTCCTTCAGCCTCCTCAGGCGGCATAAGTTCTTCGGTGATCACGGGCGAAGTGCAGTGGGGCTGGGGATCACCGTCACTTCCAGCGCCCACGGATGGTGTTGCCGTAGGCCTGTCTTGGGTCGCGCGTCAGCAGGCGACTCCGGGGTTGCCCGCTGGCTGGAAACTCGGCGTAAACAACGGCTCGCCATGGGCAACTTTGACCGAATATGGAGTCAAGGCAACTCGCGCAGCCAGTGAACCCGTGGGCTGTGACTCCGTTGCGACGAGTTCGGCACCTTCAGCTGTATTCATGCGCGGCTGGGACGGCACCGCGTTGACCTTCGAACGCAATGAGTCGGGCATTTACCAGCAGGTCACGGGCGGTGTGGCCGTGCCAGGATTCTCTAACACCTTGTCGCTGTGCGGTGGAGCCGAGCGGGTCTGGAAATTCACTGACGTCGACGGCATGGTCACTGAGTTCCGTAATGGCAGGGCCGTCGCTGTTGTGGCGCAGGATCAGCCCACCGCGCGGATGAAATGGAATGGCGATCGACTCGTAGAGGTCGTGGCCTCGTCCGGCCGCAGCATCAAATTGTTGTATTCAGGGACCGGTGCATGCCCGAGCTCGGCATGGGGCAATGGATTCGCACCACCCCCAAGCGGAATGCTGTGTCAGATTCGTTACCCGGGCGGACAGGTCACTGACTTCGGTTATGTGGCGACAGGCTTAGCCGCCCCGCAAATTGCGCTGATCAAGGACCCGGGCAACCAGGGCACATCGTTGGGCTGGGACTCGGTGGGTCGACTTGTCTCCACGCGGGCGGCGCTGGTTAACCAAGCGGCCACAGTGACCCCCGGCGCTAAGGGCGTGCTGGCGCAAGTGGAGTACGACGCGAAGGGACGAGGATACGTGCTCAAGGATGCGCCTGCATCTGTGGGCGGCAACTTCATCACCAATCGCATCACCTTCCCGCCCATCACCGAGACCACGGTTACTTCTTCCGAGCCACTCCAGGCTTCCGTGACATCAGTCGGTGGCGGCTTCGACATGGGCATCACGTACTGGATTGATGGTCGCACCTACGAATCGCTGAAATCAAAGGACAAGGCTCAGGCCGTCTCTGCCTCGCGGATAGATCCCGAAACTGGTCAGGTCGTGGGCACTGTCGATCCACTCGGACGCGTGACGACGTACAAGACCGACGCAACGGGTGCGTTGATCAGTGAAAAGGGTCCGTTCATTGTCAATCCAAGCCAGCCGTTACGCGCGGGCATGGAGCAGCAGATCTCCTATGACACCACGCCAAGGAACGGCAAGGATGTCGCAATTCAAGGGTTCAAGGCAGATGTCTTCCAAGGGCCGAAGTTCCTTGGGGACATCGTTGAGCGGCAGTACTGGAAGCCACGTTCTTTTGATGCTGGCCTCGATATCGTCACGCCCGCCAAGTCCGCGCCGTATTCCGCGAGGCTGACTGCAAAGTGGACTCCCGCCAAGTCCGACGATGACGAGTCGGCGCGTGAGGGCGTCGGTGGATGGAAATTCGAGATCGCAAACAAACCGGGTCTTCGCTTCACCGTGATGATTGGTCCGGTTGTGTGTCCCTTGCCGGGCTGCACTATCCCTAATCTCGCCGGCGGGCCAAAGCAGATCACCATCGAGATGTCGGAGATTCCGGCTGCTGGTGGGTTCGTCTCGATAAAGGCCTCACCCGCCAACGCCACTCCGGTCTTGGTCCCTGCAACCCAAGTAGAGCCAGGTTTTCAGAGAGCAACGCACGTGGAGTTCAACGACACCTACACAGGATCCGTTCGTGCACCAGCGGTGGATGTTGGTTACGACAACCCGGCAGTGGAATCACCGACTACATACTCCGCGCCAGGTGGCATCAAAACGACCATGGCCTACGAGCCCAGCAACCCAGCTGCAGACAAGTGGGGGCGTCAGATCTCCACGGTCAGCCCAGGTGGGCAGGTGCAGGAGACGACCTACTGGCCCTCGTCTGGGCAAATCGCTGAACCCAGTCTTTGCGGAACTGCCATGGCTGAAATGTCGGGTCAGAAGCGCACAGTCACCCGTATCGACGGCATGAAGATCACGACGTACTACGACATCTCGGGTCGGCCTATTGCCCAGGTGCTCACTGGCGATAGTGGCCGCACTCAAACGTCGTGCATGGAGTATCTCGAGGACGGATCACTTCGATCGGCGAGCGTGTGGAGCAATTCTGGCGCTTTGATTGAGCGAACCACCGTGGAGCCTGCAGTTGACGGTGACCCGTTGACTTTACGTACGACCGTGCAACATGGTCCGGCTGCGCCAGTTGAGCCGGGCGTTTTAGTGACCACCGTGACGAGCGTTAATCTGCACGGACTACCAGTACGTTACGTGGATGAGAGTGGCACGACGACGCTCACGACCTACACCGTCCTCGACGATCAAGCTAGTGTCTCGATGCAGCCACCCAATGCGATGCGGCCTACCATCACCAGCACCTATGACTATCGGCCTGTAGATGGTCAATTGACTCGCGTTGTAGTCAATGACCGGGTGGCTGCTGAGATTACCTACAAGTACGCAACCGGACGAGTAGAAGACATTACCTACGCCGCAGGGACAATTGCCGAGTCGCTCACGTACGCACCGAGCGGTCAACCATCGGGGTTGGTCACCAGCGGGTCCAACTACGACTTCAGGCAAACGATTGACTACACGGTCTTTGGCCGCATCCGATCAGTCGCCACCAGCCAGTTGTCGCCATCGAAGTTCAC
>WLOK01000115.1 GCA_009699315.1 Actinomycetota bacterium
GGCGAATGCAAGCCGAAGCACCATTAGCATTTGGTAAGTGCGGCATGATGGGCGAACAGGCATCTGGTTACCAAGTCCTCAACTATGAGTTGTGGAAAGAAGCCTTGAGTGCGATTGCGGGGCGCGGATCTGGAGCAAGTGAACTGTTGTCGAAGGCAGCCGCTGCGATCGGGGCATTAGCTGCACCTGATGGTCACATTGAGCCCATTGGCGATGGATTTGGTTCGTTCGACGCAAGCGCCTTTCCCTATCTCGGCTCGTTGTGGTGCCCCACCGAATCTGGACAACTGCGTACTTCCGGCTGGGCCGCGGCACAGATGACTACTGCCTATGGGGCGAGTCACCACATTGTGAGGTTTGGTCCAGCTCCGGCAATGCACGGACATGATGACCGAGGCTCCATGACGTGGTGGGCCGACTTCTCAGGCGTAGAGACGCAAGTGCTGTCGGATCGGGGAATGTTTGATAAGTCTGATTTGGCCAGACTTGTTCGAGAGAGTGCCGCGGCCAATCACTCGGTGTTAGAGATCGGACGAACGGCGACAGGACAGGTGATTGGTGGCTCACGCCGGGTGCACTCAAGCGGGTCGTACGTCTATGTGCTCACGTCAGGTCGGGCGCGATCGCGATCGATTACTTTCTGGTCTGGCTCGCCTGTTTTGTCTGTGGTGGACAAAATTCAACCCCCCAATTCGTCCAGGCGCTTCTACATTCAGCATTGGCAATTGGCTAGCGGCTGGGTACCAAGCGGCACGAACTCAGCAACCAAGGGCCCTCTCACGCTCACGATCACGTGCCTGGTCAACGGAGTGAGGCACCCACTCGTCGCCAAGAGCGCTAGTCAGAACATCGGCTTCCGCCAAGGGGTGCCGGCTTGGGATATGCAGTGTCGGGCTAGATCACAGGGGCCGATGCGAATCTCGACGACACTGAGGCTCACGGGCTGAGCCCGCAATTTATGGGTGCGCCGCGTAGGACTTGAACCTACAACCCGCGGATTAAGAGTCCGCTGCTCTGCCAGTTGAGCTAGCGGCGCGCGGGGCAAACTTTAGCACCGCGCTCCCCGAGTAGACCGCATAGGGTGGCCAGCATGGATGACCTCGCGGCACTCAACCTGACCGACCGGCCCGACCCGATTTCGCTACTTGAGGAACAGGCCGAGAGTCGTCTCCCAGAGCTCGTGCCCATCCGTTATGGGCGCATGCTTTCCTCTCCCTTCGCGTTCTATCGCGGGGCCGCACTGGTGATGGCTTCAGACCTCGCGCGGGGGCCGCGCACCAACCTCATCGCACAACTCTGCGGTGACGCACACCTGGTCAACTTCGGTATGTATGGCTCCCCAGAGCGTCGACTCGTCTTCGACATCAACGACTTCGACGAGACTCTGCCCGGGCCTATTGAGTGGGACGTTAAGCGGCTTTGCGCGAGCATCGAAGTCGCCGCTCGCGATCGTGGCGACAAAGGCAAGGAGCGCCGGGCCGCAGTGCGCACCGCGGCGGCTCGCTATCGCACGGCGATGCTTCAGTTTGCGGGCATGAACACACTCGACGTCTGGTACGCGCTTGCTGATGTGGAGAATCTCTTGGCGGAGATCCAACTCGCGGCACCAAAGGCAAACGTGACCAAGGCCAACAAGATGGTTGCCAAGGTGATGAGTCGCAACTCTGTGCAGGCAATGAAGAAACTTACGGTGATGGAAGGCGGCCGGCTTCGAATCGTCAGTGAGCCGCCGTTAGTGGTACGCATTGAAGACGTGATTCAGTCACAGGGGCTCGAATACATTCAGCATCTGCTGTCTTCAGTAGAGAGTGACTACGCCACTACGTTGAGTCCCGATCGTCGGCACCTCTTCACCCAGTACACCCTGCGCGACGCTGCACGCAAGGTCGTGGGCGTGGGAAGCGTCGGCACGCGGTGCTGGATCGCACTTTTCACGGGCAAAGACGACAGTGACCCGCTCTTCTTGCAGTTGAAGGAGGCGCAAGCCTCGGTGCTCGAGCGATTTACTGCACCCAGCGAATACTCCAACCATGGCGAGCGCGTGGTGCAAGGTCAGCGCATCATGCAGGCGGTGAGCGACGTGTTCCTCGGTTGGGAGCAGATTGCTGACGCCAACATCATCACGCGTGATTTCTATGTGCGGCAGTTGCGTGATTGGAAGGGCTCAGTCGACGTCACTGGTCTGGTCCCTGAGGTCTTCGGCTACTACGGAGCCGTGTGCGCATGGACGCTCGCCAAGGCGCACGCGCGATCGGGAGACCGCTTTGCGATTGCGGAATACCTCGGCACGACGACAGATTTTGAGGATCAAATGGTCGAGTTCTCCACTGCATACGCTGACCAAAACGCGCTAGATCATCAAGCGCTCGCTGATGCGATTGCTTCGGGAAGACTTACAGCGCTTACAGGGGTCTGACGAGACGCCATTCGACGCTCTCGTCGAAACGCGTCATGCCGCGCGCCTCGTAGTGTGCGAGAGCTGCAGGAGCATCAAGGCTGCAGGTGTGCACCCACACTCGGGTGGTGTCGGGCAAGCGCCAAGCATGAGTCAGTGCCTCGGTGAGCAGCCAACCGCCGATGCCTTGACCCATGGTGGCCACAGTGACTCCGAAGTAGGCGATTTCTACGACCCCGGCCTGCTGCTCGAGTTCGTAGTAGCCCACCAGGTTGTCGTTGATCCATGCGGTCACGATGTGATGTTCGGGTCGATCGGTCCACTCCTGCCATTGCTCAAGAGTCCAGTCGGCGCGATCGACCCAGTGCCAAGGAGCGCCGACAGCGGCGTAGCAGCTGCGGCTCGTGCCTGCCTCGTCGTCGTGGCGAGTGCGCAGCTCGGGCAGAGGCGCGGGCACTCGCCCAGAGCGCATCTGGCTCGGCGACGTCATCTCCAGCGACCAAACGGTCACCGCTGTGGCGCCATCGCCAGGGCCGGGGAGCAGGGTCACGTCGCTCAGACTAGTGCGGCCTAGAGTGGTCCTGATTCATTGCGCGCCCACCGAGCAGGAGGTTCCTAATGTCCACAGATGCGTATCTCGTTGGAGGCGTACGTACGCCGGTCGGTCGATATGGCGGTGCGCTGTCGACGGTTCGTCCAGACGATTTGGCTGCCTTGGTGCTCGGTGAAGTGATCGCGCGTGCTGGTCTTACGGGCGAAGATATTGATGAGGTCGTGTTCGGTGCGGCGAATCAAGCAGGCGAAGACAATCGCAACGTTGCTCGAATGGCCATACTCCTCGCCGGACTTCCGCAGAGTATGCCTGGGTTTACGGTCAACCGACTGTGTGCATCGGGGCTCCAAGCGATCATGTCTGCGGCTTCGTCCATTCGTACCGGTGACGCCGAAATTGTCGTCGCCGGCGGTTGCGAATCGATGACTCGAGCCCCATGGGTGATGGCCAAGCCGGGCACACCGTGGGCCAAGCCGGGTGATGTGGCTGATACGTCATTGGGCTGGCGATTGGTCAATCCGCGAATGCGCCCCCTTGATGATGGCGATGCGACGATGGGTCTCGGCGAAGCGGTAGAGAAGCTCGCTCGTCGAGAGGGCATTACTCGAGCAGATGCAGACGAATATGCGTTGCGATCCCAGTTGGCCGCCGCTGCATCGTGGGAGTCCGGATTTTTCGACGAGGAAATCGTCGCGGTGCAGCCGGCAAAGGGTGCACCCGTCGAGCGCGATGAGACCGTGCGTGCAGACACAACTCGCGAAGGATTGTCTGCGCTCAAGCCGTCTTTCGTGACCGACGGTGTCGTCACAGCGGGCAACGCATCACCACTCTCCGATGGGGCATCAGCAGTGATCGTTGCTTCTGGCGACGCAGTGAAGAAGTACGGCTTGAAGCCACGAGCACGAATCGTCGGATCAGCGGCTGCTGGAGTCGCACCCAGCCTCTTTGGTATTGGACCCGTCCCGGCAATCTCGAAGGTTCTGGCTAAGACGGGGACCGCTCTGGCTGATGTGGGCGCGATTGAGATCAACGAGGCCTTCGCGGCTCAGGTGATCGCGTGTGAACGTCAGCTCAGGCTTGATCGCGATCGCGTGAATGCAGCCGGTGGAGCAATTGCGCTGGGGCACCCATTGGGATCGAGTGGCGTACGCATCACGCTCACCCTTCTCAATCGGATGCAGCGCGAGGGGATTGATTTCGGTTTGTCATCGCTGTGCATTGGTGTTGGCCAAGGTGCGGCAATGTTGGTCGAGCGCGTCTAGAGGTCGCCGTTAACCCTGGCAAAGTAGAGTGCTCCCTGTCGAGGGGGGAAGTGTGGCGAGGGCGCGGTCTAGATCGATTACGTGGCTGATCACGGGGGCAACCGTGGTCGCAATCTCCATCTTCGCCTTCAGCCGCAATTCGCCGAGTGTGCCCACGCCGGCGATCAGCAATCCGCCCACTGCGGCCATTGGGCCTGCGCCGAGTACGAGTGCGCTAGAGCCCGTGCAGGATCTTGAAGGCCCATACGCAGTCGCACGTGTTGTCGACGGCGACACTATCCACGTGCAGACACCGAGCGGCGACGTGACTGTGCGGCTCATCGGCATTGACACACCAGAGACGGTTGCCCCAGGTCGACCAGTGGGGTGTTACGGACCCGAGTCCTCCGCCGAGGTCCGGCGGTTACTCGATGGGCGCAGCGTCTATCTCGAACCGGACTCTTCTCAAGATTCGGTAGATAAATACGGCCGCACCTTGGCGTACGTCTGGCTTACACCGACTGACTCCGTCAATCTTGATCTCGTGGCAGACGGCTTCGCATCGGAGTATCTCTATCGGACGCCGTACCACCATCACGACGCGTTTGTGGCAGCGCAGGCCTCCGCACAAGCCGCTGGACTAGGGATGTGGTCGGCGTGCGGTTAATCCCAGAGCAGCCGCTTTTCCGCACCGATAGCGAGCGGCTGGTGTGGAACGCGATTCGCGAGCAAATGCGCGAGGGTGATGTGCTCATTTCCAGCCTGCGATTCACTGATCAGCAAGCCGGTGATGTCGAGGCAGACCTGGTGTTATTGATGCCTGATCGGGGCATTGCAGTGATTGAGGTCAAAGGTGGCCAGGTCGCCTACGCGAATGGTGAGTGGACGACGACTAACGGTGGTGGAAAGCGTCGGATTCATCCGGTGGCACAAGCCAGACGCGCCAAGCACGCGGTGCGCAACTTCCTGTCGCGGCAGGAAGGCTGGCCGCATGGTCTGCCGCACGCGGACTGGTTTATCGCGATGCCGTTCACTGACGTCGATGGCGATCTGGGGCCCGAAGGTCGTCGCGCCCAACTTATTGACCGTGTCGATCTGGCGCAGGCCTCGCAACTGGTCAGTGCCGTGTTGGCTGCGAGCCCAGAAGCGGAGCGGTTGCCCGCGGGCCCGTGGGTGGATGAAGCCGTCGATCTACTGCTTCACGCGCCCGGAGCGACGACCGCGGTCGAGGGTGAGGGTCGTGCGACCGACTCGCGAACCGGCACGGCGCTCGCCCTTGTCGGTGTCGGGCTCGTCTCTGCAATCGTCTGTGCGTTGCTCGCCTGGCTATTGGGGTGGATTGGCGTGGTGGTGGGCGTGGGGGCAGCCGCCCTCTTGACCGCGGGAGCTGTGCTCCTGGCCCGCACTAAGCGCGTGAGCCACCCGGTCGTCCTCATCGGGCTGGCGGTGATCACTGCTGCTGCCGGGGGAGTCATCGCCACGGTGGCAGTCCAGAACAATCAGGCACCTGCCCCGCAGTTGGTCGTCACCGACTGTAATGACAACTACGACCCCTGTGTCCCGACTGATCCGACGGTGACTTGTTCCGAGGTGGGCGTGCGGGTGCGGGTCGTGGGCACCGACGAGTACGGACTGGATCGCGACGGCGATGGCGTGGGCTGTGAGTCGATGCCGGATCCGGGCAGTCAGACTCCTACGGCACAGTGAGCACATGCGATTTCTGCACACCTCCGACTGGCACCTAGGTCGTACCTTCAATACCCGGTCGCGCTA
>WLOK01000116.1 GCA_009699315.1 Actinomycetota bacterium
CACCTCAGGAGAGCCTCCTGAAAATCTCTGCTAACGTTTTCCTTGGTCAAGAGTGTCAGCGTCAAGCCCCGGCTCGCTGACCGGCAACCCTCCACCGCGGTGGGGTGCCCCGGGTGAAAACCAGGTCTGCATCCGCAGGCAAGCGCGGGTCTTGCAACGCAAGGCCCACACCTAGGGATAGGTCGGGTCCTTCCGACCGCGAGATGAAGGGTAATTCCCATGAGCAACTGGTCATTTGAGACGAAGCAGGTCCACTCGGGGCAGGTTGTGGACGCCACGACAAACTCTCGAGCTCTGCCGATCTACCAAACGACGTCCTACACCTTCAATGACACGACGCATGCCGCGAACCTGTTTGCACTGAAGGAACTGGGCAACATCTACACGCGCATCATGAACCCGACGCAGGCCGTAGTCGAAGACCGCCTCGCTGCGCTCGAAGGTGGCGTTGCTGCGCTCCTCGTATCCAGCGGCCAGGCGGCAGAGATGCTCGCGATCCTCAACATCGCTGAGGTGGGCGATCACGTGGTGTCGAGCCCAAGCCTCTACGGCGGCACCTACAACCTGTTCCACTACACGCTGCCGAAGTTCGGCATTGAGGTCACGTTCGTCGAGAATCCCGACGATCTTGACTCTTGGCGTGCGGCGGTGCGTCCGAACACGAAGTTGTTCTACGGCGAGTCGATCGCGAACCCCAAGAACGACATCCTCGACATTCAGGGAGTGGCAGCTGTCGCCCATGAGGTCGGGGTGCCGCTCATCATCGACAACACTGTCGCGACCCCGTACCTCATCCGCCCGTTTGAGTGGGGCGCTGACATCGTGGTGCACTCGGCCACGAAGTACATCGGTGGACACGGCACCGCAGTTGCGGGCGTCATCATCGATGCGGGCACCTTCGATTATGCGCAGTACCCCGATCGTTTCCCCAACTACAACCAGCCTGACCCGAGCTACCATGGTCTGGTCTACGCGCGCGATCTTGGTGTGGGCTCTGCGTTTGGCGCCAATCTGTCCTTCATCCTCAAGGCGCGCGTGCAGTTGCTGCGCGACCTTGGACCCGCGATTGCGCCGTTCAACGCATGGTTGCTGGCGCAGGGCATCGAGACGCTCAGCTTGCGCATCGAGCGTCATGTGTCCAACGCACAGGCAGTTGCCGCGTGGCTCGAGGGTCGTCCCGAGGTGCTCAAGGTCAACTACGCCGGGCTCTCGAGTTCGCCGTGGCACACCTTGGCAAAGAAGTACGCACCTAAGGGCACTGGCGCTGTGCTGTCATTCGAGATTGATGGCGGCATCGAAGCCGGCAAGCGATTCGTCGAAGGACTCACGCTGCATAGTCACGTTGCCAATATCGGTGATGTCCGCAGCCTCGTGATCCATCCAGCGAGCACGACTCACTCCCAGCTCAGCCCAGAAGAGCAGCTCAGCGCTGGGGTCACCCCGGGTCTGATCCGTCTCGCAGTGGGTATTGAGGGCATCGAGGACATCCTCGCGGACCTCGAAACAGGGTTCGCGGCTTCCAAGCAGGCCTGAGTTGTCCAGTTACGGTCCGCTCTCCTACGCCGGACTCCCTCCTGCCACCGGTGCGTGGCGGGAGGGGGATCCCGTAGGTGATCGGCAGTTCCTGTCCGTCGGTGCGTTGCACACCGAACTTGGCGGTGCGCTTCCGGAAGTCACGGTTGCCTACGAGACCTGGGGCACGCTCAACGCCGAGCGCAGCAACGCGGTCTACGTATGTCATGCGCTCACCGGTGATTCGCATGTCGCGGGCCCCGCGGGGCCAGGGCACGTCACAGGCGGTTGGTGGGAAGGTCTTGTCGGACCCGGCGCACCGATTGATTCTGATCAATGGTTCGTTGTGTGTGCGAATGTGCTCGGCGGCTGTCAAGGCACTACCGGCCCATCTTCTATCGCTCCAGATGGTCGAGCGTGGGGGAGTCGTTTCCCGGTCGTCACTGTTGGAGACATGGTCGAGGTCGAGAAGCGACTGACTGATCACCTGGGCATTGACCAATGGGCGCTCATGCTCGGGCCGTCCCTTGGTGGCATGCGCGTGTTGGAGTGGATGACGGCATACCCACAGCGCGTTCGCACGGGGCTGGTCCTCGGTTCGACTGCAGCGGTGAGTGCAGATCAGATCGGCACACACAGCGTGCAGATCCATGCGATCAAAGCCGATCCGAAGTTCTGCGGTGGTGACTACTACGAAGCTGCCGACGGCGACGGTCCGCACGAAGGTATGGCCGTCGCGCGACGCATCGCACATCTGACCTACCGGTGCGAGACCGAACTCGATCTGCGTTTCGGTCGCTCGGTTCAAGATGGTGAGGACCCGTACAACGGTGGACGATTCGAGGTGGAGTCCTATCTCGATCATCACGGGGCCAAACTCAACCGTCGCTTCGATGCCAATAGCTACATCGCACTTACCAATGCGATGTCGTTGTTTGACGTCGGTCGCAACCGTGGGGGAGTGGCGGCTGCGCTCGGCAAGGTGACTGCGCCACTGATCGTTGTGGGCATAGATTCCGACCGGCTCTTCCCCGTCAGATTGCAACAGGTGCTCGTGGATCTAGCCCCGGGCGCGGAAGAATTGCACTTGCTCCGTTCGCCATACGGTCATGATGGCTTCTTGGTCGAAACTGAGCAGGTGGGTGACTTCGTCCGACATGGCCTCTCGCTGGCCAGCAGCATGGGACGCTGACTCCCATGCCCATGATCAACGATTACGACCTCACGCTGTCCTTAGGAAAGGCCGAGGAAGAAAAGCGCCTAGCCAAGGCCCATGCGCGTCTGCTGTATTTGCGGCTGGTCTGCGGTGGGCTGATGGACACATCGCATCGCTTAGGGCCGCCAGTCTGTGTGGTCATGGAGGGCTGGGACGCATCGGGCAAGGGCGGTGCCATCCAACGTTTGGTCGCACCTCTCGACCCGCGCCATGTGCGCGTGAAGAGTTTTGCTGCGCCCACCGCCGATGAGAAGCGACACCACTTCCTCTCCCGTTTCTGGCCGGCACTTCCGGGCTGGGGTGGCATGGCAGTGCTTGATCGCAGTTGGTACGGCCGAGTTCTGGTCGAGCGTGTCGAAGGCTTTGCCACCGAGGAGGAGTGGCGTCGGTCTTATGACGAGATCAAGTCCTTTGAGCGTGCGTTGGCCGATGAGGGCACGGTCATGATCAAGTTTTGGATGCATATTTCCGACGAAGAGCAGCTCAAGCGATTTGAGGCACGCAAGAACGATCCACTCAAGCGATGGAAGTTGACCGACGAGGACTGGCGCAATCGCGAGAAGCGCAAGGACTACGAGGACGCGGTCGTGGAGATGATCGAACGCACTGACACCTCCTTTGCGCCATGGACTGTGGTCGAAGCCGAAGACAAGCGTTATGGCCGCGTCAAGGTTCTCGAGACCGTGTGTGCGCGCATGGAGTCGGCGATGAAGCGTCTGGGGATGTTAGAGGAGTGACGTGCATCCGCTGATCGGATGATTCTTGTCCACAGCGTGCTGTTCGACTTGCCTTCCTGACGTGGCGCCGACGTACGCTCGCCGGCATGCGTGTTCGTTTCCTGCCCGGCACTTTTGTGCTGGTCGCCGCTTTGTTGATTCCGGTAGCAGCGCGGGCAGACGTCATCGGCGATGACGAGCGCGATCGTTATGTGGGCACCGGCAGTGTGATGCTGCCGGGGGGAGTCCCTGATTCGGGTCGCCGCGTGGCATCGGATTGCCCCGGTTGCGACTGGAAGGCGACGATCGTCTGCGAAATGACCTCGGCGTCGTCGTGCCGCGGCGAGGCGCGGCTATGCCAAGGCGACCACGAGTTCCTGCGCTTCTGGGTCAAGCGGCCCGGCGAAGAGTGGCAGATGCTCGGCATGGGATGTGTCGGGCCAGGCGGCCCGCCGCCCAAAGAAGCAGTGGATCGAGCAGCGCATGATCGATTCATCGCCGGCTTGCCTCGGCTTGCCCCGCGGGCGCAACCGCCCAGTGGCGCGCTCGTGGCACTTCCGGTGGGTCTGCGCTCGGGTCAATCGGCCGTGGCCGATCGAGAGTGGGACCTGCTCGGCGTCCCGGTGACCTTGCACGTGCAGCCCGTGTGGACCTGGACCTTTGGAGACGGAACGCACCTATCTACACGCGAGCCCGGTGATCGCTGGCCGCGACTGACGGTGGCCCATACCTATGCCCATCCCGGGGTCTATCGGGTGCGGGTGGTCACGATCTGGTCAGCGACCTACACGGTGGACGGGCTGGGTCCATTCCCCGTGGCTGAGCAGATTCGCCAGGGCCGCGGGTTGAGGGTGAAGGTCGGGGAGGCGCGCGCCGTCCTCGTGCGCTGACCGGTGGGCGGGTGAACTTCGGGCCTCAACTGGGCTACTTGCAGGTGTCGTGTAAGAATGGGGTCGTACCCGCCACTTTGGGGGTTCACGCGGAGCCCGGCCAAGGTTTTTTACCTTGACACGGGCCCTAGTTATGCCCCCAGTACTACCCGTCGCTCAGTATTTCGAGCCGCTGCGAGAGGTCACACGCGCACACATGACGACAAAGAAGGCGCCCGCGAAGAAGTCCGCGGCAAAGAAGGCCCCGGTGAAGAAGGCTGCTGTGAAGAAGCCCATCGCCAAGAAGGCCCCCGCGAAGAAGCCCGCTGCCAAGAAGGCTCCGGTGAAGAAGGCTGCGGTCAAGAAGCCTGTTGCCAAGCCCGTAGCGAAGAAGGCACCTGCGAAGAAGGCTCCCGCGAAGAAGCCTGTAGCCAAAAAGGCCCCGGCGAAGAAAGCCCCCGCCAAGCCACTGACACCTGCACAGAAGCTGGCGATGAAGAAGGCTGTAGAGCGCGAGCGAGCCGCTGCGAAGAAGGCAGTCGAGCGCGAAAGGGCACTCGTTAAGAAGGCCCGTGAAGCAGAAATCAAGGAGAAGGCTCGCTTGAAGGCAGTGCTCGAAAAGGAAAAGGCGAAAGCCAAAGCTACTGCGGACAAGGAGAAGGCGAAGGCCAAGGCCGAGGCTGACAAGGAGCGTGAGCGCAAGCGACTCGAAGTTGAGGCGGAGAAGGCGCGCGCCAAGGAAGAACGGGAAGCCGCCCGCGAGGTAGCTGCAACCGAACGGCGCGAAGCTGCCGAACGAGCCGCGGCCGAGAAGGCCCAGGCAAAGAGGCTGGCGGCAGAACTCGCTGGCGAACTAGGCGCAGACGGCGTTGAACTTGACGACGAAGAGGTCGAGGTTGATCTTGACCTCACCGACGTAGTCGACCCCGATGCCAATCCGGCGGTACTCGTGGAAGCGGCCGCGCTCGAAGGCGAACTTGAAGCAGATCTCGCGGAGGATTTGGCAGAGGTCAAGGCCGAAGGTGACGGAGATGGCGAAGCATTCGTACTCTCCGATGTTGACGACACTGATGAGCCCGTGCAGCAGGTGCACCAAGCGGGTGCAACCGCTGACCCCGTCAAGGACTACCTCAAGCAGATCGGCAAGGTCCCGCTACTCAACGCCGAGCAAGAAGTCGAGCTCGCCAAGCGCATCGAGGCCGGACTCTTCGCAGAGGAGAAGCTCAACGCGGGCATCTCGATGAAGGAGGTAATGCGCAAGGATCTCGAGTGGATTGCCGAAGACGGACGTCGGGCGAAGAACCACCTACTCGAAGCAAACCTGCGTCTTGTTGTGTCACTTGCCAAGCGTTACACCGGCCGAGGCATGCTCTTCCTCGATCTCATTCAGGAAGGCAACTTGGGTCTGATTCGTGCAGTCGAGAAGTTCGACTACACGAAGGGCTATAAGTTCTCTACCTACGCGACGTGGTGGATCCGTCAGGCCATCACCCGTGCCATGGCCGATCAGGCGCGCACGATCCGTATCCCGGTCCACATGGTCGAGGTCATCAACAAGCTTGCACGTGTGCAGCGTCAGATGCTCCAGGACCTCGGTCGCGAACCAACGCCAGAAGAGTTGGCGAAGGAACTCGACA
>WLOK01000117.1 GCA_009699315.1 Actinomycetota bacterium
AGCGAGGAGGTCTGCCGGAGTGGACATTGCCCCATTCTGCCGCACTCACCACGGGCACCCATCCGCACACCAAATCGGGTCCGGCTCATAAGAGCCGGACCCGGAAAGTGAACTCCCCCGCAGCCCACCAGCCCTCAGCATGACGGGTTCTTACAAAAACTGGGTGGAAGTTGTCCAGACATTGTGATTTTGGTGCCAGCTGGTTACCGGACGGGGTAGCCCTCAGCCCGCAAAGCCTCTTTGACTTCGCCAATCGTGACCATGCCGAAGTGGAAAACCGAGGCCGCCAGCACCGCGTCAGCCCCCATCTCGACGGCCGGAGCGAAGTCCCCCACCGCGCCGGCTCCTCCACTCGCGATGAGCGGCACGCTGACCTGTTCGCGCACGAGCCGGATGAGTTCGAGGTCATAACCCGAGGTCGTGCCATCGGCGTCCATGGCATTAAGCAAAATCTCGCCCGCACCGAGTTGAGCGCCCTTGGCCGCCCACTCGACCGCATCGATCCCGGTGCCCCGTCGACCACCATGTGTGGTCACCTCAAAGCCACTTGGCGTCGTTGCACCATCGGCACATCGCCGTGCATCTACCGATAACACCACGCATTGCGCCCCGAATTGCTCGGCGGCTTCAGTGATGAGTTCTGGTCGGGCCAACGCCGCAGTATTGAGACTGACTTTGTCGGCACCTGCACGCAACAACGCATCAAAGTCCGCCACAGTGCGCACACCACCACCCACGGTCAATGGGATGAACACCTGCTCGGCAGTACGTCGTACGACGTCATAAGTGGTCTCGCGGCCACCACTCGACGCGGTGATATCCAGGAACACCAACTCATCAGCACCTGCAGCGTCGTAGGCACTCGCTAATTCGACTGGGTCACCGGCATCACGCAGATTGACGAAGTTGACGCCCTTCACCACGCGCCCGGCGTCAACGTCAAGGCACGGAATAACGCGTACGGAGACGGTCATTCGTGCGGCATGAGACCCACGCGCGGTGCAACCGCGGCGAGTGCCTCAGGAAGCGTGAATGCGCCCTCGTACAAAGCCTTGCCGACGATCGCACCCTCGAGGCCCTTGAGCTCGGCGAGCTTATGTAGGTCCTCAAGACGCGCGACGCCACCGGAGGCGATGACCTTGGCCTTGGTGTGGTGCACGACCTTGTGCAGCAGATGGTGATTGGGGCCGCTCATCATGCCGTCCTTCGTCACGTCGGTGACGACATAGCGCGCACATCCTTCGGCATCAAGACGGTCGATCGTCTCCCACAGATCGCCACCATCTCGAGTCCAGCCACGTGCAGAAAGCGTGTCACCGCGCACGTCGAGCGCAATGGCGATCTGATCGCCGTATTCGCCAATGACACGTCGACACCAGTCTGGGTTCTCCAATGCCGCAGTGCCGATGTTGACGCGGGCAGCACCGGTCGCGAGCGCAGCCTTGAGCGACTCGTCATCGCGAATGCCTCCGGACAACTCCACCTTGAGATCGAGGCTGCGAACGACGCCAGCGAGGAGCTCGGCATTAGACCCGCGACCGAAGGCAGCATCCAGATCCACGAGGTGAATCCACTCCGCGCCCTGACTCGCCCAAGCCGCCGCCGCCTCAGCTGGGTCGCCATAGGCAGTCTCGGTGCCCGCGGCTCCTTGTACGAGGCGAACAGCCACCCCATCGGCTACATCGACAGCAGGGAGCAGGACGAAGGTCATGGGTACAGCCTAGGCGTAGGACTTCGTGGCGCTCAGACCCGCCCGAAAGCCAACACCCACACCACGGGCGCCATCACGATGCATCCGACAAGCACCCCAGCGCGAGCACCCCACGCGGACACGAAAGGCCATAACAGGACTTGTATGGCCACGATCACGCCTGCTGCTGCAGCCAGACGCCGCCGGTTGCGACGAGCGAGGATGCTGTTGCCCTTCCATCGATCAACCCAGCGTCGCGGTGCGTCCGCGACGTTTCGCGTAGTTTCGCGCCGTTTGGCTTGCCGCTTTTCCTTGGCTCGGTCTTTCTTCGCGCGCGCTTTAGCAGTGACCTGCGCTGTCTCGCGCTCCGCGCGTCGTTGAGCGCGCTCCTTGCTCACTGACCACTCACAGACTTCGCACCCAGGTTGCGAGCAATGCCGCACCTGCATCACCGGACTTCTCCGGATGGAACTGAGTTGCGACGAGGGGACCGTTTTCGACTGCCGCGACAAAGTCCACGCCGTGGTGTGACCACGTCACCTGCGGCTTGGTCATCCGGTCGTTGCCTTCCAATTGCCACGTGCGTACGCCATAGGAGTGCACAAAGTAGAAGCGCTCCTCCTCGAGGCCCGCAAAGAGTGCGGATCCTGGCGCAACTCGCACGGTATTCCAGCCCATGTGTGGCAACACCGGAGCCTCGAGTGGCTCCACGACACCAGGCCACTGGCCCAGCCCTTCTGTGCGCACACCATGCTCGACTCCTTCGTCGAACAACACCTGCATGCCGACGCAGATGCCCAGCACGGGTCGAGCACCTGCGAGGCGTCGCTCCACAATGCGGCCACCTTGCACTGCGTTGATGCCCGCCATGCAGGCGGCAAATGCGCCCACACCCGGCACTACGAGGCCATCAGCATTCAACGCGGCATCAAAGTCTGATGTGACGGTGACATCGCCCCCTGCACGCAGCAGCGCGCGCTCCGCCGAACGCAGATTGCCGGAGCCGTAGTCGAGTACGACTAGAGATGGTCGAGACACGTCAGCCGCTCTGGACCGGCTGCCACGCCCACAGGAAGGAGGCAATGATGCAGCCGACTGCTGCGATGATCAAGATGATGGCTCCACGCCGCCGAGACTGATTGCGCCAAAACGAGATAGCTCCACCGATGAAAAACCCGGCGGCCCCCAGCAACACGATGGCAAGCCAGTTCACTTCACTTCTCCCAGCGAGTCCTGAGACGACAAAGTGCCCTTGGTGGAAGGGATGCCCACGACTCGTGGATCAAGAGCAACCGCGTCGCGAAGCGCACGCGCAAATGCCTTGAACTGGGCCTCCACGATGTGGTGGGTGTTGCGCCCACTGAGCACGCGCACATGAAGAGTGATTTGCGCGGTGGCAACGAACGACTCAAAGATGTGTCGCGTCAAGCTCGTGTCATAGGTGCCAATAAGTTCGACTAGATCAGGCTCTTCGTGGACGAGGTAGGGCCGCCCAGACAGGTCAACAGCAACCTGGGCCAAAGTCTCATCGAGCGGCACCAGCGCATCGCCAAAACGTCGAGTGCCCGCAGCGTCGCCAAGTGCTTGCCGGAATGCCGTGCCCAACGCAATCGCAGTGTCTTCGACGGTGTGATGCGCATCGACCTCAACATCGCCGGTCGTGCGTACGGTCAGATCGAAAAGGCCATGCTTGCCCAATTGCGCAAGCATGTGGTCATAGAACGGCACACCGGTGTCGATATCGGTGATGCCCGATCCATCGAGGTCAACGGTGACCAAGACCGAACTCTCCTTGGTAGACCGCTCCACGCGACCGGTACGACTCATGACGCCTCCTCATTGCCCGAGCCCACTGCATCGAGTGCAGCCCGGAATGCAGCATTCTCCTCTGGAGTGCCCACACTCACGCGTAGCCACCCCGCAGGACCGGTCTCGCGGATCAGAACACCGCGTTCGAGCAGGGACTCCCAAGTAGCGTGCCGGTCGGCAAAGCAGCCGAAAAGGACGAAGTTGGCGTCTGAATCAGCCACGCGATATCCCTTGGCACGCAGCCATGTCACCAGATCGTCGCGCTCGGCGCGCAGGAGTGCGACCTGTGACTGAAGTTCGTCTGAGTGCGCCAGCGCTGTGCGCGCAACCGCCTGCGACACCGACGAGAGGTGATAGGGCAGCCGTACAACCTGAAGCGCATCGATCATCCTTGAATCCCCCGCGGCGACATAGCCCACGCGTGCACCAGCAAGCGCAAATGCCTTGCTCATTGTGCGCGTGACAAGCAGCCGAGGCTGAGTCGCGAGAAGTTCGAGCGCAGTTCCGGATCCGGGTCGACGAAACTCCGCATAAGCCTCGTCGATGACGACGATGCCCGGAGCCGCATCACATACTGCTGCAATGACGGCCGGACTGAGCGCGGTGCCTGTCGGGTTATTGGGCGATGCGAGCAAGACTATGTCGGGCTGGTGCTCCGCAAGTGCAGCAAGTGCGAGTTCGACCGTCACGTCGAATGCCTCGTCACGACCAACCGAGACGTAACGCGTAAATGTGTCACGCGCGTATTCGGGGTACATCGCATATGTCGGATCAAAACTGAGTGCGGTGCGCCCTGGGCCGCCAAACGCACTCAGGATCTGGTGCATGATCTCGTTGGAGCCGTTGGCTACCCATACGCAGCCAACTTCGACTCTCACACCAGATTCGCGCAGCAGATACGCAGCGAGATCCGTCCGAAGTGCGACTGCTTCGCGATCGGGATAGCGATTGAGAGTGGTCGCTGCTGTCGCCACTGCTGTCGCTATATCGCGCACGAACTCGGGGCTGGGCCCGAACGGATTTTCGTTGGTGTTGAGTCGTACGGGCACATCGATCTGTGGCGCACCATAGGGCGCGACACCGACCAAGTCGGCGCGTACGGGCACCGGGCGCGCGGCCATCACGTAGCCGCGTCGAAGCGCACGCGGATTGCGTCACCATGCCCGGGCAGGTCTTCAGCCTGCGCGAGCGTCACCACGTGATCGGCGATGCCCGCGAGAGCGTCGCGGTCGTATTCGATGATGTGAATGCCACGCAGGAACGTCTGCACGGAAAGGCCACTGGAGTGCCGTGCGGTGCCGTAGGTAGGCAGCACGTGATTGGACCCAGCGGCATAGTCGCCCAGCGACACCGGTGAGTACGAACCTACGAATATCGCGCCGGCATTGCGTACGCGAAGAGCCACACTGCGAGCATCACGAGTGTGGATTTCGAGGTGCTCAGCTGCATAAGCATCGACAACTGCGAGGCCCGCATCGATGTCATCGACGAGCATGATGCCGCTCTGGCGCCCAGCCAGCGCCTCTCCGATGCGCTCGACGTGCTTGGTGGTGGCCAGCTGGCGCTCGACTTCAACGTCGACTGCATCAGCGAGCGCTTCGGAGGTGGTCACCAGAACGGCAGCAGCCAGGACGTCATGCTCTGCCTGGCTGATCAAATCTGCGGCGACCATCGCGGCATCGGCTGTGTCATCAGCGAGAATCGCGACCTCGGTGGGCCCAGCCTCACTGTCGATGCCCACCACTCCCATGAGTAGTCGCTTCGCTGCCGTCACGTAGACATTGCCTGGCCCAGTCACCATCTCCACCGGCACACAACGTCCGCCGTCAGCGAGATCTGCGCCGTAGGCGAGCAACGCGATGGCCTGTGCGCCGCCGACGGCATAAACCTCGTCGATGCCCAACAGGCTGCACGCGGCAAGGATCGTGGGATGCGGCAGACCGTCGTGATCCTTCTGCGGCGGGGAAACGACTGCGATGGAGCCAACACCGGCGATCTGGGCCGGCACGACGTTCATAATCACGCTGCTCGGATAGACCGCGCGTCCGCCTGGGACGTATAGCCCCACGCGCGACACCGGGATCCACCGTTCCATCACGGTGCCACCGGGAACCACTTCGGTCGTGACGTCGACGCGCTTTTGAGCCGAGTGCACGATGCGCACCCGGCGAATTGCCTCCTCGAGGGCGGCACGGATCTCCGGGGTCAGAGCCGCCACGGCAGCAGCGATTTGCTCGGCGTTGACGCGGAGATTGGCCGGCCGCACCCCGTCGAAGCGCTCGGAATAGTCCAGGGCCGCCGCCTCACCCCGCAGGCGTACGTCTTCAACCACGGGACGGACCACATCAGTGGCATCGTCGAGGTCGAGTTCGGCGCGCGGCAGCACGAGGCTGGAGTCGATCTGGACTCCTCGA
>WLOK01000118.1 GCA_009699315.1 Actinomycetota bacterium
GAATAAGCGCTACTTCTTTTTCTGCGCTTCCTTTTCGGCCTTGCGCGCGGCGCGCTGTTCGCGCACACGTTCCTCGATGACGAGTGCTTCTTCGAGAGTGGGCGCACCCCCGCCGAATCGTGCAGGCAACCACCACGCGGACTTGCGGTCAGCGGGCAATTGCGCGTAACGCTCAACAGTCTGCGCAAGTAAGTCCTGAAGTGTCGTACGCAGCTGCGTGTTGAACGCATCCATGTCGTCGCCACGCTTGGGATACATCGGCTCACCGATCGTGATCGCGATCAACTTGCCACGCGACAAATCGCGGTGGTTGTACGACAGGACGCGATGGCCGCCGAAAACGATCATGGGAATCAGAGGCACGTCAGCCGTCACCGCCATCCGTACAGCGCCGTTCTTCAAGTCTTTAATGTCGAACGACCGGCTCATAGTCGCCTCAGGAAAAATGCCGACGAGTTCACCGTTCTTCAGCGCCCCGATCGCATCACGGTAAGCCTGCAGCCCCTGATCGCGATCGACGGGAATGTGGTGCATACCGCGCATGAGTGGGCCAGCGACCGGGTGCTTGAAAATGCCGTCTTTAGCCATAAAGCGAACAAGCCGATGGTCGACCTTGTCGACTGGGTATCCCGCGAGCGCAAAGTCGAGGAACGACGTGTGGTTCATAGCGAAGATCGCACCGCCCTTAGCGGGTACGTGCTCACCACCCACGATGTCCCACTTGAGCCCCAAGGCCCTGAAGAACGACTTGGCGGTCCAGATGACGGGGCGGTAGACGGGTTCAGCCATGCCCTCACGCTATCGGCTCCCCGCCCCACAGCGACGGGGATACACTGGGACGCTCACGCGGGTGTAGTTCAATGGCAGAACATCAGCTTCCCAAGCTGACAGCGCGGGTTCGATTCCCGTCACCCGCTCTCAATGTAAAGGCCCAGGGTTGATCCCCTGGGCCTTTACATTGAGACAGGGAAACGCGTCGGGAATCGGGAGGAGCTCGCCATCGGGCGAGCGACGGATCCCGTCACCCCGGAAGTGTGCCACCGGTGTGAACGAATGATTTGGAAACGATCTTCCATACGCCAGCAATCCGATTCAATAGAAACGTATTGGTAAATGAAAGGGCGCCCCAGTAGTTATCTTCTTCAACCACGACGGTTGCCGAATCTCCTACGGTGTGAGTCGAGATAGTGCGTGAGACCAAATTTCCGGTATCACCGGGTTGCGCAGCGGCAAGGGCCATGAATTCTGCCTTTGAGAGCGCATAGTTGGTCTCGCCAACGGCACCGAACCAATAAGCGTTGTCGTGAAAAGCTTCATCGAGGCTGGGTCCGTCTCCGGTGCCGGCACCCTTTGTGTAGAGCCCAATGATTCGAGCGATCTCTGCATCTGCAGACATAGCATCTTCTCCCTTGTGCACGGCTAGGGGATCCACATCCGTGTTCTTTCAGGCTAGCCATCTAAGTCACTCTTGACTCCCGATCGGAGAATCCGAGAAGGCATCACTTCCACCGACTTGGCCCACATAGGGGGCGCCACATCTTGCGCCATATATATAGGGAAGTCGAAAGCCCTCCCGCGCGTGGGGTGGAAACGGACGGGGTTCACTAGTTAGGCTGTGCTAACCGCGGCTGACTGGGCTGTGCAATCTCTTTCTCGATAGCGTCTTCTCTGCTGGCATCGCAGCAGCCGCGGCCCTGCTGATCGCGGTGGTGATTCAACTCAAGGTGAAGCGCGCACCCCTGCCGGCCTTCGTCCTATTCCAACCGGTCTTCTTCTTGATCGTGCCTGGATCATTGGGCCTGATCGGCGCAACAGAGGCATTCACGGCCGAACCACTCGGCCCAGCTATCTCCAACCAGAATGCACTTCTGACAACTGCGGCCACCGTGATCGCCATCACGATCGGCATGCAAATTGGCAGCTTGATTGGTCGCACCATCACACCGCTCGTTAATCTGCGGCCCATCAAAAAGACTTGAGGCACTAGGCGAGTTCGGCGATGCCTGACTGAATGACAGGTGCGACAACGTCGCCAATGAGGTCAAAGCCCTTGCCGACAGTCTGCCCCTGGGTATAGCGGAAGTGGATGCCCTCAAGAATTACCGCGAGCTTGAATGAACCAAGCGCGATATAGAACGGCAGATGTGAGAGATCGCGCGACGTGACCGCTGCATAGCTCGCGATGCCCTCAGCCTCGGTGAGATATCCCGGTGCCGTCGAAGCATCACCTAGAGCGCTCGAAATCGTAGCCAAGCGGTTGTAGACAAGCAGTAGGCCCAGATCAGCGAGTGGATCTCCGAGAGTCGACATCTCCCAGTCGACAATTGCAGCGACTTCATCGTCGGCGTTGATAATCACGTTGTCGATGCGGTAGTCGCCATGCACAATTGCCGGCGCTTGAGCGGGCGGAAGATTCGCCTCCAACATCTCCATAAGCTCGTATATGCCCGCAAGTTCGCGGCTTTTGGACGACTCAAACTGTTTGCCCCATCGCCGAATCTGTCGCTCGACGTAGCCGTCGGGGCGACCAAGATCGCCCAGCCCTACCGATACTGGATCAAGCGCATGCAGAACAGCGAGTTTCTCCGTGAAGTGGTGTGAGATCGACGCAGTGCGCGCTGGCCCGACTGCTTCGAGCTGCGGCGCCCACCGGTAGGTGGTGCCTTCGACGTACTGCATGACATAGAACGGTGCGCCAAGGATCGACTCATCGGTGCACATCGCGAGGGGACGCGCGACCGGCACATCGGTGTCCTTCAGGGCGGAGAGGATCTTGAACTCCCGGCCCATGTCGTGAGCGGTCGCTAAGACGTGACCCAGCGGCGGCCGGCGGACTACCCACGAAGTCGATCCGTCCGTCACCAAATAGGTCAGATTCGAGCGCCCACCAGCGATCACAGAGGCCGTGAGCGGACCAGACATCGCACCCGGGCAGACCCCGCCAAAGAATTCGGCGAAGACCCCCAGATCTAGCCCAGGCGTGTCACTCACAACGGGACCCTGATCAGTCATGGGGATACCTTGCCGTACCGCCCGAGCTATTACCCCTATCGGGGTCCTAAGCCCATGGCGGATACAGCACAATGCCCGTATGGGGTTGCATCGTCCGGGTTGGTTCACGCGGTGGTCTGCGGACCCCGCTGTGCGCGTCGGGGTCGCAGGCGCATCGTGGTCCATCGCCGGATCCTTCGCGCGTGGACTCCTCCCGCGCTCCCCCATCGATCAGGCGGTCGCCACGGGTGTCGTCGCGGCAACCAACTACCAGCTCAGTGCCACGGCATGGGCGGTCGTCGAAGCCTTGGCATCACGCCCCGGCCGCCGCCCCAATCTTCCCGCCACCATCGCCGTCGCGGGTGCCGCAATTGCGGGTGGCCTGACTGCCAGCGCAGTCGGGCAACGCCTCGCGCAAACGTCCATGCCAGCGGCGGCACTCTCGGCTGCGGGTCGAAGATTCGCATTCATCGGCCTTGCCGGTCTCGCTGGCGCAGTGGCCGATGACGTGCTGATCAAGCGCCTCAAATGGCAACCGGGTCTCGACACCACACTCGTGCCCAGCATTCTGACTGGCACAGCTGTTGCGGGATTCACCGTGCTTGCCGCTTCACGACGTGCCAGCAAGTACGGCATCATCGAACCTGACCGGCACCGCGTACAAAGTGCGAATGGTCGCGCTCTCGCGCAGGCAGCGGTCGTAGGCGTTGGGTCCTCGCTCGCCTTAACCGGCTTAACGCTCGGTGAGCAGTTTGCAGCCCGCGGTCTCGAACGACTCCTTTCGCGCACTGTTCATCGCGAGACTGGTGCAATCGGATCTCTCATCGCACACACCACAGTGCTTGCGGCGATGGGTGCTGTTGGCGCGTTCGGCTTGCACCAAATCACCGAGCGCATTCAGAAGCGCGATGACATCGTCGAACCCGCCTACCCCGCACCGCCCACCAATCCACATGTGTCTTCGGGCCCTTTAAGCGCAATGCCGTTCGATGCACTCGGCAAGGAGGGGCGTCGATTCGTACTTATGACGCTCACCGCAGCGGACATCACACACGTGATGCACGAAGACGCACTCGAGCCCGTGCGCGTAGTCGGTGGCTATGGATCAGCGAGCACTATCGAAGACCGCTCCCGCATGATCCTCGACGACATGAAGGCCGTTGGTGCATTCGACCGAAGTCTGATTGCCGTTGCTGCCCCTACCGGTGTCGGCTACTTCAACTACACAGTGGCCGAAGCACTCGAATACCTCACGCGCGGCAACTGCGCGAGTGTCGTGCCGCAATACGCACTCGTGCCTTCCGCACTAGCACTGGCGCGTACTCACGAGGGCTGCCTACTCACCCGACTTGTGCTCGAGGGCATCAAGGAGCACAGCGCGACCCTGCCCACGAACAAGCGCCCGCGCGTGGTGCTGATCGGTGAGAGTCTCGGAGCACTCGTCGCACTTGATGTCGCGACGCTGCCCGGGCCGTACGTCGGTGTCCCGGCCCTCGACCATCTTGGAGTCTCCGGCGGCATGTACCTCGGAGTGCCGTTCCTGACCGAGTTCTGGATGCGCTGGCGCGAGCACCCGGCCGCGATTGACCCACAGGGCCGGGTCGAGTTGGTCGCCGAGCCCGACGAGGCCAGCCCGATCGCGCCCTCGACGGTCCGGCACTTGATGATCGTGCACCACGACGACCCCGTGAACATGTACTCCTTCAAGATGGTCCTGCAACCGCCTTGGTGGATGGGCCCGCCAGCGACCCGGCCGCCGCTGGTCCCCCGGGAGACGAAATTCCGCCCGATCACCACCTTCGTCCTCACCACGATGGACCTCAAGAACGCCATGCAGTCCAAGCCGGGCACCTTCGTCCGCCTCGGGCACGACTACCGCATAGAGGCCCGCGTGGGGCTCGAACGGTCCTTCGGCCTGGCAAGCTCCCCCGAGCAAGCCGAAGCGATCGAGACGGCCCTTCGGCAGCGGGAGACCACCTGGGCGGCCCGGCGCATGGTCGCCCGCAAGATGGACCGGGCCCGGCGCTCCATCGAGAAGACCTTGGCCCAGTGGGGCGCCCCCGCAATCGACGTGGCCGACCTCGACCCCGCCCAACTCGGGGACCTCCCGGGTGCGTTCGCCCGGCTGGCCAACCTCAGCGGTCCCCCGGGGTCCTGACGAAGATTCGGTCTGGCTAGGGGACGTCCGGGCTGCACTCGCGCAGGCGGGGAGGTAGTCTTAACCCTCAAGCCGATGACAGGCGTCGGCATGTGACTACTGCCGGGACACTCCGGCCAAGGGGGTCGAGCCATGGGGCGCGGCCGGGCAAAGGCTAAGCAGACGAAAGTTGCCCGCGAACTGAAGTACGGCGGTCCACAAACGGACTTCGCTCGACTTCAGGCAGAACTCGCGGGCGATTCCCACGACGAATACGTCGAGGTTGTCGAAGAGGTAGCAGTCGTCAAGGAAGAAGACGACCCCTACGCGAAGTACTACGAAGAGGACGAAGAAGACGAGGACCGCGAGCGCGCTGGTTGATTTAGCGCGCGTAGTTCCCGATCACAGTGGCGGCCCCACCCTTGCCGCCCTTTGCCTCCGCGTCACCCATCTCACCATCGCGGCGATCCCGGACGGTCCCGCACACCCACGAATCAACATTGCGCTCGTCTAACAGCGCGAGCGCCGCATCCACCGCGTCAGGTGCCACGAACGCCACCATGCCGACGCCCATATTGAAGGTGCGCTCCATCTCGGCACGGTCAACTCGCTGCGCGATCACATCGAAGACC
>WLOK01000119.1 GCA_009699315.1 Actinomycetota bacterium
GGCACCTGCTCGCCTGGCAATTGCAGCGTTCCACCCCATGTCCATGTGGCGCCCGCATCCGTAGAAAAAACCAAGCCGACGTCTACACCGGTGGTCTCTGATTTAGTTCGGACCGCAACGACAATGACTTCGCCGCTTGCATCCGCTCTGAGCACATCTTGAAAATCGGGGCGTTCAAGGCCACCACCGACGAAACGAAATGAGTACGACGGGGTGGGACTTGGCGAAGTCGGCGCTGGAGTGGGACTCGCGCTAGAGGAGGGCGAACCGGTCGGCGACACCGAACTTGAGGTCGACGTCGAGGTCGGGCTCGACCCATTGGATCCGCATGCAGCAAGCACTAATGCGGAACCAAGAACAACAACGCCTATAGCAATCGGACGCAACATGCGACCTCCCCACGAGTCTGCTTCAGACTACGCCGCGGAGTGCGCTTTTTGCTGCACCACACTGCGGTGGAGGCTTAGACGCCACCGGTAAGCAAGAGACCGCCGTCGATCGTGATCGTCTGTCCGGTGAGCCAACCCGCATCATCAGAGAGTAAGAACGCCACCACGCTGCCGATGTCTTCGGGCACTCCCAGCCGCTTTAGCGGATACGCCGATGACACCTCGTCCTCGCGTCCCTCATAGAGCGCAGAGGCGAACTTGGTCTTCACGACCGCCGGGGCTACCGCGTTGACACGAATGTTGGGGCCGAGTTCGACGGCGAGCTCTTCCGTGATGTGAATGAGCATCGACTTACTTGCGCCGTACATGCCGATGCCGGGTGCCGGACGCAGACCTGCGATTGACGCGACATTAACCACCGAACCGCCACGCGACTCCATTTGCGCGCGATAGACCTTCTGCGTCCAAGACAAAGTGGCGAGGCAATTCACTTCGACGATCTTGCGCGCTGCATCGAGATCAAGATCGATCATGCGGCCATAGACCGGGTTGATGCCGGTGTTGTTAACCAACAGGTCCACGCTGCCGAATGCCTCAATCGTGCGAGCGATGGTCTCGTCTTGGTGAGCAGCGTCGTCAGCTCGCCCAGCGACGGCGAGCGCCTTTGTTGGGCCACCGAGTTCGGTAACCGCCTCGTCTAGAGCCTCTTGCTTGCGCGCGGTGATGGTCACGCGCGCTCCTTCGGCAATAAGTCGCTCGGCGATACCAAGGCCGATTCCGCGGCTGGCCCCGGTCACGATTGCTGTCTTGCCCTCGAAACGCTTCACGCTGGCTACCTCTCGTAGGTCGATGAATCACAGGGTATCCAGTCCGTACTTTGGTCCGTCATGGCATGGGTACTCGCTACGCTGACAGGGTGAAGAGACGGACCTGGATCGCGATCGCGCTGGTTGCGCTCGTGGCCGTTGCATACGTGGGGTTCGCGTGGATGTATTCGTCGTCGACTTCGCCGGCTTCAGATTTCACCCCGAAGACGCCTCCCGCAGGGGGACTCGACATAGATGTGATCCCGCAGTCCTTCGATCCGACCACTGAGACCGTGACAGTAGTGATTCGTATCGATGCGGATCCGTTGTTCTATGGTCCCAACGGCACACTCAGCCAAGGCATCGAGGTCGCGCTTAGCCCGACCCTTGATCAGAACGTCTTCATTTTTCCGGCCGGATCACCGGAGATGGCCGTAACAGCGCGACTCGAAGTCGAAGGCGCGGTTCGAAACTATCCATTCGATGTTCATCGCACACGTCTCACAGCAACTGCTCAGCGACTTGACCAGCAGGGTGTTGCCCTCCCTGGTGCACTCCCACTTAATGGTGGGGTTCGCGTGTCGGATGGGTTCTCGCAGTGGAAAGTCGGCAGCGAATCCAATGCGGTCGGAAGTTCGACGGAACGACTAGACCTCTCGTTGTCGTTTTCTCGCAGCGACACGACCAAGACTTCTGCATTACTCATGATCGCCATGATGCTGACGCTTGGCGTTGTTGTCGCACTGGTGATGTGGTGGGTGGTCACCACTCGGCGTGAAGTCGATTTCGGCATGGTGACGTGGTTCGCTGCGCTCACCTTTGCGCTGATCACCGTACGCAACAACCTCCCCGGTGCTCCACCGATCGGGTCTTGGGTGGACGTGCTGGTGTTCTTCTGGGTGCAGTTCGTACTGCTACTCGCACTCAGCGTCTGTATGACTGTCTGGCTACGCGCTAATCGAAACAACATGATTACGAGCGACGAGCGGCAAGATGCTGAATCAAAGACGGATTCTCCGGGCTCAATAACACTTCCAGGCTGACCTGAGTCTCGCCATCGCGGACAGTCCAACTCGCGTGAGCTGGGCTCTGGGAGGTCACAGCCCCACGTTGGGGAGAGTCGATCCCCTCCCCCACCCTTTGCCACTCAGCCCGTCGCTCTGCGCGCGGGCGATCCAGGTCGACGTTGACCGCACACCATTCGTCAGCGAGTGCGTCATCCCATTGAGTGAGCAGACGCTCGCAGACCGACATCGCTTCCCTGGTGCGAGACCAGAGTTCGGGTTCAGCAGGGCGAGGGAACTGCTCAACGAGCGCGTTCATGCATTCCTCGCCGACGCGACGCATATTGGCATAGGTGCGGTTGCCGAGGAGCACGATCGCCCAACCTGACTGCGGATGCCAACGCATGTGGGAGCCATAACCTGGGTAGCCACCGCTGTGGTGGACGAATCGTCCAAGGGCTGAGTTGTCGTCCGTCATCAGGCCGTAGGCATACGACGCAGTGATCGTTCTGTCGCCCAGGACCGATGTGCGCGCCCAATTCATCGAGTGCTGCATTTCCTTACGAGTCAGGAGAGACAACGGATGCTCACCGAGCCCGAGGAAGCCATTGACCCACTTCTGCAAATCTGCCGTGGTGCTGTGTAGACCACCCATTGCGCTAAACGAGCCCGGTCGGACCATCGGCAGCGCAGTCAGCCCCGCGTCGAATTGGGCATACCCGATCGCGCGCTGCGCAGTGGGCACATCCTCCGCATCAAAGCGTGAATCCAGCATGTCGAGTGGCTCGAGTAGTTCAGTGCGTACGAAGTCAAGGTAATCAACGCCACTCACGCGTGAGATGACTCTGCCGAGGAGGGCATAGCCCGCATTGGAGTATTCAAAGCCGGTGCGTGGGATGTGCGTGAAGGACAGACCTTCTGCGACCATCACATCGAAGTCGGCATACGGGAGACTCTCCATGCGATCGCCCCAGGGATCATCGGTGGGCAATCCGGCATTCATGGTGAGTAGATCGCGAATGGTGATAGGTAGACCATCCACCTGCGTGACCGGCAAGAACTGCGCAACTGCGTCATCGAGGCGAAGCAGCCCGCGATCACGGAGCAGCAACACCGCCGACGCAGTGAACGACTTGGTCATCGAGGCGATTCTGAAGACCGTGGCGGAGTCAGGCTCCGGGCCACCGAGCCAGCGCTCACCGGTCGTGTAGTCCGCGATCGTCTCGCCATCGCGCATCACGCGCACGGCGACACCAGGGATCGCCATCTCGGCGCGAAGAGCTGTTACGCGCTCCTCAACAATGGCGCGCGCCTGAACAGACAGATCGGTCATACGGGCGTGCACTCGCCGCCGTCGCAGCACGGTTGGATGTAGTAACAACGTGGACACATGTCCTTGCCACCCCGGCGCTGCATGCCCACCGTCTCGCAGGCAGGACACTGCCCCGGATCACCCATCATGGGACCCAACGCTAGGGGGTGAACTGCGTCCCATGGGCCAGCGTCGTACGTCATGATTGGTACGTGTCGTATTTAGAGGAGAACCGAGCAAGCTGGGATGACCGGGCTGAGGCGCATGCGAAGTCGGGCAACTACCACGTCGCGGACTTCATCGCGGATCCGTCCTATCTGAGCGAGGTCGTGCAGTTCGACCGACCCAGACTTGGCGACCTCACCGGGCTGGAGGGCATTCACCTGCAATGCCACATCGGCACCGACACCATCTCGCTGGCGCGTCTTGGAGCGCGAATGACGGGCCTGGACTTTTCGGAGCGCTCGCTGGAGATGGCCCGCGACATCTCGGCTCGTTGCGGGACATCCGTTGACTTTGTGCGCGGTGAGCTCTACGAGGCGCCCGAGGTGCTCGGGTGTCAGTACGACTTTGTGTTCACCGGCATCGGTGCACTGTGCTGGTTGCCTGACATCGCAGGCTGGGCCGCTGTCGTACGGCGACTCCTCAAGCCGGGTGGGCGACTCCTGCTGCGCGAGGGACATCCGATGTTGTGGGCGCTCGACGAGAAGCGCGACGACGGCTTGCTCGTGGTGCGCTATCCATACTTCGAAACTATCGAGCCACTCACGGAAGAAACTGCAGAGACCTACGTCGAAACCGATGCGATCCTCAACGTGGGCCTCTCGCACTCGTGGAATCACGGCCTCGGCGAAGTGATGGGCGCGTTGATGAATGAAGGCTTCGCAATCCGGCTCTTCGAGGAGCACCGCAGCGCCCCGTGGAACGCGCTGCACGGCCACATGGTCGTGGGCGACGACGGAGAGTGGCGACTCGAGGCCGACGCCGATCGACTGCCGCTCACCTACACGCTCCATGCCGATTTGCCTGGCTGAGTAGCAGGCGTACACTACTTGTTGAAGGTTCAACTATTGGAGGAATCATGCCTGCTGTGACCGTTGCGGACACCTTGGTGTTGCCCCGTGTGACTGCATCCGCCGAAGGCCGCGATCGTGCCGTGGTCTCGCTGACTACTGCCCCGCGCGGTTTTGAGGGCGAAGGATTCCCGGTCTACCGCGCGTTTGCGGGCGTCGACATGCGCGTGCTTGACCCCTTCATCCATATGGATCAAATGGGCGAAGTCGAATACGCGCCTGGCGAACCGAAGGGCACGCCGTGGCATCCACACCGCGGCTTTGAAACAGTCACCTACATCATCGACGGCATCTTCGAACATTCTGACTCGAATGGTGGCGGTGGCGTGATCACTAACGGTGACACGCAGTGGATGACTGCAGGCGCAGGGATTTTGCACATTGAGCAGCCACCGGAGCATCTGGTGATGAGTGGCGGGCTCTTCCACGGACTTCAATTATGGGTCAACCTGCCGCGGGCGTTGAAGTTTGCGCAGCCGCGCTACCAAGACATCCGATCGACTCAGGTCAAGCTGCTCACCTCATCTGATGGTGGCGCGCTCATCCGACTCATCGCGGGCGATCTCGCTGGATTCAGTGGACCTGGCGTGACACACACCGACATCACGATCGTGCATGCAACGATCTACCCGGGTGCTTCGATCACGCTTCCGTGGCGTCCGGATTTCAACGCACTCGTCTATGGACTCTCGGGTGCTGGCTCAGTCGGGTCGGGTACAAGTGCTCGACCACTCGTCAACGGTCAACTTGCGGTGCTCGGTGCTGGCGACACCATGACGATTAGCGCCAATCCCACGCAGGAGTCGCGCCTTGAAGGCTTCGATGTCTACATACTCGGTGGGCAGCCCATCCGCGAACCAGTTGTTGCACGTGGTCCATTTGTCATGAACACCATGAGCGAGGTCATGACCGCATTCGAGGACTACCAGTCAGGCAAGATGGGCAGCATCCCTGCAGTTCATGGCGAGGTTTCGGGCTCGGCGGAATAAGCGCTACTTCTTTTTCTGCGCTTCCTTTTCGGCCTTGCGCGCGGCGCGCTGTTCGCGCACACGTTCCTCGATGACGAGTGCTTCTTCGAGAGTGGGCGCACCCCCGCCGAATCGTGCAGGCAA
>WLOK01000012.1 GCA_009699315.1 Actinomycetota bacterium
GTAGATGTTGGGACAGCCAGCTTCTTGGCAGACGGTGTGGAGTCCCTCGCGCTTAACGAGAGCCTGAAGTGACAAGAACTCCGGTCCTGTCCGGGCGCGAGTCTTGATCCATTCGGGCTTGCGCTCAATGGGCGTCTCAGCGTTGCGCGCTTCAATCCGAAGTAGCTTGCGCTCGCCGTTGCTTTGGGCTGTCACGGACCTAACCTTACGGACTCTGGAAGCGGTTGCCAGCGCTGGAGGTGGGCCTCCACTACATCTGCTGCGGCGTGAATCGAAATCGGCCGGCCCAACTCGGCGCTCACGCTAGTGACTGTGGCGTCTTGGATCCCACAGGGAACTATTCGGCCAAACTCGGCCAAATCGCAGTCGCAGTTCAGCGCGAATCCATGCATCGTGACGCCTTTTGCGACCCGTACGCCGATGGCGGCAACCTTGCGATCTGGTCCCTTTGCATCAGCGGCAACCCAGACGCCACTTCGGCCGCTTATGCGCGTAGTCGCAAGGCCCAGATCGGAGCAGACACCGATCAGTAGCGCCTCGAGTTGGCGCACGTAGTCCACAACTGCGAGAGGCTCACGAAGATGCACGATGGGGTAGCCGACGAGTTGTCCGGGTCCGTGCCACGTAATGCGTCCGCCACGGTCCACATCGATGACTGGAGTGCCATCAATCGGTCGATCACTCGCCTCGGTGCGTCGACCAGCGGTATAGACAGCCTTGTGCTCTAGCAGCAGGACCGTGTCTTCTACTCGTCCACAGACGACGTCGTTATGCAACTCGCGCTGCGCTTCCCAGCCTAAGGAGTAGTCGACCTGACTGACGCCGAGATCCCACCGAACAACGCGCACCTACACACGCCCGATTTCGAGGCGTGTTTCAAGAGTCTCGCCGCCGACACGTTCAATGCGGTAGGCCGCAGATTGAGACGACGGCGAGTCAGCAATGACTTCAACGGGTTCAGTGCCCTCATACAAGAGCCCAATGCCGTCGTCGGTAGCGAAGGTGGTGGGCAGCGTGCCGTTTGCTACGAGTGAGTGCACCATCGGACGGCGCTGTGCCTCGCTGTCGTAGTGCACGCCGTTGCCGTAAGGAATGAGCCCCAGGGCATTCGTCACAGGTGCAAGCGTGGGTCCGAATGAGTCCGTGGGACCGCCTACGTGCCAGCAAATTGAGCCAGCGCTGACACCCGCGAGAACGGTGCCGCTGTCCCACGCATTGCGCATGGCGTCATCGACGCCGTGCAGGCTCCACAGCGCAAGCAGGTTGGCCACACTGCCACCGCCGACCCAGATCAAGTCACTGCGGCCGAGGATTTCGTCGGGCTCGCGGTTTGGCATGGTGAACAGCGCAAGGTGATCGACATCGGCGATGCCAGAAAGTGCGGAGTACATGCGTGACAGGTAGGAGTCGGAGTCGCCGCTTGCCGTGAGTACGAGACACACTCGCGGGCGCTCCTTGCCGGTAAGTCGCAACCCCTCAAGAATCGTCTGACCTGGGACCATGACGCCCCAACGATTGGTGGGCAAAAAACCGCCGCTGGTGGCCAGGATGCGTCGTGTCATGTGAGTCCTCCTAGGTGTGTCGTGACTGATTCTGCTACGCGCCTGCCGCTGACCATTGCACCTTGAATGGATGCGGTGTCTCGATGGTCGCCCGCGACGAAGATCCCGCCACCTAGATCGACGGGGAGTCGTCGGGAGAACGGTGGGTCTTGAGCCGGAAGGGCGAATGGAATCTCATACGTGCCGACGAGATCCCAACCAGCCGTATTCGTGGCGTACAACTCCGATAGGTGACCAAGGATGTCCCCATGCTTCACGTTTCCGTGAAGACCGACTGCTGAGGAAGAGACGAGGACTCGCCCGTGGCTTGCGTAGGAAGGGGCCGCATGGCTGAGCACTACTGAGTTGGTGAGTGGTCCACGTGCCGTGCGGCCGTCAAGGACGAGGATAGGTTTTCCACGAGTGAGGGATTGCGGGGGCACGTGTGCGAGGTGGTACCACGTGGTGACGGCTCTCGCTTGGGGCACGGGCAGGTCAGGAACCAACATGGCCACCCCTGGAGCGTCAACGGCCACGATGATCGCTCGTGCGCGATGGCGCCCGCTCGTGAGATGCACGGTGTGCTGGTCAATCGATAACGCCCGCACGCCCAATGAGATGGATTCCCGCGGGATCCCTTCTGCGATCTGCAATGGAATGGATTGCATCCCTCGGGCAGGGATCGAAGGTGTGCCGCGTACAAATGAGCGCAGAACGAGATCCATAAACCGGCGTGAAGTTGCCAAAGACTCTTCTAGAAAGACGCCAGCTAGGAAGGGCCGAATGAATTTTTCGATGAGTTCCGTGGATACCCCTGCCGAGCGCAACGCTTCGAAAGCGCTGACATCTGGACGTTGAGATAGACCGTGCGGCGAGGCAACAGCACATCCCAGGGCGTAGGCCGCGAAACGAGACTTGGCGAACTTGGAACCAACATTTGCTCGAAGTGCTCCGAATAGCGATCCACCGCGACGAGGGTCCGCGATGACGAAGGAACCAGATTCGGTGAGGACCTGTGCGCCTGGAGTGAAACTACGCAGCGCCAGAGCCTCAACATCGAGCGCACGTTGCACCTCGGGGTATGCCGGGTTGATGAGTTGGAATCCACGATCAAGGAGCAAGCCGTCTACTTCGTCTGTTCTGATTCGGCCACCGATGGCGTCCGAAGCTTCGACTACCGAAACAACGTAACCGGCTCGAATGAGTTCGCGTGCGCACGTCAGGCCAGCGAGGCCCGCACCGATAACGATGGCATCGCTGTCGTAGTCCACGTCAGGAGGCTAATGCGCTTCGGATCGCGGCGTCGATGTCTGCGTCCTGCCATACAAAACCGCGTGACTCCAATTGCCGAGGCAGAACTCGTTGACTGCCGAGTACGTCTTGCGAGAACTCACCTAGGACTGCCTTGAGCGCAAATGCAGGGACAGGAAGGATCGTGGGACGTCCTAATACGCGCCCCATCGAGGCGGTGACTTCCTTGTTGGTGACAGGTGTGGGCGCAGTGAGATTAACCGGGCCAGACATGGGGTTTTCCAGAAGGTGTACCAGAGCGGCGACTTCGTCACGAAGTGAGATGAATGACCAGTATTGGCTGCCGGAACCGACTCGTCCACCAAGACCGGCTTTAAAGATCGGGAACAGTTTCGCCCAGGCGCCTCCGGCGCCACTTACCACGAGTCCGGTGCGCGCAAACGCTGTCGGTACTCCCGCCGCAACAGCAGCGCCAACGGACTTCTCCCATTCGCCCACCACTCCGGCTAAGAATCCAGCGCCTTGGGGAGCGGTCTCATCGACCGCTGTATCGGCGGTGTCTCCGTAGAAACCGATGGCGGAACCGCAAATGAAAGCTAACGCTGGAGTCGGCAACGCTGCGATGGCGGTGGAGATGGTGCGGGTGCCCTCCACGCGAGAGTTCAAGATCTCCTGCTTATATGCGTCAGTCCAACGATGGTCACCAACCCCCGCACCTGCGAGATGAAAGACCGCTTGAGTGTCGACGAACCGTGCCATGTCGACAGTTCCATGTGCGGGATCCCACTGCGCCTCATCGGGAGAGGCGGGTGCGCGGCGCACGAGGCGAAGAACGTCGTGTCCGCGTTGGCGTAACGCGGGAACTAGGGCTGACCCGATGAGTCCGGTGCTACCCGTGACGGCGATTTTCATGCGGTGTTGAGGTCCCCTTCGAATGATCCCTCTTCGAGACGATGCTTGATCGCCCCGAGGAAGCGTGCGGCATCGGCACCATCAATCAGGCGGTGGTCGTAGCTCAGCGCGAGGTAGACCATGCTGCGCACGGCGATGAGATCGTTGCCGTTGTCGTCGGCCATCACCACCGCGCGCTTCACGATTGCGCCGGTGCCCAGAATCGCAACCTGTGGAAGGTTGATGATCGGCGTGTCGAAGAGCGCACCACGGCTGCCGGTGTTGGTAATGGTGAACGTGCCGCCGCCCAACTCATCGGGGGAGACTTTGTTGGTGCGAGTGCGCTCTGCGACATCAGCGATGCGCCGGGCTAGTGCTGCGATGGTGAGGTCTTCTGCACCACGGATCACCGGAACTAAGAGACCTCGTTCTGTGTCTACGGCAATGCCGAGGTTGGTGGCATCGTGGTAGGTGATTTCTGTGGAGTCAGCATTGAGCGATGAATTGAGTTGCGGGAACTGACGTAATGCCTCAACTGTCGCCTTGGCGAAGAACGGCAGGAACGTGAGTTTGGCATTTTCGCGAGCTTCGAAAGCGCTCTTGGACTTATTGCGCAAATTCGAAATGCGAGTGACATCAACCTCGACGACTGTCGTGAGCTGTGCACTTGTCTGCAGGGAGGTCACCATGCGCTCAGCGATTACACGACGCAGGCGACTCATGGGCACGGTCGTCCCGCGGAGCGAGGAAACAGCCGGGGATGTTGCTGGCGGTGTTGGCGCAGAGGAAATCGGAGCGTTCTTTGCTGCGGCTGCGGCGAGAACGTCAGATTTGCGAATACGCCCACCGACTCCGGTGCCCACGAGCGAATTGATATCAACGCCATTTTCGCTTGCAAGTTTGCGCACGAGTGGGGTGAGGTATGGCTCCTCATCGATACTCGCCGGCGCTGCAACAGGTGCAGGTGCAGGTGTTGCTACGGGAGCAGGTGCAGGTGCAGGTGTTGCTACGGGAGCAGGTGCAGCAACTGGCGCTGGTGCAGGTGTTGCTACGGGAGCAGGTGCAGCTCCTGCTACTCCGATGATCGCGAGAATGGCCCCAACGGGGACTACGGCGTCCTCGGCGGCGCGAATCTCGAGCAGGGTGCCAGCTGCGGGAGATGGGATTTCGGTATCGACCTTGTCTGTGGAGATTTCGACCAATGGCTCATCTGCCGCGACCTGATCGCCGACCTTCTTCAGCCAGCGAGTGATCGTCCCCTCAGTGACGCTCTCACCTAGTTGCGGGAGTACGACTTCGGTTCCCGCACTCGGGGCGGCGGGTGCAGCAGCGACGGGTGCTGGTGCGGCAGGAATGGGTGCCGGTGCAACTACTGGGGCAACGACGGGAGCGGCTACTGGCGCAGCAACTGGTTCGGGCTGTGGAACCGTACTCTCATCGGCAGCTCCGATAACGGCAAGTTCTCCACCGACGAGAACAACGTCATCCTCGTGGGCTCGAATCTCGAGCAGAATGCCACTTGCTGGAGCGGGAATCTCGGTGTCAACCTTGTCGGTGGAAACCTCGACCAGAGGCTCGTCGGCGTTGACGTGATCTCCCACCTTCTTGAGCCAACGCGTCACAGTGCCCTCGGTGACGCTCTCGCCAAGCTGAGGCATCGTCACGGAAACCGGCATGGTGATTCTCCTTCTTGTGGCTGTGGCTTACGAGTGAGCGTGAAGTGGCTTGCCTGCGAGTGCGAGATGGGCCTCGCCCATTGCTTCGTTTTGGGTGGGATGCGCGTGGACGAGCATGGCGACGTCTTCTGGGTATGCCTCCCAGTTGACGATGAGTTGCGCTTCACCAATTTGTTCGCCCATGCGGCTACCGACCATATGAATGCCGACTACAGGGCCGTCCTTGCGCTGTACCAATTTCACGAATCCGGCCGTACCGAGAATCTGACTCTTGCCGTTGCCACCGAGGTTGTATTCGTATGACGTCACGGCATCTGCGCCAAACTGCTCCTTGGCTTGAGCTTCGGTGAGTCCCACGGAAGCTACCTCGGGTTCCGAGTAGGTGACCTTGGGAATGTCGGAGTCTTTGATGAAGCGAGGACCCAATCCGGCCATGTGCTCCGCAACGAAGATGCCGTGCTGGAAGCCGCGGTGGGCGAGTTGGAGTCCAGGGGTGATGTCGCCAACTGCGTAGACGCCGGGCACATTGGTCTTGAGTTGGTCGTCCACGAGCACCCAGCCGCGCTCCATTGCAATCCCGGCTTCTTCATAACCCATGTCGGCCGTTTGCGGTCCGCGTCCGACCGCGACCAGGAGTAGGTCAGCGGTGAGAATCTGACCATCTTCGAGTGTCACTGTCACACCGGTGGAATCCTGGGTCGCGCTGGCAAAGCGGATGCCGGTGGAGAAGTTGATGCCGCGCTTGCGGTAGGCACGCTCGAATGCCTTCGACACTGCTTCGTCTTCGGCCGGGACCAATCGAGGTAGAGCCTCAATGATCGTCACGTCTGAGCCAAAAGACTTCCATACACTCGCGAATTCGACTCCGATGACACCTCCGCCGAGGACGAGAACGCGCTCCGGGATCCAATCAAGCTCCAGGGCTTGATCAGAAGTCATTATGCGTCCGCCGATCTCAAGACCAGGGAGAGTGCGCGCGTATGACCCGGTTGCGAGTACGACGTTGCGACCGACATAGCGCTCACCGTTGACCTCGACGGTGTTGGGAGCGACGAGGCGACCGGTGCCTTCGACGTAGGTAACGTTGCGGCTTTTGACTAGGCCTTGGAGTCCCTTGTAGAGACGTCCCACGACGCCGTCACGGTAGGCGTTGACTTTCGTCATGTCGATGCCGTTCAAGGTGGCGTTGACCCCGAAGGTCTCGCTCTCTCTGGCTGAGTCAGCTACCTCGCCGGCGTGGAGGAGAGCCTTAGTCGGGATGCAGCCGTTATGAAGGCAGGTGCCACCCAGTTTGCCCTTCTCGATCAAAACGACCGAGAGCCCCAATTGGGATGCTCGTAGGGCGCACGCATATCCACCACTACCACCACCGAGGATGACGACATCTGACTCTGGCACCGACTGCTCCCATCCACAAGGTAAGGATCCTTATCCTCCCATGGTGAGTGAGGTCAGGCGAAGCGCCCCTCAGCGAGGTCTTCGGCGACGCGTACGAGGGTGCGCACCGACATTCCGGTGCCGCCTTTGGGCGTGTGACCGTGTGGGGAGCCGGAGTTAAAGGCCGGTCCGGCAATGTCTAGGTGGGCCCAGGAAATAGTCGCGGGAACGAACTCGCGCAAGAAAACGGCGCCCGTCATCATTCCGCCCATTCGCTCACCGATATTGGCCAAATCGGCGACCTGTGAGTCAAGCGAGGGTCGGAGCTCTTCGGGGAGGGGCATGGGCCACATGGATTCGCCGGCTGCCTTGGCAGATGCCACAACTGCGTCGCGCGCGGCATCATCGTTGCCCATAACTCCGGCGGTCCGATTGCCCAGAGCGATTCCCTGAGCCCCGGTGAGTGTGGCCACATCCACGATGAGGTCGGGTTTGTCTGCGACGGCAGCGACCAGCGCGTCCGCGAGTACGAGCCGGCCTTCAGCATCGGTATTCAATACCTCCACGGTACGGCCGCCGTAGATCGTGATCACGTCGCTGGGACGTTGCGCTTGACCACTCGGCATATTTTCCGCACATGCCATCCATCCGGTGACATTGACCTTCAGCCCCAGCCGAGCGATCGCAACAATCGACTCCAATACGGATGCGGCCCCCGCCATGTCGCATTTCATCGTTTCCATCGCCTGTGGGGGTTTGAGTGAGATGCCGCCGGTGTCGAAGGTGATGCCCTTGCCCACGAGCGCCAGAGATTTCTTGGCACCAGTTGGTCGATATTCCAGACGAACCAGTCGCGGGGGATTCGCTGAACCTTGCCCCACGGCGGTGATGCCGCCAAAGCCTTCGCTGCGAAGTTGTTTTTCATTCCAGACGCGCGCTTTCACCCCGTGCAGGGACGCGCGCTTCTTTGCCGTGTCTGCCAACGCCGCAGGTGACAGTGCGGATGGTGGGGTATTGACGAGGTCGCGGGTTGCCTTTACTGCATCCGCGAGAACTCCGGCGCGCGACAGTGCTGTACGCACCTGCTGAGACTTGGGATCTGAGGTGAGGAGCGAGATTGCCTTAAGTGCCGCCGTGGGCGCAGGAGTACCGGCGCCCTTGAAGCTAGTAAAGGTGTAGGCACCGAGGAGCCCACCGAGTGCGATGGCCTCGAGGTCGTCCACATCGTTGGAGCCGAATGCGAAAGTCGCGCGGCTAGTACCTGCGAGTGCCCGGGCTACTGCGCCTGCAGTTCGACGTAATGTCTCAGTATCAGGGCTAGTACCCAATCCGACTGCCACGACCATGGTGGCCTTCGCGATGCCTGAGCCAGGCACGCGAGTGATTTCGCCAGTGGTACCCGTCGCGCCGAGAGCGCCGAGCGACTCCTCAAGTTTGCGTCGACCAGCCGCGGCTAGGCCCGTATCTGGCCGGACCGTCACGCCCTTGCGGCGCCCGTTGGCGGGGGTCACGGCGACTACCAAGACGTCGGTGGACACGGTGGCGGTGGCGCTTAAGGTCGTCATGAGTGCAGAGGGTAGCCGGACATGACTTCCGGCGCCTGAAGTACCGTGCCATCGTGACGCAGAACCTACGCACCACGCCCTTGCACTCTCGGCACCTTGGGCTTGGAGCCAAGATGGCTGACTTCGGCGGGTGGGATATGCCCATCGAGTACACCGGAGTGCTCGGCGAGCATGCCGCCGTACGTGAGTGTGTGGGACTGTTTGATGTCTCGCATATGGGCAAGGTGCTCGTGCGAGGCTCGGGCGCGCTCTCGCATCTAAATCGCCTCTTGACGAATGATCTTCACCGCATCGCTGACGGGCAGGCGCAGTACTCGTTGATGTGCGACGCGGACGGCGGGGTCATCGACGACCTCATCGTCTATCGCTGGAACGATTCAGAGTTCATGATAATTCCGAACGCCTCAAATGCCAGCGACGTCGTACACCAGCTTCGATCAGATAATGCAGCCGATGTTGAGGTGATCGACCATCACGATCAACGCGGAATCATTGCCGTGCAGGGACCTCGCAGCGCCGCGCTTCTCGAACGACTCGGCCTGCCCGTTAATCACGAATACATGAGCGTGATGGCGACGAGATACAAAGACTCTGATATCGCAGCGTGTCGAAGTGGCTACACGGGGGAACTCGGATTTGAAATTGTTGCCCCTGCGGAGGTTATTCCAGATCTCTGGGATGAATTGCTTGAGCGTGGGGTGGACCTTGGAGTGCAGCCCGCGGGACTAGGTGCACGTGACACTTTGAGAACCGAAATGGGTTATCCACTGCACGGGCATGAACTTTCTCGAGAGATTTCACCAGTTCAAGCGCGACTGGGTTGGGCAGTTGGCTGGGATAAGACCGCGTTCGTGGGTCGAGAAGCGTTGAGTGTCGAGCGGGCTGCAGGGCCTCGCCGTGTGCTTCGCGCAGTGCAGGCGATTGATCGAGCGATACCGCGTGCACATATGTCAGTGCAGTCGGCGGCTGGTCGCGAAATCGGCGAGGTCACGAGCGGCACGTTCTCTCCCACGCTAAAAATGGGTATCGGCTTAGCTCTTCTTGATCCGGCAATTGCGGTGGGTGATCGCGTTTTCATCGATGTGCGAGGCCGGCTGGGCGAATTCGAAGTCGTTGCTACACCGTTTGTTCCGGCACACACTCGATAACTCGATGAGACTCGGTTAGATGCGAGTCAAAGCTGCTCGGAGTGAGTGGAACACAAGTGCGGGCGCAATGCCCGGTTCGTTTACGAGGTGCAAGTCCACAAAGGGGTGCAGATCAAGGCGTTCAAGGGCCACATGGGCGGCCGGGTCGGCAGGGCGTTGCGAAGCCCACCACCATTCCCTCGAGCGGTACGAAATCCTGTGCGCCACCAACGCTGCAGCTAAAGACGTTGTTGAATCAGTAACGACGGGGGTCTTACGTGCAGCGGCAGCGAGTAATGCTCCTGTCATGACTGCGACGTCATGTGCCTGTAACGAATCGAGAAGCGCGACTTCGTCACCAAGGTTTTTTCGCCCCACACGCATGGAGTCACGCACCGTTCCTACGTGGCGCATCCAGGCTGTGGCGTCCAGCTGGCGAAGTGTTGCAGCAGCAGCATCCGTTGAGGTCAAAAGCGCGATCAAGGCGAGGGTTCTCGGCGCGAGAAACGCAGAGTCTTGAAGGATAAGCGCGTCGGCACCCGAATCGACGGCTCTGTCGACTGCGGAGGCGCCGGCGAGGATAGCTTCCAACGCATCCCCTGGAACGTCAACAACTGCGTAAGTGCTTGGCTCGTCTCGTCGAGAGTCCGAACCAAGGGCAACTACGGTGACTGACTGGGGCTCTTTTGGCGGCCAGACGCCTTGAACTGACGCTAACCACTTCACTGCGTCGCCCACATGTCCAAGGGCCTCAAGAGCCGTCGCGGTGGCGCCGAAATCAGGGGGCGTCGGGGTGGTGATTCGCTCAATGAGTGATTGGAGTGGAGTGAGAACTTCAGGCACGAGACACATCCACTGCGCCGACGGTGCTGGCGTCAAAGACGGCCCGCCGTCCTGCTCTGCGTAGGACCGCCAGCGTGGGTCTGCCCAAGACGCTGATGAGCACGACAGCGAGAACCGCGCGGGGGATATCAAACGCCAGCGATGTTGCGATGGAAAAGGCCAGCCAGTGCTGCAGATTGATGGCCAACCCGGCTCCCGGGACGAATGCAATTGCCGTTGCTAGTCCGGTGGTGAACGGCCAGATCCACAGATTCATGATCAGACCGTAGGCGTAGCAGGCGGCGCCCCCGTAGGCGGCAGTAATTCCAATTTCTCGCCACGAGCCATCACGGGGCCCGCGGATGAAGCCCGCGCCCAGTCCAACCCAGGCCGCTGCAATCATCTGGAAGGGCAGCCAAGGCCCGATGCCACCAGTGATGAGAGCGCTTGCTCCCATGGAAATTGCCCCGAGACAGAAGCCGAAGCCTGGGCCGAGAGCTCGAGCCGCGAGGATCAACACGACCCACATTGGTTCGATCCCGACAGTTCCCGCCCCCAGCGGTCGCAGCACACAAATGACGGCACTCAGCACGCCAAGCATGGCGATGGACTTCGCGTTCATCCCCCCGTCGGCCAGCTGAGCGAGTACGACCGCGAGCAGTAGCGGCATGAATGCGGCGAAGAACCACGGTGCATCGGCCGAATGTGCCATGGCTGCGGAAGATTGCGATGCCAGCAGTGGCCAACCAAAAGCCATTATTCCGACAAGGGAACACAGCGCGATGGCGATAGTCGATCGCGTGTGCAACTGGATGGCACGCGTCATCGAACTCCGCCTAATGCCTGTTCGACCTCAGCAACGGTGAGCCACTCCTGGGGCGCTAGAACCTTCCAGACCTGCGGCGCGAATAGTGGAGAGGCAGCAATGACATCTCGGGTCGTGCCGTCGGCGACTATCTCACCGTCTGCAAGCACGATCACGCGAGTGGCCACCTCCGCAACAAGTTCCACGTCGTGGGTGGCGAGCACGACAGCGTGTCCCCCCGCTGCGAGTGTGCGCAGCGCTTCAACGAGTCGTGACTTGGTGAGGTAGTCGAGTCCGCGAGTGGGTTCGTCGAGCAGTACGAGTGGCGGTCGAGCGGCGAGAATCACGGCGAGTGCGAGAGCCAGCCGCTGACCCTCAGACAGGTCTCGTGGGTGTTGGGAAGTCGCCACATCAGGCGCAAGCGAGCGCAGAATGGTTGCGGTAGTGCCGCGAGGAGCACGCGCATCTCGATCAGAGTCGTGGCATTCGGCTTGGACTGTGTCACGCGAAAGCAGGTCACTTGGATCTTGTGGCACTAGTCCAACGCGGGAGATGAGCTCGGGTCCACGCATGTCTGCGGGATCTCCGCCGGACACCAACACCGAGCCGCGCGAACGCTTATGTAATCCGACGAGAGTGCCCAATAGAGTGGACTTGCCAGCGCCATTGCGGCCCATGATGGCGAGAATCTCGCCTGGGTCAACCGTGACCGTTACATTATCCAATGCTGTCTTCGTGCCGTACGCGACGCTAACGGATCGCACGTCGAGAAGCCGCGGGGCAAGTGTGTCGATCGGCGCTCCTGTTTGCCTATGTTCGTTGTGTGCGGATCTCAGGCGTTCGCGCAAAGGTTCTGCATTACGCCGTGCATCACGAACGGAGAGTGGCAACGGATTCCACCCGGCAAGTCTGCCGAGTTGGACTACTGGAGGTGCGACCGATGCTGTCCGCATGATGTCCGCTGCGGTTCCGATCTGAACAGGTGCCCCATTGCCCGGGACATGGATAATCCGATCGGCATACTGCACCACTCGCTCAAGTCGATGCTCGGCCAACACAACAGTTACGCCGAGGTCGTGTACAAGACGCTGGAGGGCAGCGAGAACTTCTTCCGCAGCTCCAGGATCTAGGGCGCTGGTGGGTTCGTCAAGTACGAGAATGCGCGGATGAGTCGTCATCACCGCACCGATTGCGACCCGCTGGCGTTGTCCGCCGGACAGACTCGCGAGCGCCCGGTCACGAATCTCAGGGAGACCGAGAAGGTCGATGATCTCCTCCACCCGCTGCCTCATTACGGAAGGAGCGAGACCGAGGCATTCCATGCCGTAGGCGAGTTCGTCTTCGACATAGTCGGTGACAAATCCACTCATGGGATCCTGCGGAACAACGCCGACGACGTCGGCAAGTTCGCGTGGGGGATGCGTTGCAGTGTCGCGGCCATCTACCACGACACGACCCGAGAGAGTTCCTCCAGAGAAATGCGGAACTAGTCCATTGATCGCGTGAAGCAATGTGGTTTTGCCACTTCCGGTAGGACCAACGACTAGCGCAAGCTCGCCCTCATTAATGTGCAAGTTGGCGTGAGCTATGACCGGTGCGACGCTCCCGTCATAAGTAATTGTGACGTCCTCGAACCGGATCATCGCCTGCCTCTATCTGGAGGTATTGGTGTCAGCCAAGCGGGAAGCACACAAAGAGCGATTGCACAGATAGAGACGAGAGGCACTTGCGGCCAAGAAAGTGTGGTCGGTCCCTGCATAGCGGTTGAGGCAGCCGTACTGATCGCAGCGAGCGCACAGGCCAGTCCGAAGCTGGCGGTAACCCACTCGGGAGTGCTCCACGGGTCCCGGCGATACACCGTTCGGATGCGAGCGCGGCTCGCGATCACGAACGCCACAGCAATCATTGCAATGCTCCCGACCAGCAAGGACACCATGGCGGATGTGGGTATTCGCTCATCAAGGGCTCCGTAAGCGCCGATAGTGGCGCATAGGAGCGCGGCGAGAAACGTCGCACCGATCGTTCTGCGTCGTGCGTCACTGGTGTGAGCCATGCGCCCATATCCACGCGAATCCATGGCAGCAGCCAGATGTAGAGATTTCTCCAAGGCGCCCTCGAGGACAGGAATGGCCACTGACCCAAATCCCCGAATGCCGCGAGTATCGCGGCCGCGCAATCGACGAGCGCTGCGTAAACGATCAGCGTCGCCCACAATCTGTGGTGCAAACGTCAAAGCAACAACTACCGCTACGCCGGTCTCGTATAGGGCCGCGGGAGTGGCCTTGAGTAGTCGGCTGGGCGACGCGAGCGAATTAGCGGCACCCACGCAAGCAAGGATTGCGGCGAGTCGCACGCCGTCGAAGATGAGACTCAGCAGGGCGGGCTCAGTGACATCGCCGCCAAAACGCACTCCAGCTGCCCACTGTGGCAAAGCGAGGGAGGGCAGACTGAACAGCACGTGACCACCATCTGGAGCGCCAAATGCGATGCCGAGCACAACTCGGATAGCGATGACCCACGCACCCAAAATCAGAAACAGGCGAAAAGATCTACCCCAGGCGGCGTCTGGGCGGCGTGCCGCAACAACGTATGCCGCGACAGCGACGACACAACCCAGCACTAGTGGATTGGTAGTCCGGCTCGCCATCACGGCAAGTCCGAGCGCCCATGCCCACCAGGCAAACGGATTCAACCACCTTGGACGTGTGCTCATTGGCGGCCTCGTGATCGGGTCCACGCGAGAACCCCCAGTGAGACGATTCCGGCAAGTACGACGATTGCGAGTAGTGGACCCGTACCTGACGAGGTTGGGGTTGCAGTCTTCGCACTACTGACAGTTTCGGGGGCCACAGTGGACGCCGAGGTGTTTGTGGGTACAGCGATTGCACTCCAGGACGCGGTCGATGGGGAAGACGATGTTTGTAGCGGCTGTGCGTGGGGTGACTCTGTTGTGGGTGTTGAGCTAAAGCTCTCGCGCGGGCTCGGTGTGGGCTCTGCGGATGGCTCACTAGCAGGCTCGATGTGTGGCTCACTACTTGGTTCAACCGTCTCGCGACCGCACCCAGTCGCGGGGTAGCCGCTAAGACCACACACGAAACCCCGCTCAGATCGGATGTCCGTGATCGATTTCAGCGCATCAAATCCAGTTGAGCCTTCAGGTACGGCAGCGCACGCGATGACCAGGCCCGGAGGTGATTCGTCAACAGGTGCGTCAGCGGACGTCCCGTAGTCCAGGACGACGGCGATACGCAGAATCCCAGCCTTTGGCGTGACGTCGCCGCACGCGCGGACATACACATCTGCAACCTCTACTCGGGGCGGCTTCGTCGCGTCCACTCCCGTCACTGCCAAGCGCCAGCCCTCGATGATGCTCTCATCGGCTGGTCGAAATGCCGGTCCGAGCGAGGAGAACGCCCAGTCCTGTGTGGTGGATGTCCAGTAGGTCCAATAGCGATACTCACTTGCCTGAACGGGCGCAGCGAGAACTGCGGAGGTCACTACGACCACACCTCCGCAGCACATCGCCAGCGAGCGCTTGAGTGTCATGCTCGTCGGGTCCCCAAAAGTCTGGCAACCAGATCGATGCGCTGTGGGCCGAAGGCTCGCGGTGCAGAGCCGGTGGCTCTTGCTACTAGCAGCAGCGTGCCAATAGCCGCGGGCATCGTGTCGTCGCCACTGAGAATGTAATCCTCGACGTGTCTAAGAAGTGCGCGAGTTGCAGCGTGCATCGCGTTGGCGCCGAACCCCGCGTTGCGAAGGGCAATGATGGCAAACGCAGTTGCGTTCCAGTCCGCTTGTGAAGCGTCCATGAGGCCGGGGATCGAGCCGTTGTGACGCACGAGTGAACTCACGAGGAAGCGCGACATCGCGCCTGCTCCGGATGCGCGGTTATCGCATTGCGCAGTAGGCGCAGCTTGTGATTGCGTGGGAGAAAGGGCAGTCAGTGGGCCTGCATACCCAATGAGCGCCGCAGCAGTGCTGAATCCATCGGGCACAGACTGCGCGCTGAACCCCAGACCGCCGAAGTGATTTTTGGATACTGAGCAGTCAGCAACATGCGCTCGGATCCATGCCGCCCCGCGTCGAATGGCCGTTCGCAATGACTTGGAATCTCGATCATCCGCTCGCAACGCTTGCATAACTAATCCGGTAGATACCGGATCCGAAGTTAGACCGACCAGCCACGGCCAACCCCCATCGGGAAGTTGTGTGCCGACCAGCCATCGCACCGCAGCACGGCTTGCCTTGGACTCCCCGACAGCAGTGAGGGCGATAGCTGCCGCCGCCGTTGAGTTGGTGTCGGTGCCCGTGTACGTGCTCAGATCGGCCGCAGTGCAGGAATCAGTGCGGTACGCCATGAACGCACCACTGGCGCACTGCTGCTCCAGAAGCCACATCACTGCTGATGCGGGAGGTGCAACACCCACAGAAGTGAGACCGATGAGTGCGTAGGACTGACGCAGTACGCCGTCGTATGTGGGGTCACTCGATCCGAAGAGACCAGAGTCGGAGTGGGTCGCGGCACTGGTGGCCGCGAGGGCGGGAGAGGGCAGCACGAGTGCGACGCAGCCAGCAATAAGGACCGCGGCAATGGCGCCGTGGCGAAAACGAGGGAACACGTGGTACCTCTCAATAGCGACCTGAAGACGGTACGCCCGGAGGGAGCCAAAGCTCTAAGTCCGAACTCCGCCCCGCAGACCTCGACGGGAAGAGCCGCTTGTGTTCGCCAGGTGCTCCGACTTACTGCTCAGATTGTGGGCACTGAGCGGTTCACGGTTGCGGGTCAGCGCCGGATTTGCACCGGCTTCCCCTGGATATCGAACACACACGTATGAAGTTGTGATGACATCGCACCATGGCGAGTAGGTGCACGTCAACACGCCTCGCTCGAATGTGACAGGTGATACTGGGGGTAGGAGGTCACACATGGACTGGAATTGGAAGTACACCGATGCCTCAGGAGCGCAGGTGGTGAGCCCACTGGGTGACCAGAGGTTCCCGACGCAGGCTGATGCTGAAACCTGGGTCGGCGAGACGTGGCAGGACCTGCTCGAGGGCGGGATCGAAGCCGTGACGTTGCGCGAGCGTGACCGCGAGGTTTACGGTCCCATGGGTTTGCGCCCGGAGTAAGACCTACTTGCTGGGTGGCGGTGCGGGAGTCCCTCTGCGCACCTGCGGCTTGGGTAGTCGCAACCGGCGCATCTGTAGCAATCGCAAGATTGCGTACAGGGATGCTCCCTTGCGATCTTGTGCATCGGGGAAGTAGCCGCGCAGTGCGCGATGTAAACGAAACAGCACACTTGCTGTGTCCACGATTACTAGCACTAGTACGGCAAACCAGGCGATGCTGACGAAAGCGCTGACCTGTGAATTTGGAATGAATCCGAGGACAAGAATGCCGACGGCGATAAAGATGAAGTACTCGGCGAGGCTAAATTTGCTATCGACGAAATCACGCACGTACCTGCGCATGGGGCCGCGATCGCGCGCTGGCAAATGCTTCTCGTCTCCCACCATGATTCCGGCACGAGCGTCTGCCCGAGCCTGACGATCGCGTTCACGAGCCGCAGCCTTCGCCGCCTTGGGATCCTTGGGCACTTTCAGCGCCTGTTTGCGGGAAGCCTCGGCCTCACGACGAGACGGTGTCGCACGTCCTTTGCCCGAACCACCTGTGGGGACAGATTCAGCGGTCACATTCTCGGAATTGGAGCGCTTCTTAAACATGAGCGCAGCCTAGTTGCTTATCGCTTGGCGCGGGGGCGGGGGAGAAATTAGTCACGCGCAGCGAGGCCCGGAAGGGCCAGCATGCGGTCGAGTGCGACGCGAGCCCAGCGGGCTTCTTCAGGTTCTACAGTGATGCGATTGACCACGATCCCGTTGACCAGATTTTCGAGAGTCCACGCCAGGTGCGGGAGGTCAATGCGGTTCATGGTGGAGCAGAAGCACACTGCCTTTTCTAGATAGACAATGTCTTGGTCAGGATGCTCGAGAGCGAGGCGCCGTACTAAGTTCAACTCGGTGCCGACGGCCCATTTCGAACCAGCTGGTGCCGCAGCGATTGCGTTGATGATGAATTCGGTCGAACCCACCTCGTCGGCCAACGACACGACCTCGTGTGTGCATTCCGGATGGACGATTACACGCACCCCAGGAACGCGTTCTCGCACGTCGCGAACGCTATCCACTGTGAACCGACCATGAACTGAGCAGTGTCCGCGCCAGAGGATCACGCGCGCATCGCGAAGTTGATCTACTGATAGTCCGCCGCCCGGCTTGTGCGGATCAAAGACCACGCAATCACCCAACGCCATGCCAAGATCTCGAATGGCCGTATTGCGGCCAAGATGCTGGTCGGGCAGGAAGAACACTCGCTCGCCCTGCGCAAAGGCCCATTCCAGTGCGCGCTTTGCATTGCTGGAGGTGCACACGGCACCGCCATGTCTCCCGGTGAAAGCCTTGATTGAGGCGGAGGAGTTCATGTAGGTGATGGGGATGATCGAGTCAGCGAGCCCTGCTGCCTCGAAAACGTCCCAAGCATCCTCCACCTGATGAATCGCTGCCATGTCAGCCATGGAACAGCCAGCAGCAAGATCGGGCAGGAGCACCTGTTGGCTGTCGCTGGTCAGAATGTCCGCGCTTTCGGCCATGAAATGGACGCCGCAGAACACGATGAATTCGGCCTCCGGATGCGCAGCCGCCTGCTGCGACAACTTGTACGAGTCGCCGGTGACATCCGCGAACTGAATGACTTCGTCACGTTGGTAGTGGTGCCCGAGGATGTACAACCGATCACCAAGGACTTCCCGAGCGGCCCGAACACGTTCGACCAGATTCGGGTCTGAAGCAGGCGGGAGACCGCCTGGGCACTCCACGCCTCTCTCGCTGTCGGGATCCGCGTTCTGGCCCAGAAGCAGCAAAGCCAGAGGCGAAGGCTTCGGTTCGGCGAAGGTGCCACTCTCCATTCACTAAGTGTCTCACGTAGCGTGTGTTCCGTGCGCGTACTCGTTGCCCCAGACAGTTTCACTGGCACGATGAGCGCCGCTCAGGCGGCTGATGCCATCGCTGCAGGTTGGTCCAGGGAGGCCCCCAGCGATGTCCTGGACATAGCCCCGATGTCCGACGGCGGCCCGGGATTCGTGGCCTCGATGGCGGCCACACTCAACATCGCCCTGCGCGATTGTGTTGTATCAGGGCCGCTCGGAGACCCGGTGTCAGCGCGGTTCGCGTTCGATGAAGTGACAAGCACTGCCTATGTGGAGTCTGCGGAGGCGGTAGGCCTGCACCTGCTGGACGTTGCCGATCGCGACCCGCGCGTCACGACGTCATGGGGACTGGGGGAGTTGCTGGCGGAGGTCGTGAGGACCGGAGCGAGACACGTGGTCGTGGGTCTAGGCGGAACCGGCGTGTGCGACGGTGGAGCTGGACTCGTGGCGGCCTTGGGTGCCACGGCGACTGATGCAGACGGCGTCGACGCCAGCTTCCTGCTTCGCGGCGGCGGCATCGGACTGGGTGACGTGTCTGGAGTCGACCTTTCGAAAGCACTCCTGACGTTGTCTGGAGTCGAAATCGTCATTGCGTCCGATGTTGACTGCCCCTTGCTAGGTCCGCGGGGAGCAGCCCGGGGTTTTGCAGCACAAAAGGGCGCCGAACCTGATGCTGTCGATGCGCTTGAGGCCGCATTAACTGGATGGAGTGCAGCTCTTGGATCGTTTAACGTACGGGGCACGATGAAGCGGGCCGGTGTCCTTCTCGGTGCCGGGGCCGGAGGAGGAATCGGCTGTGCGCTTTTCGCACTCGGAGGCACCCGGCAGCCAGGTATCGACTATGTGCTCGAAGCCAGTGAGATCCCTAGGCGTGCTCAAGACGCCGATCTGGTGCTGACGGGCGAGGGCAGCTTTGACTGGCAGTCGCTGCGCGGCAAAGCGGTCTCCGGTGTCGCGCAGGCGGCGCTCACAGCGGGGCGCCCGGTTGTAGTTCTGGCCGGGCGTGTGGAGGTGGGACGCCGGGAGTGGGCTGGCATGGGCGTAACGGGCGTCTACTCATTGGTGGACCTGGCCGGATCTGCCGATAGCGCCATGGCGGATGCTCGCCATTGGTTAACGGAGGCGGCGGCGCGGGCCGCAAGATCGTGGTCGCGCGGGTTGCAGGTGCGTAGTTAGGCCACCCTGTGTAACACTAGGGAGCATCCGTTGCTCGTGAGGAGTGCACTATGACCGCTGATTCCGTAGTCCAGTCGACCGATGGCCTCATGCTGAGCGATGCTGCTGCAGCCAAGGTCCGCATTCTGCTTGAGGCAGAAGGCCGTGACGATCTCACCCTGCGTGTGGCAGTGCAGCCCGGCGGATGCTCTGGCCTGAAGTACCAGCTCTTCTTCGATGACCGCAAGATGGACGGCGACGTTCTCAAAGACTTCGGCGGCGTTCAGGTTGTGACCGACCGCATGAGTGCCCCCTACCTCGGCGGCGCGACCATCGATTTCGTGGATTCCATTGAGAAGCAGGGGTTCACCATCGATAACCCGAACGCCACGGGTTCATGCGCCTGCGGCGACTCGTTCAGCTAATTCGTCGTCCTCGTCTCGCGGCCCGGTAGGGTCGCGCCGTGCGCATCGTCATCACTGGGTCCATAGCGACCGATCACCTCATGTCCTTCTCGGGAAAATTCACTGACTCTTTGGTCGTGGACAAGCTCGATTCGATCAGCCTGTCCTTTTTGGTGGACGACCTGGATGTCCGCAGAGGGGGAGTCGGCGCCAATGTGGCTTTCGGCCTTGGTTCGCTCGGTGTTCCTGTGGCCCTTGTCGGTGCAGTGGGCCGGGACTTCGACGACTACCGCTCGTGGTTGGAGCGGCACGGGGTTGATACCGACTCCGTACACGTGTCAGATGTTCACCACACTGCCCGTTTCGTGTGTACGACGGATGTGGCAAATAACCAAATTGCTTCGTTCTACCCTGGGGCCATGTCCGAGGCTCGCAATATCGAACTTCTCCCAGTGAGCGAGCGACTGGGCGGGATGGACCTTGTGCTCGTGGGGCCCAACGACCCCCAAGCCATGCTCCGACATACCCAAGAGTGTCGTGCTCGCGGCACTGCTTTTGCGGCTGATCCGTCGCAGCAGCTTGCCTTTTTGGATGGCGACGGGATTCGGCCGCTGATTGAAGGTGCGTCGTATCTCTTCACCAACGAATATGAGGCCGCGCTTACTGAACAGAAGACCGGTTGGTCTGCAACCGATGTGCTCTCGCGTGTCGAATGTCGAGTGACGACGCTTGGCGCAGATGGCGCGCGAGTAGAACGCAATGGACAGTCGGCCATTCACGTTGACGTACCCAAGGAGCGAACCAAGGCAGATCCGACCGGTGTGGGTGATGCCTTCCGAGCCGGTTTCATCTCGGGCCTGCATTGGTCGCTGGGAGACGAGAGGTGTGCGCAGATCGGTTCGATGCTTGCGACATACGTCATCGAAACAGTGGGGACGCAGGAGTACTCCTTTACGCACACAGACTTCCTCTCTCGCTTCGCTGATGCCTATGGCGCGCAGGCCGCAAGCGAGGTGGCGCCGCATCTGCAACTCACATCGAGTTGACGCGATGAGTCGGTTGGTTCTTCCCTGCGAGTGGGAACTCCCCGACCCGCGTGAGGCCCAACCGGGCGAAGATCTCGTGGGTGTCGGCGCCGACCTCGCTCCAGGCACCCTTCTGCAGGCGTATTCCATGGGTATCTTCCCCATGGACGTTCAGCCCGAGGGAGTATTGGGATGGTGGTCGCCGGATCCTCGAGCAATACTGCCGTTGGATGCACTACGCATCACAAGATCGCTGCGAAAGTCGATGGCGCACTTTTCGGTGACACGCGATGTGGCGTTTCGCGAAGTCATGGCTGCGTGTTCGCGTCCAACGGCTCCTGATGTGTGGATCACGCAAGAATTTCTCGATGCCTATTGCCTTTTGCATGAGTTGGGCTGGGCGCACTCCATCGAGGTGTGGAGCGGCACCGACCTAGTGGGTGGTCTCTACGGGGTCGAGATCGGCGGACTGTTCGCTGGCGAGTCGATGTTTCATCGCGCACGAGATGCTTCCAAAGCCGCATTAGTGGCTCTGGTCGATGCGCTGGGTGGCGCTGATGGCGCCCGTGAGGGCAGGGTGCTCGATGTGCAGTGGCGTACCGACCACCTGGGCACCATGGGCGCAATCGAGATGCCGCGCTCGTCCTACCTCGACCGAATCGCTGAGGCGATCACGCTTCCAACGAGGTTGTCACCCGGGTAACTGAACGACATAGTGCACGCCGCCTTGGCCGTCTATCGCGGCGAAGGATTCGACGACCTGGGCCCCCTTGAGCCGGCACCATGCTGGAATATCCGCCTCAGCCGCAGGGTCATCGGCAATGATTTCGACGATGCTTGCCGGCGCTAAACCGACGAGAGCTTTGCTGAGCGCGATGATGGGCAGGGGACACCTAGATCCGCGCTCGTCGAGCAGTACGTGCGATTCCGGTGTCGTCACAGGAGCTTTCCTCTCGCTTCCGCCACAATTCGCGGTAACTCCAGCATGAATCGTTCGACGTCCTGAATTGTGACGTTCCACGGTAGCCCGATGCGGAGATTGCCGTGGGTGAGGGCACCCATGGCTGCAAGCACGTGACTCGGCAGAAGGTCATCAGCCACGCATGCCGAACCGCTTGCGACCGAGAAACCGACCCGGTCCAGTTCTCGGACCAAGGTCTCGCCGTCGACGTACATGCAGGTGATTGTGACGACGTGGGGGAGGCGCTGGATCGGATGGCCCACTGCGAGGCAATCGGGGATCTCTGCGGTCACGCGCGTGCGGATCAGATCCACGAGAGCGCTCACTCTCGTGGCATGTTGCGCTGCTTGGCGGGAGGAGTCTTCCAGCGCGATCGCTGCAGCGGTGGCGAGTGGGACCGAAGTGCTCTCGTCTGCAAAATCAGACGGGTTCCAGCGCACGCCAGTACGAACCCCAAGAATGCCTATTCCGGATGGCCCCCCGAACGATTCGGGGGCCGCGGTGAGGACCGACCAGACGGGCGGAATGTTGATATATCCGGCGGCGGCGGATGCATCGCACACCAGAGGGATCCCTAACTCGGCGATCCCTTCCGAAACGACCTCCACCGGCTGGAGAGTCCCTACCTCCTGATTCGCGATCTGCAGGCAGGCAAGTGCGGTGTCGGGTCGACAAGCCGCCACAAAATCGTTGGGGTTCACCTGTCCGTCTGTGCCGACACCTACCTCCACGACCGGATGGCCGAACGCCTGTGCGGCGTCAATTATCGCGGAGTGCTCTACCGCCGACGTCACCACAGAGCCGGGTTGACGTGCAACTGACACCAAGCCCGCCAGCGCACGACGCCGGGCGAGGGCCACGGACGGTGTGAATCTGATCTCATCGGCGCGGACGCCGAGTGACGCGGCGATTGACTCCTTAGCTGCGTCGAGCAGCAACTGCGCTTTGCGTGCCTCGCCATAAAGCCTTGTGGGGTCTGCCCAACCGGTATCCAGCGCGGTCAGAAGTGCTTCCCGCGCGGCAGTCCCCAAGGGCGCACGGGAGGTCATATCCCAGAAGCATCGGGTCGGCGACATGTAACGAAAACTACCCCGCCTCGCCCTGAGCCGCCTCACGCCGTGCGCTAAGGTCTGAGGTGTTTGAGACCACCCGTGAGGAAGGCAATCCGTGGCACGTCCGACAGCTCCTCGCCGTAAGGCGAAGTTCTTGGCTGCAGCCGCAGTGGCGGCCGCGACCTTGACCCTTTCGGGTTGTTCGTGGAATGAAGCGCTCTTCTTCAATCTCCCCGAGCCAGCCACGACCGAGGGCGCAGGCATCGCCAATTTGTGGCAGGGAGCCTGGATTGCTGCTTGGTGCGTGGGTCTGGTGACTTGGGCTCTCATGCTGTGGGCCTCTTTCGTCTACCTACGTAGGTGGCGCCGCAACCGGGACATGCCGGTGCAGACGGCCTACAACATTCCGCTGGAACTGCTCTACACGTTGGTGCCGCTCGTCATGATTATCGGTTTGTTTCTGTTCACGATTCGTGAGCAGACTCCGGTGGTCGCAGTGGAGAACAACCAGAAGGAGACCGTCAATGTCGTGGGTTTCCGCTGGTCCTGGGGCTTTAACTATGTAGACCAAAAGGTCTATGACGTGGGCACTCCCGCAGTCCTGCCCACCCTGTGGCTCCCGGTAGATGAAAAGGTGAAGTTCGAACTCACCTCGCCTGACGTCATCCACTCCTTCTGGATTCCGGATTTCCTCTTCAAGATGGACGTCATCCCAGGCAAGATGAACGTCTTCGAGCTCACGCCAAATCGGGTCGGCACGTTCATTGGCCGTTGTGCCGAGTTGTGCGGTACTTACCACTCGCAGATGCTCTTTAATGTCAAAGTTGTCACTCGGGCCGACTTCGATCAACACATGGCTGCTCTTGAGTCACAGGGGCAGACCGGCATGCTTCCCAGCGGTATAACCACGGGCGAACGCGAATCCGAAGGGAAGAACCTATGACGATCCTCAACGAGCGTCCAACGACCTCCGCGCTTGGACCGGAGGCCCGTAAGCAGGTTCGACGTAGTCATCTGGGCCGCACCGCAGTCAAGTGGCTCACCTCAACCGATCACAAGACCATCGGCTACATGTACATCATCATGTCGACGATCTTCTTCATGGCCGCAGGCCTTATGGCATTGGTTATTCGAGCCGAGCTCGCAGTTCCCGGGCTGCAATTCGTGTCACTCGAGCAGTACAACCAAATGTTCACCATGCACGGCACCATCATGTTGTTCCTTTTCGCGACTCCACTCTTCGTCGGTTTCGGCAACGTGATCATGCCGCTGCAAATTGGCGCCCCCGACGTAGCGTTTCCCCGGCTGAACATGCTGGGGTTCTGGCTCTTCTTCTTCGGTGGCATGACGGTGTGTCTGTCGTTTCTCACCCCCGGTGGTTCGGCTTCGTTCGGTTGGTTCGCTTACTCGCCGTTGAGCAGCATCGTCAACTCGCCGCAGGTCGGCGCGGATCTGTGGATTCTTGGCTTGGCGACCGGCGGACTTGGCACCATCCTTGGTGGTGTCAACTTCATCACCACGATCTTCTGCATGCGCGCGCCCGGCATGACCATGTTCCGTATGCCAATTTTCACGTGGACAATTCTGGTCACCAGCGTGCTGGTGCTCCTTGCCTTCCCGGTCCTGGCAGCGAGCCTCGTCGTGCTCTTCGCGGACCGAAAATTTGGCACAGTTGTCTTCAATTCAGAGAACGGTGGAGCGATTCTTTGGCAGCACCTGTTCTGGTTCTTTGGCCATCCGGAGGTATACATCCTCGCCTTGCCGTTCTTCGGCATCGCGAGCGAGATCATTCCGGTGTTCTCGCGTAAGCCCATCTTCGGCTACAAGGGCCTTGTCTTGGCCACTCTTGCGATTGGTGCACTTTCCGTCGCCGTGTGGGCACACCACATGTACGTCACCGGGTCCGTCTACCTGCCGTTCTTCGCGTTCATGACCATGCTCATCGCGGTACCCACTGGCGTCAAGTTTTTCAACTGGATCGGCACCATGTGGCGCGGATCGGTGTCATTCGATACACCTATGTTGTGGACGATGGGCTTCCTCGTCACATTCCTCTTCGGTGGCCTCACGGGCATCATTCTCTCAGCCCCACCGTTGGACTTTCACGTATCCGACAGCTACTTCATCGTGGCCCATTTCCACTACACAGTGTTTGGCACCGTCGTCTTCATGTTCTTCGCTGGGCTCTACTTCTGGTGGCCAAAGATGACCGGGCGGATGCTCAACGAGAAGCTGGGGAAGATTCACTTCTGGACCCTGTTCATCGGATTCCAGACCACGTTCCTAGTCCAGCACTGGCTTGGGGTCGAAGGCATGCCTCGCCGATACGGTGACTACCTTGAGAGTGACGGATTCACCACACTCAACACGGTGTCCTCCATTGGTGCGGCGATCCTTGGCCTGTCCATGATCTTCTTCCTCTGGAACGTGTTTTCGACGTGGAAGAACGCGCCGCTCGTCACAGTGGATGACCCTTGGGGATATGGCGCATCCTTGGAGTGGGCGACTTCCTGCCCGCCCCCGCGCCATAACTTCACGTCTCTGCCCCGGATCCGTTCCGAGCGCCCAGTGTGGGATATGAACCACCCCGAGCACTCAACCGTCTCTACAACTGCCCGAAAGGCGGCGGTGAGCACGGCACTCGGCGGTAGCAGTGAGGGGACTGCATCGTGAGGATTGAGGGCGGAATCTTCGGGCTGGGTGCGATCTTCTTTTGGGTAGTCGCGGCCGCTTATTGGGTGCTGAGCAACGACGAGATCGGCACAACTGCGATTGCCATGACCGGGTTCCTTGCCGGACTGGTCGCTGTGTATCTCTTGGTCACCTCGAAGCGGGTGTATCCGCGTCCCGAGGACCGAGACGAGGCCGAAATCGACGAGGCCGATCCAGAGTATGGATTCTTCTCCCCGCACTCCTGGTGGCCGTTGGTTGTTGCCCTTGGGGCAGCAGTCATCGTAATGGGACTCGTGTTTGCGGTGTGGCTCATCGTTCTGGGGATATTTCTCCTTATCATTGCTCTTGTCGGCTGGCTGTACGAGTACTACCGCGGCAGTTTCGCCCGATAGCATCTCGGCCCTTCCCGAGTTGCTTTAGAGCAGCTCGAATAGGGAGGCTACGAGGGTGTCGCGTCGATCAACTGTCCGCCGCGCCCGTCTAGCCGCAACGGTCTCATTCCCAGCACTGGTGCTCTTGGGCGTGGTTCTCTTCGCTCACCAGCCCAGCATCGCCTTGTTATCCCCGGCTCGAGGCACATCTGACGCCAGTATCGTCGTTGAGTCGCAGGACGGCGGCATTTCGGTCACGGAACCGCTGCGAGTGAGAGCGCAAACCGGAACCCTCGTCGATGTCGAGGTCTATGGCAATGACGGTACGCCGCTTCTGGGGACCATCAGCGACGACGGTAGCTCCTGGGAGTCAGACTCCAGCCATCTCCCGTTTGGAGTCGCCTACGACGTCCAGGTGACCGCTGTGGACGCGTTTGGCTCCGAGGTAAGCCACGAGGAACAAGTCACCACCACGAACCCCGAGGGCGTGCTCAAGGCCCTCATCACTCCCTGGTACACCCAGCATGTGGGGGTGGGAATGCCGGTGACTGTCGACTTCTCTTCCCCCGTTGAGGACAAAGCTGCTGTCGAGCAGGGCCTCTCGGTCACGGCCTCGGTTCAGGTCGATGGTTCTTGGTCTTGGATTAATGATCAGCAGATTGCCTACCGACCCAAGACTTTCTGGCCGGGTGGGATTGATGTGACCGTGACGGCTAACCTTCGCGGCGTTGAGGGGTCCCCAGGGGTATTTGGCGAGGAGGATCAGGAGGTTGTCTTTACCTTTGATCGTTCCCAGGTAATCAACGTGGATGCGAAGACGCTCAGTCTCACGGTGATCCGCGACGGGGTGAAGATCAAGACCATCCCGGTCACCACCGGCCGAGACGGCATGGACACGATGTCGGGAACTACGGTTGTGCTCACCCACGAGCGACATCGCATTATGGACACCGCGACCGCTGGACTACCCAAAGACGACCCCAATTCCTACCGGGTCAAGGTTGAATACGCGATGCGCCTGACGTGGACGGGGGAGTTCTTGCACGCCTCACCATGGGCTGCCGCAGATTGGGGCAAGAACCGCACCAGCCACGGCTGTATTTCCATGAGCCCAGAGAACGCCAAATGGCTCTTCGAAAATACCGAGATCGGGGACCCCGTAGTGGTCACCGGCACACCCAAGAAGCAGACCCTAGGTGATGGCGTGACGGTATGGAACGTCCCTTGGGACGAATGGGTTGCCGGTTCAGCCTTGAGCTAATCGACGAACGGTTAGAGGTGACCGCCGCGGTCGTCAAGCTGTTGCTGGTTGGTCTTCTCTTCACCAGGGTTGTGAAGGACACCGCCGTGGAATGGCACGTTCTCCAAGGCGTCAGCGTGGGCGTGCAGGGGCGCTTCGGCAAGTGCGCCATGCGCCGCATGATGCTGGCCCTCTTCGATCTCCGCGAGTGTCGGTGCCGGAACCTGATCGCCGTACCAGACCCGAGAGAGCTTGGCCTGAAGTCGCTTGGCGCGATAATTCTTATTGGCGACCCCATAGGCATCCACTGAGGCGGGCATGGGCAGCGGAGCGTGGTCTGTCGCAAGGCGCGACTCGATGATGGCCCGTTCTTTCACGTCGAGAGGCTGATGAACCTCGACGAACTCCCCATGAGGCAGACGCAAGATGCGCCCGGACTCGTAGCCGTGAAGCAACTTGTCGCGGTCCTTGCGCTGAAGGCCTAGACAGACGCGCTTGGCAAAGACAAAGGCGAGTGGTGGTACTACGAACAGCGCGACGCGGAGGAACCACGTGATGGAGTTGATAGACAAGTCGAAGGTTGTCGCGATGACGTCGTTGGCTCCACCGATCCACAACAGCATGTAAAACGTGAGGGACATGACTCCTATCGCGGTGCGCACGGGCGCATTGCGCGGGCGGTCGAGGAGGTGATGTTCTCTCTTGTCCCCAGTGACCCAAGCCTCCAAGAACGGGTACAGAGCCATGGCGGTAAAGATGATTCCTGGCAGGACTACGGCAGGGATGAATACATTCCAACTGATGGTGATCCCGCCGACAGCCGTTTCCCAGTTGGGCATTGTGCGCAGCATCCCGTCGAGCCACCCGATGTACCAGTCCGGCTGTGAGCCGGCTGAGACTTGATCGGGGGTATATGGACCAAAGATCCAGATGGGGTTAATGGAGACTAGTCCGCCGAGGAGAGCGATGATGCCGAACACGATGAAGAAGAAGCCGCCAGCCTTAGCCATGTAGACCGGCATGAGTGGATAACCCACAACATTGTTGTTGGTGCGGCCAGGCCCAGGGAACTGTGTGTGCTTTTGAACCCACACCATCATGAGGTGCACTGTGACCAGCGCCAGGATTAGACCCGGTATCAGCAGGATGTGCACGGAGTAAATCCGCGAAATAAAGTCATCGCCCGGGAATTGGCCACCGAAGAGTAGGAACGCTCCCCAAGTGCCGATTATGGGTATGGCTTGGACGATGCCACGTGCGATTTGCAAGCCGGTGCCAGAGAGCAGATCGTCGGGGAGTGAATACCCAGAGAAACCTGCGCCTAGTGCCAAGGTGAGCAGAACAACGCCGATGATCCAGTTGAACTCGCGGGGCTTGCGGAAAGCCCCTGTGAAGAAGATGCGCAGCAAGTGCACGGACACAGCGGCGACAAAAATCAGCGCTGCCCAGTGGTGCATTTGGCGAAGAAGGAGACCGCCGCGGACATCGAAGGAGATATCTAGGGAAGATGCGTACGCCTCGGACATCTCGATGCCCTTGAGCGGGACATAAGAGCCTTGGTAGACAACTTCCACCATCGACGGCTTGAAAAATAGCGTGAGGTAGGTGCCGGTGAGCAAAATGACGATGAAACTGTAGAGCGCGATCTCGCCGAGCATGAATGACCAGTGGTCAGGGAAGACTTTGCTCAGACTGCGACTGAGGAAGCGGTTGGATCCAAGGCGCTTGTCGACGTAGGTGCCTACACCTGCGCCAGCTTTCTCTACAGTGCTCATCCGCGCTCCCAGAAACTCGGGCCAACAGGTTCAGCGAAATCAGCGAGTGCCACGAGGTACCCCTCGTCGTCCACGCCGATCGGCAACTGCGGCATCCGACGTGCCGCCGGTCCGAAGATGACATTGCCGGAATCAGCAAGGTCGAACGTGGACTGGTGACATGGACACAGCAGGTGGTGCGTTCGGTGCTCGTACAACGATATGGGACAACCCACATGTGTGCAGATCTTGGAGTAGGCGAGGATTCCTTGGTAATCCCAGTTCTCGCCCTGCTGTGAACGAATCTCATCGGGTTGCATGCGCACGACAAGAATCGCTGCCTTGCCGCGAGCATTTTGATTGCCCTGCTCTGCTTGCGTCTCTTCGAGATCTGCGGGAACCGCGGAGATTAGCCCACCGACGGGCAGGTCTGTCGCCTTCACTGGCGTGTAGGTGCCATCAACGACGATGCGTGAACCTTTACGCCAGAGCGTGGTCTCGAGTTCTGCCTGCGGATTGGGTGTGTCCGAAGGCTGGATCCACAGATCGCGGAGCAACACTATGAGTGGAATGGGGAAGAGGGCCAGTGCTCCGAGCAGGCTACGACGGATAATTTTGTATCCGGCGAACCCTGACTCTTCCTTGCCTCGTTCGTACTGATCGACCGTGGCTGCGGTGTCGGCCGGGGCAGACTGCATTTCGTGGCGTTCCTGAACAACCTCGACGTCGGGCATGAGCTTCTTTGCCCACTGGATCGCGCCAGCGCCGATCAGGAAAACGGCCGCACCCATGGTCACACCGAGCGCGAGATTCATCGCACCGACGAGGCCCAACACTGGAATGTAGACGTTGGCATCTTTGGGGATAGCTACGTAGGCGACCACAAAGAGAATGACGAAGAGCACAGACAGCGTGAACATCGCCGCGACTTGGCGCTCGGCGCGACGCGCTGCCTTTGGATCTACGTCAGTGCGTCGTGGCTTGTGGGGGACATCCGCAACTGGAAGTCGGCCACCTGCGGATCCGTGGTCTGACTGCTCGTGAGTGTTGACGTCGGTCATCGGGCCTTGATTCCAATCCAGATAGCGGCGAAGGCGAGCACGGCGGCAACTGCAGTGAAGAGGAATACGGTTTCGGTGACCGGTCCGATACGACCAAGATCAAGGCCGCCGGGGCTGGAAGCGTTCTGGAGCTCGTTGATGTAGGCGATGATGGCTCGTTTGTCGTCGGGGGTGATGCTGCCATCGCTGAACACCGGCATGCTCTGCGGACCGGTGACCATCGCTTCCCAGATTTGCTTGGGCTCGGACTGCATCAGGCTGGGGGCGTATTTGCCCTGGGTGAGGGCACCGCCGCCACCGGCGGCTTGATGGCACTGGGCGCAGTTTGTCCGAAAGAGCATGCCGCCGATAGCGACGTCGCTGTTCGCGAAATCCAAGTCGTCTGGACTGGGGATAGCCGGGCCTGGAGCAAGTGAGGCCACATAGGCGGCCAGAGCGGCGGTTTCGGCCGCGTCGTACATCGCAGGCCCAGCCTGGGCCTGCGCACCAGGGGCTGCCAATGGCATACGCCCACTGCTCACCTGGAAATCAACAGCTGCCGCACCCACTCCTAGGAGCGAGGGGCCATTGCTGGTGCCCTGTGCACCTAATCCGTGGCACGAGGAGCAACCGACCTTAAACAGATTGCTGCCCATGGCGATCTGATCTTCAGCAGTATCGCTCGCGGTCGCTGGAGTACCAGCGGACGCCACTGTGTAAATGCCCGCCACGGCGCCTAGAGCAACGAGTAACAGCATTGCCAAGGCCAGCGGATGGCGCCTGCGGGCAACCAAGGAC